>JBAUOP010000125.1:0-2271 GCA_049579805.1 Acidobacteriaceae bacterium
CATCGGCTTCACCTGGGAGCACGACGGCCACTTCTTCATGAAGCGGGCCACCGCCGACGGTGCGCTGTTCGGTGGCGCGTCGGAGCACCTGCTGGCCGTCGCGGCCTCACTGGCCTGACACCGCCCTTGCGGCCACGGGCAGACTGACGGCGTGCGCCCCGGGGGACCCCTGATCGCAGCCCTGGGCCTGGAGCCCCATCCCGAAGGTGGGTGGTACCGCCGCACCTGGGAAGCACCGGCGGCGCCCGGAGAGCGGCCGGCGGCGAGCGCCATCTACTACCTGCTCCTCGAGGGCGAGGAGTCCGCTCCGCACCGCATCGACGCCACGGAGCTGTGGCACTACTACGCCGGCGACGCGCTCGAACTGTGGCGGGAATGGCCCGACGGCGCGCGCGACCGGACGGTCCTCGGGGCCGACGTCGCCGCGGGGCAACGGCCGCAGGCCGTGGTCGAGCCTGGGGTGTGGCAATGGGCCCGCCCGCTCGGCCACTACGCCCTGGTCGGGGCGACCGTCACACCGGCATTCACCTTTGAGGGGTTCGAGTTGCGCGCCCAAGGCGGCGTCAGCTGAACGCACGGCCGCGTGATCAGGCAGGATGGGAATTCGACCGCGACGAGGAGACCGAGCCAGATGAGTGAGCGCGAGGAGGGGCTGTCGGCCCTGCTGCACGAGACGAGGACCTTCCCCCCGCCCGAAGCGCTCGCCAAGTCAGCGAATGCGCAGCCCGTGATCTACGCCGAGGCGGCCGCCGACCGGCTCGGCTTCTGGGAGGCGCAGGCTCGCTGGCTCACCTGGGCCGAGCCCTGGTCCGAGGTCCTCCAATGGAACGTGCCTTTCGCCAAATGGTTCGTCGGGGGCAAGCTCAACGTGTCCGTCAACTGTGTGGACCGCCACGTCGACACCGGTAACGGCGATCGCGTTGCGTTCCACTGGGAAGGCGAGCCGGGCGACACCCGCACGATCACCTACGCGGACCTCAGGACCTCGGTGTGCCAGGCCGCCAACGCCCTCCTCGAGCTCGGCGTCCGCACCGGCGACAAGGTGGCCATCTACATGCCGATGATCCCCGAGACCGTCGTGGCCATGCTGGCCTGCGCCCGTCTCGGCGCGCCGCACACCGTCGTCTTCGGTGGTTTCTCTGCCGACGCGCTGCGCGGCCGCATCCTCGACTGCGAAGCACGCTTCATCATCACTGCGGACGGCGGGTACCGCCGCGGCGCGCCGAGCGCCCTCAAGCCGGCGGTCGACGACGCACTGAAGGAGTGCCCCGACGTCCGCAAGGTCCTCGTGGTGCAGCGCACCGGCCAGGACGTGACGTGGGACGAAGCGCGCGACGTGTGGTGGCACGACATCGTTCCCCGCCAAGCGGAGCGCCATGCTGCCGAGGCGTTCGACGCCGAGCACCCGCTCTACATCATGTACACCAGCGGCACGACGGCGAAGCCGAAGGGCATTCTCCACACGAGCGGCGGCTACCTCACGCACGTCTCGGCGACACACCGTCTGGTCTTCGACCTCAAGCCCGAGAGCGACGTCTTCTGGACCGCCGCCGACATCGGCTGGGTCACCGGCCACAGCTACATCGTCTACGGGCCGTTGGCCAACGGGACCACGTCGGTCATGTACGAGGGCACCCCCGACACACCCGGCCGCGACCGGTGGTGGCAGCTCGTCGAGAAGTACAAGGTCAACATCCTCTACACGGCGCCCACCACGATCCGCACGTTCATGAAGTGGGGCGAGGACCTGCCGGCTCAGCACGATCTGAGCAGCCTGCGTCTCTTGGGTTCGGTGGGCGAGCCGATCAATCCCGAGGCCTGGATCTGGTACCGCACCCACATCGGCGGTGGGCGGTGTCCGATCGTCGACACCTGGTGGCAGACCGAGACCGGCGGCATCATGATCACGCCGCTACCCGGCATCACGGCCACCAAGCCCGGTGCAGCCATGACGCCGCTTCCCGGCATCGCGGTCGACGTCATCGACAACGAAGGGCGCTCGGTCCACAACGACGAGGGCGGCTATCTGGTCGTCACCGAGCCCTGGCCCGGCATGTTGCGCGGCATCTACGGCGACGAGGAGCGCTACAAGGAGACGTACTGGTCGCGCTTCCCGGGCCGGTATTTCGCCGGCGACGGGGCCAAGCGGGACCAGGACGGCGATCTCTGGCTGCTGGGTCGGGTCGACGACGTGATGAACATCTCCGGGCACCGGATCTCGACCACCGAGGTCGAGCACGCGCTGGTCAGCCACCCCGCGGTGGCCGAGGC
>JBAUOP010000126.1:0-2116 GCA_049579805.1 Acidobacteriaceae bacterium
CCTCGGGGTCGACGATCTTTAACTCATGGTCCCGCCCGAATAGGCGGCAGACGCCTTCGGCGACGTAGAGATCGGTTGGGAAATTGCCGCTGTCGGAAAGGATGACCTTGCGCGGCTGCACGAGCTCGAGAGCGGCGGCCAGCGCCTTGAAGAGGTTTATCGACGTCGAATCGCCCGCGACCACCGAACCCTTCGGGGCGCCGATAAGGTCGCCGATGCGGTCGCCGACGCGGGCGGGCAAGTCGATCCAGCCGGCGGTATTCCACGCCCGGATCAACTCGCGGCCCCAGCTCTCGTCGAGTTCGCGGCGGACGCGCTCCCGAGCAGATTTTGGCATCGCTCCGAGCGAATTCCCGTCGAGATAGACGACACCCTTCGGCAGATCGAACATAGCGCGCGAGCGCTCGAAGGGACCATCGCTCATGAGCGAGACCTCAATTGGAAGCGCTGGATCTTGCCCGTCTGCGTCTTCGGCAAGGCCTCCAGGAAGCGTATCGCGCGCGGATACTTGTATGGCGCAATGTTCGCCTTGACGTGGTTTTGCAGCCGCATAGCAGTCGCTTCGTCCGGAAGAACGTCCGGCTTTAGCACGACGAAGGCGGCGACGATCTGCCCCCGCTCTTCATCGGGAAGCCCAATCACCGCGCATTCACCGACCGCTTCATGCGTCAGGAGCACCGCCTCCACCTCGGGGCCGGCGATGTTGTAGCCGGCCGAAATGATCATGTCGTCGTTGCGCGCGACGAAATGAAAATATCCCTCCTCGTCCTGGCTAAACGCGTCGCCAGTCAAGTTCCAGCCGTTCTGCACGTATTCACGCTGACGGACGTCGGCGAGATAGCGGCAACCGGTCGGGCCGCGCACCGCGAGGCGCCCTACCGTACCCCGTGGAACTTCGTTTAAATCCTTATCGACGATCTTGGCTTCGTAGCCCGGCACGGGAGTCCCGGTGACGCCCGGCCTTCGATCGTCAAGACGGTTGCCTACGAACACGTGCAGCATTTCCGTCGAGCCTATGCCGTCGAGGATCGGCACGCCGGTGCGCTTCGTCCAGGCTTCGAAGACCGGAGCTGGAAGCGTCTCGCCTGCGGACACGGCCACGCGAAGCGAAGAAAGATCGGCTCCTTCGTCCATCGCTGCGAGCATCGCCCGATATGCAGTCGGCGCCGTGAAGCAGATGGTCGCCTTGTAGGTTTCGATGATCTTAACGAGGTTCGGCGGGGTTGCGCTTTCGATCAGCACGGCGGAGGCGCCGAAGCGCAGCGGAAACACCGCGAGTCCCCCGAGTCCGAAGGTGAAGGCAATCGGCGGAGAGCCGACGAACACGTCCTCCGGCCGAACCTCGAGAACCTGCCTCGCATAGCCGTCGGCGATAATGAGGATGTCGCGATGAAAGTGCATCGTCGCCTTCGGCGCGCCGGTTGTTCCGGAGGTGAATCCAAGTAACGCGATGTCGTCCCTTCCCGTACGTATGGCGGCCAAGTCCACCGGCTTGTTGAGAGCGACGCGGTCGAGCTCGGCGTCGTGGTTGGCGGTGCCGTCGAAACCGACGACGCTCTTGAGAAAGCCGCTTCCCTTGGCGCAGGCGACCACTTCGTCAAGGATGCGGGTGTCGCATAGCGCAAGTTTGATTTCGGCCTTATCGACAATCTTGGTCAGTTCCCCGGACCGCAGCATGGGCATGGTGTTGATCACGACCGCGCCGGCCTTCGTCGCGGCGAGCCAGCAGGCGATCATCGCGGGATTGTTTGCCGAGCGGATCAGAACCCGGTTGCCGGGCTTCACGCTGTAGTCCTCGATGAGCGCCCGGGCCAACCGGTTGCTCCAGTCAGCAAGTTCCTTGTAAGTGCGGCGGCGGCCATGGCCGATCAGCGCTGTGCGGTCGCCAAAGCCGCGCTCGACCATGCGATCAGTTAATTCGACTGCGGCGTTTAGATATTCGGGATAGTCAAATCCGTCGAGCCGAAAGTCCGGCCATTGGTCGAGAGGAGGCAGATTGTCGCGCGCGAACGTATCAACATGAGCGGTCGGGCCGAGCATTGTTTCGTTTCCTCCGTCGGTCGCCCCGGCAAACCATTCGGCGATCGAGTGCGCCTCAAAGGACCTCGCCCTGGGG
>JBAUOP010000127.1:0-75021 GCA_049579805.1 Acidobacteriaceae bacterium
CGGCTCATTGTACTTTCCGGGGGGGGTACGGTTTCCGCGGGTTCCAAAGCGGGAAACGGGCCGGGTTGGTACCGGAATGGGAGGGCCGGGGGAAGTGGCTGAACAGGCTGGGGTTGGGGGTCGCGACGGGGCGAGCGCGTGCCGTTTTGGGAAAGGGGCGGGTGGGGGTTCGCGAACGGGAGAGAACGGAAAGCGGAGGGGATGTGGTTTGGTTTGAAGGGGATGGGCCGTGGCGATGGGTTTGGCCCTCGACGTGTTCTATTTCGGGGCAGTCGTGAACCAGTTGGGAAGCCGGAGTGACCTCCAGAGCACGATGGCTTCCCTGCCACCCGAGGAGGAACGCTGCCGTGGAACAGAACGCTTTGATGGGACCTATGGACAATCCTGGTTTGAGATCGGCCAGGCTGCAGGGGTTGTTGGGTCGTGGCGCGGGAACGCTGCCGGTGCTGATGGCCCGGCAGGAGGAACCGCCGCTGGTGCTGGCGGGGATCGCGCACGATGCGCGGAATCTGGTGACGGCGCTGGGACTGTGCGCGGAGTTGGTGAGCGAGCCGGGTGTGCTCGCACCGGAGCACGGACATTTTGCCGGGGAGATTCGCTCGCTGGCTGAGGCGTCGGGACGGCTGGTGCAGCGGCTGGCGGAACTGGCTCACCCGGAGATGGCGGTGCGGGTAGAGGAGCCGGCCGAGGCGCCGGTGGACGATCTGGCGGTGGCAGTGCGGCAGCTGGGGAATCTGCTGTCGGCCATTGCGGGTCCGGTGGTGGAGCTGCAGATTGCGTCGCTTCCCTGCCCGGGGCTACTGCGGCTCTCCGAGGAAAGCCTGACGAGGATTCTGGTGAACCTGGTGCGCAACGCGGCGGACGCGATGCCCACCGGCGGGCGGATCCGCATTACCACGCAGCGCAGCGGGGGCCGGAGCTTTTTCTGGACGGTGGATCATGAGGAGCTGCTGAGCGAGGACGAGGCGGCTCGGCTTTGGGGAGAACTCGATGCGGGCGGGAACGAAGCGGAGAGCGCGCCCGAGGTGGTGCTGACGGTGGAGGACGATGGTCCGGGGATTCCTGCGGAGTTTCGGGAACGGATCTTCGAAGCGGGGTTTTCGACTCGCCAGGCAGGGCGCGCCTGGCCGGAGACGCCGCACCGCGGACTGGGTCTGAGCATCGTGCGGAATCTCGTGGAAACTGCAGGCGGACAGGTACGGGCGGCGGCTGCGCCGAGCGGGGGAACGCGCATCGAGATCGAACTGCCCATTACCGCCGTAATGGGTGCCTTACTTTCGGAACTCCCCGGCGGGGAAGGAATTGACAGGCAATGATGCGACCATCGGAAGCAGAATCCTTCCACCTTTCGGGTCGCTCCATGCCATTTGCTCTCTCCCAGGAATCCGCTCCGCTGCATGTTTTGGTCGCGGACGACGATGCTTCCATTCGCCGCGCGTCCAGTGAAATTGTCGCCAGCCAGGGAATGGTGGCGCATGAAGCGCAGCTTTCGCCGCGGGAGCGCGGATTGCTGCTGGCCAGGGGCGTGGATATCGTGCTGGTGGACGAGACCGTGGCCACCGGCGCCGGTTGCGAGCTGCTGATCGAGTTGCGGCAGATGCGCCCGGATGTGGCGGTGGTGTGGATGACCTCGGCTTCGACGGTGGAACTGGCTCTGGAGGCGCTGCGTTTCGGGGCAAGCGATTATCTGGTGAAGCCCTTTTCGGCCGAAGAGCTGGGCGCGGTGCTGCGCCGGCAGGCTGAGCGCATGAAAGTGGATGCGGCCAGCCGCAGTCTGCGGGAACGGCTGCGCTCCGGGCAGGGGATGGGCGACATTCTGGGCCAAAGCCCGGAGATGGAGAAGCTTTTCAGGATTCTGGCCCGCGTGGCGCAGAGTACGCATCCGGTGCTGATTCTGGGCGAAAGCGGCACTGGAAAGGAACTGGTGGCGCGCGCCGTTCACGCGAATGGCCTGGGGGCCGGCAAGCCGTTTGTGCCGGTGGATTGCGGATCTCTGGCGCCGACGCTGATCGAGAGCGAGCTCTTCGGGCATGTAAAGGGCGCCTTTACCGGAGCGCACCGGGCCAATGACGGCCTGATGGTGACGGCCGGCAGCGGCACCGTTTTTCTGGATGAGATCGGCGAATTGCCGCTCGACCTGCAGGCCAAGTTGCTGCGCGCGCTGCAGGAAAAGGAAGTGCGTCCGCTGGGCGGGAACCACGCGATTCCCATCAAGGCGCGCATCCTGGCGGCGACGCACCAGGATCTGCCGGCGATGGTGGAACAGGGCAGGTTCCGGCGCGATCTCTACTATCGGCTCAACGTGGTGAAGCTGACGCTGCCTCCTCTGCGCGAGCGGAAAGAGGATATTCCGTTGCTGGCCGCGCACTTTCTGGAGCGCAACAGCCGCGAGATGAAGCGTGCCTTCCGGCTGAGCGCAGAGACCCTGACGTTTCTGGTGGACTACGCGTGGCCGGGCAACATCCGCGAGCTGTCGAATGCGATCGACCGCGCGTGCAATCTCTGCTCCGGCGGAGTGATCGAGATGGGGGAGATGAGCACCAGCATTCAGGACGCGTGGAAACATGCGGCGGCGGCGCGGCAGAAACCCAGGCAGGCGGCCGCGAGCGAGGCGGCGGAAGTGCTGACGCTGGCGGAGCGGGAGAAAGAAGCGATCCTGACGACCCTGGAGCAGGTGAACGGCGACAAGCTGCTGGCCGCGCGCCTGCTCGACATCGGCAAGACCACGCTGTACCGCAAGCTGAAGGAATACGGGGTGACGCTTTGAGCGCGAAGACGGAGGATGCTCTTTCGATCACTGTGGGGGCGCAGTCGGTGGCCCTCATCATTACGGCCGCGGACGGGGTCGAGGAGATGGCGGCAACGCTGGCGCAAAGGCTGGGGCTAACTATAGAGGTTGCGGGGACGCGGGCGGGAGCGCTGCGGTTGCTGGAGCGGCGCAGTTACGCTCTGGTGGTGCTGGATCAGATCCTGGCCGATGGCGATCCGCAGGGTGCGGAGCTGGTGTGGCGACACACGGGGCTGGCGATTCCGCTGCAGATCAACTTCGCTTTGGCGGGCAGCACCCGACTGGAACGGGAGATGCGGGCCGCCCTGGCACGCCGGCAGAGGGAGCAGCAGATGGCCACTGTGGCGGCTGCGGCGGCGGTGGATGTGGCCCTGAAAAATGCGGTGACGGGAATCCTGCTGGAATCGCGTCTGGCGCTTGAAGAAGAGGGTCTGCCGCCCAGCGTGGAGAGCCGATTGCGCACTCTGGCGGGGATCGCGAATCAGCTGCGGGAGCGCCTCGGAGCGAAAGGGCTGGCGGATACCACTCCCGTGCCATTGTCCGCGTCACGAGAGTAACTTACTTTGGGGGTAGTTCGCCCAGGTCACGTGCCGTGAAGGGGATACGTGCCTTCTCCTGGAGCTTGCGCAACTCTTTTCAGAGGATCGCGGCCGCGGGAAGACCGGTCAATCCGCGACGGAGCCGGGCGAATTGCAAGCATTTCAACCGTTGGAGATCCTCCCCCATGAATCGCCTGCTTGCCACCGTACTGACCCTCTCGTTGTGCGGGTTTGCGCCAGCCGTGTTCGCGCAGCCCGGCAGTTCGTCTCAGCTGACACCGTCGCTGCTGGCAGGCGGCAGCGCTGACTCGGGAGGAGAGGTGTATGCGCCTTCCATGTCCAGCCGGCCGATGGCTTTCTCCACGGTTGCCGTGGATGCCAAGGTCGGGGTGCTCGGCATCGGTTTTGAGGCGGCCACGCCGCTGACCCAGCATCTGAACCTGCGAGCCGGCGGCAACTTCTTCACGTACAGCGACACGCTGACCAGCGACGGGATCACCTATAACGCGAATCTGCGCTTCCGCTCGTCGGGAGCCAGCCTGGATTACTTCCCGTGGGCGAAGGGCTTCCACATCAGCCCGGGCGCGCTGCTCTACAACGGCAATCAGATCACCGGCAACGCGAATGTTCCCGCCGGGCAGACATTCACACTGAACGGCACGACCTACACCAGCAGCGCCTCCGATCCGGTGAACGGCACCGGCAGCGTTACTTTCAACAGAGCCGCACCGAAGCTGACGGTGGGATGGGGCAATCTGGTTCCCCGCAGCGGACGGCATTTCAGCGTGCCGGTGGAGCTGGGATTTGCGTATGTCGGCGATCCGAAGGTGGCGCTCAACCTGAACGGCACCGCCTGTTACCCCGACCAGGGTGTGCCATACTGCGCGGATGTGGCGACGGATCCGACGATCCACGCCAATGTTGTGGCCCAGCAGCGGAAGCTTGCGAACGATGCTGCGCCGGCACGATTCTTTCCCATTCTTTCAGCGGGGTTCGCGTACCGCTTCTAAGGGGAACGCGCAGGGACGCTCGGATGGACTCCGCGCGCCCCTGAATCGTTAGCTGATCGGCTGACCGGCCGCCGTCATTTGCTGTAGCTGCTGCTGGTCAAACTGTTTGACGCTGTCGGGCAGCGGAGCATAGTTGATCGATTCGGCAGCTGCCTGGCCATCCGTGATGATGTACTGGATGAACTGCTTCAGGGCGGTGCGTTTGGCCTTGTCCGGACCATCTTTCGGAATGAGGAGGAAGGTCAGCCCGGAGATCGAATAGGCATCCGGCGCGCTCGCTGGGGGATTGACGATCGGCTTGCGCGGGTCCTGCGCGAGCTGTGCAGCGAAAGCGGCGATATCTGCCGTAGTGCTGGCGGGCGAGGGCTGAACATACTGTCCGGCCTGGTTCTGAATACCAGCCGTGGGCAGATGGTTTTGCTGGGCGTAGGCCAACTCGACGTAACCGATGGCTCCGGGGGTGTTGCGAATATTGCCGGTGACGCCTTCGTTGCCCTTGCCGCCGATGCCGACGGGCCAGCTAACCGCCGTGCCAAAACCCACTTTCTTTTGCCACTCCGGGCTCACCGAGGACAGATACTCGGTAAAGATGCCAGTGGTGCCGCTCCCGTCCGAGCGGTGCGAGACAACGACGGGAAGCTTAGGCAGCTTCACGCCGGGATTGTCCTTCGCCAGCTCGGGATCGGTCCAGTTCTTGATCTTGCCCAGGAAGATATTGGCCAAGGCATCCGCCGAGAGGTGCAGCGGAGCAGCGAGAGTGGGCAGATTGTAGGTGATGCAAACCGGACCCGCGGTCTCGGGGATCTGCAGGATGGGAGGCATGCCGGTGAGCTGCTGATCGTTCAGGGCGACATCGGAGGCGCCGAAGTCCACGGTACCGGCCTTCACCTGTTGAATGCCGCCGCCGGAACCGATGGACTGGTAGTTGACGCGGATATTGGGATGCGCCTGGGAAAAATCGGTGGTCCAGCGGGACATCGCCGGATTGACGAAGGTACTGCCGGCTCCAGAGAGTGCGATGTTATTGCTGGCATTATTCGATGAATTGCAGGCACTCAGGCTGCCCATCGCTGCGATCGCGACCGTCGCAATCCAGAATCGGTTCGACATGAAATTCCTCCGTAAAATTCTCGATTCGTTACTCACCCCGGAACTGTACACGATTATGCTCTTGAGATTGTTACAGTCAGAAGAACGGAAAAAAATTGGCAACGCCGCCCCGGGCTGCGTCCGTCTTATGAAGCAGAGCAAGCAATCGAAAGAAACGGGAGGATCTTACGATGGCAGAGAATCTGCATGGGAAGAGGATTGCCATTCTGGCAACCGACGGTTTTGAGCAGGTGGAACTGACGGAACCGAAGAAGGCGCTGGAAACAGCGGGAGCGACGACGGAGATCGTGTCGCCGAAGGGCGGCGCCATCAAGGGCTGGAAGTTAAAAGAATGGGGCGACAGCGTGAAGGTGGACAAGACCCTGGATGAGGCCCGCGCGCAGGACTATGACGCGCTGGTGCTGCCCGGCGGCGTGATCAATCCGGATCATCTGCGCATGGAACCGAAGGCGGTGCAGTTTGTGAAGGATTTTGTCTCAACCGGACGGCCGGTGGCGGCGATTTGCCACGGGCCGTGGATGCTGGTGGAGGCAGGTGTGGTGAAGGGGAAGACGATGACCGCGTGGCCGTCGATTCGCACCGATCTGAAGAACGCGGGAGCGAATGTGGTGGATCAGGAAGTGGCGACGGACGGGCAATTCATCACCAGCCGCAAGCCGGACGATCTTCCGGCGTTCAACCGGACGATCATCGAGAGGCTGAGCGGAAGAGCAGCGAAGGCGGCGTAGAGACAGGCAGCCGAGAGCTGGGAGAAAACGAGAGAGGCGCGTCTTAGGGCGCGCCTTTCTTTCTGTTGCCGATTCCCTGCCCGCTTTCGCGGCGGCCCGCGGTCAGGGATGGGGGGCTCCCCTTCCTGTTCCGCCTCTTCCGGAGATTGCGCTGCTTCTTCCTGGACGATCCCGGTGTTCTGCCGTTGCTCAACGGCCGATGCGAGCCGCTCCTGCGTGCAGTCCCCTCCTGACGGCGGATTTACAAAATATGGACCGTGAGGGGAAAGCTCACCGCACTTTCGAGGGGCGGCGACATTCGCCTCCAACCCCCACGATCGTGGGGGTTGGAACCGCCTGCCGGCCTTGCTATGATCGCTGACAGAAAGCCGGATCGTGTTCGGCATTGCATGCAGAACGCCGGTCCATCCTCTCCCCGGAGGAACCCCACCATGGAAGCAGCCAATCCGATCCGGGTCCTCTGCGTCGACGATCACCCGCTGATGCGCGCGGGCATTGTCGCGACACTCGAAGGCGTTCCCGATATCCGCATTGTTGCCGAGGCCGCGGATGGGGCCACGGCCATTGCCGCGTTCCGCGAGCATCGGCCGGATGTGACCCTGATGGATTTGCAGATGGCCGGAATGGGCGGGATCGAAGCGATCCAGAAAATTCGCAGCGAGTTCCCCAACGCGCGTGTGATCGTCCTCACCACTTACGACGGAGACGTACAGGTGAGGCGCGCTCTCAAGGCGGGGGCCTCAGGCTATCTGCTAAAGAACACGCTGCGGCAGGATTTGATGCAGGCCATTCGCAGCGTACACAGCGGCAAGCGCAGCATTCCGCCGGAAGTGGCGACGCAGCTTTCCGGCTACATCGACGCCGACGCGCTTTCGCCGCGCGAGGTCGAAGTCCTCGGCACCATCTCGCAGGGCAATTCCAACAAGATTGTTGCGGCGAAGCTCCAGATCACGGAAGACACGGTGAAGGGACACGTCAGCAGCATCATGTCCAAACTGCAGGCCAACGACCGCACCCACGCTGTTCTCATCGCCATCCGCCGCGGCTTTCTGGATGCCTGGCGTTCGCGCGACACGTAACGCGCCCGCCGGCGCGGCCATCGGCAGCTCCGGTTTCCCGCGGAGCGGGCGTGGTCCCCTCTCTCGGCCACGAATATCCCGTCAACCGCAGGATTCTTGCCGGCGCACTCACAAAGGATGTTTCGCCATGCTGCGCGACGACTTCAGGCCGGCCCACCGGCTATCGTTGAGGCTGAACGATGGCGCAAGGTCCCGCGTGCGACGCGGCTCGGGTGCAATCGCGGTCAATGTTCTCCTCTTCATGATGGCGCTGCTGGCCTCCGCGCAGAACCTGCACCCGCCGCCGCTGGCCGATGACTACATCCGCACCGACTTCACCGTGGAAGATGGTCTTCCCGACAACGTCGTCAATGCAATCGTGCAGACCCGTAACGGTCTCCTCTGGGTGGGCACGCAGTCCGGCCTGGCCAGCTTTGACGGACGCGACTTCAGCCCCATCAGCCTCCAGACATCGGGTTCGCCCTCGCAGGGCGCCGTCCACACACTGCTGCAGGCCTCGAATGGCGACCTTTGGGTGGGAACGGATGCCGGCGTGGTGCTCATCCCCAGGCAGGCGCTCGATCAATTCAATCCTGCGCGCCTCACCTTCTACCACCTCGGCTCGGGACCCAGCGATGAAGTCGAGGCGCTGCTCCAGACGCGCGAAGGCGAAGTATGGGCCGGAACCGATCATGGCCTCTATCGGCTGGACGCCGGACGATTCGTCGAGGTGATCCCGGCAGTGTCGGTCAATCGCATTGATGAGGCCCTGAACGGTCATCTGCTGATTGTGACCGGCCACGAATTCATTGAGTGGGATGGCTCAGAGGTCATCCACCACCCCGGCCTCCCAGCCAGTCTGGGAATCCGCGACGGTCAGATCTTTGACGTGTCACAGGACGACACCGGAAACTTTTGGTACAGCACGGCCAAAGGCATTCGCATCCGCGGGCCCAAACACCTGCCCCCGCTCGAACCCGCAAGAATCGCTCGCACCATGGCCTTTCGCACCTACGTCGATCCGCAGGGCGCATTGTGGATCGCAACCGGCGTCGGCGTCTATCGCGTGAACGGCAATCGCCTGGAGAGTCCGGCGCCCAACGTCAATGCGCGCTCCTTCTACGCGAGCGCAGATGGCGACCTGTGGCTGGGCAGCAACGGAAACGGCCTGATTCATCTGCGCCGCCGCGTGGTGCGCATATTCACCAGTGCCGACGGGCTTCCTAACAACATTGCCATGGCCGTCCTGTCCACCCACGATGGCAAGCTATGGGTCGGCTCCAATTGCGGGCTCTCCGTTCTGGAAGGCCAGCGGTTCCGGCAGTACACCGAGAAAGACGGCCTGGCGAATTCCTGCGTGTGGTCGCTGGCCGAGGATCCCGGCGGCAATCTTTGGATCGGCACCTATGGCGGAGGGCTCTTCCGATTCCGCAACGGCCACTTCACGCAGTATTCCCTTGCTCAGGGACTGGTGAGCAAGGTCGTGCTCCAGATCGCGGTGGCGCGCGATGGTTCCCTTTGGATGGCTACGCCGGACGGCGTCAGCCACATGCGGAATGGAAGCTTCCAGAACTACACAGTAGCCGACGGCCTTTCCAGTAATAAGATTCTCTCCGTCTTCGAAGACCGCTCCGGCACGATCTGGGGGGCGACCCAGGCCGGCATCGACCGCCTGGTGGGCGAGCGATTTGTCCCCTTTGCCTCGACACAATCGCGCAATGGCCCATTCACCATCGGCTTCGCCGAAGACTCCCTCGGCGATCTCTACGCGTTGAACTCGCCAAAGGGAATCAGCCTCATCGACAAGAGCCGGCTGCTCCCCGTCAACGACGACCTGAAAGTGCTGGGGATGGTGGAGTCGCCGCAGCACGATCTGTGGTTCAGCGGCACCAACGGCATCTTTCGCGTTCGCCTCGACGATCTCCGCCAATCGATCGGCGATCGCGACACTCCCCTCGATTACGAACGCATCGACCGTACCGACGGACTGGATTCGGTCCAGTGCAGCGTGGGCTTTCCGGATGTGGCCATTACCCCCGACAACAAGCTCTGGGTTGCCACCGTCAAAGGCCTGGCGATGCTGGATCTCGCTCATCTGCCGGCTGCGGCTCCCCAACCAAAGATCCTGGTCGGCACCATCACCGTGGGAAAGCGCAACGACCTGGCAGAGGCTGAGGCGATCTTGCCCCCGGGAACGCATCACGTCGAACTCCATCTGGAAGCGGTGGATCTCGGCTCACCGGAAAAAGTCCGCCTGCAATATCGCCTGGATGGCGTCGATACATCCTGGCTCGACGCCGACGCCTCGCGCACCGCGGTCTATACCAATATCCCGGTTGGCATGCACGCCTTCCATCTTCGCGCCAGCGGCAGTGACGGCGTTTGGAACCGTACCGGCATCGTCTATGAAGTGACACAGCAGCCGTACTTTTATCAGACGACGTGGTTTCAAATTATCGCCATTACCGCCCTCTTCCTCCTCTTATCGACCGCTTATCTCATCCGCGTCCAGCAAATCGTCCGGCAGACGCATATGCGTGCGGAAGAACGGCTGATGGAACGCGAGCGCATCGCTCGTGAGCTGCACGACACGCTGCTCCAGGGCGTTCTCAGTGCCTCCATGCACCTTGAAGCGGCGCACGATCGCCTGCCGGAAGATTCACCCGCCAGGCCGGTGATGGCCAAAGTTCTGACGGTCATGCGCCAGGTGACGGAAGAAGGCCGCAACGCGCTGCGCGGACTGCGCACCAAAGACCAGGCCGACGCCGATCTGGGCGTCGCCTTCTCGCGCATCGGACAGGAGTTCGGCCTCGCCGGAGAGACCGGTTATCGCGTGATTGCGCAAAGCGATCCCCGCAGGATGCGTCCTCGGATCCGTGACGAGGTCTACCGCATTGGCCGCGAGGCCATCATGAATGCGTTTCTCCATGCAAAGGCAAATTCCATCGAGGTGGTCATCGAATATGCAGGCAGATGCTTTCGCCTCATCGTGCGCGACGATGGCCAGGGGATTGATCCTCATGTGCTGGACTCCGGCCGCGAAGGCCACTGGGGGCTGGCGGGCATGAAAGAGCGCGCCGAAAGCATTGGCGCCACTCTCCGGCTCCGCAGCCGCGTGGGCGCAGGCACCGAAGTCGAACTGTCTGTCCCCGAATCCGTCGCATTCGCGAACCTCACCCGGGGTCCGGTCTCCTCCTGGCTCCGCTGGCTCAGGAGAGAACCCTCCGAAATCCAGGAGGTCGAGGAAAGGCGCGTTAATGAGTGAGCGCTCCCCTGAAGGATGAAGGCTTTCCCAGGGTTCTGATAAGTCCCGGGTCATAACTCATAAATCGCGCCGTCGTACCCCACGGAAGAGGGGTCCCATGCGGGGCTCCGGGAGTTAGTCTCGTTGCGGTACGCTTTTTTCCGTTGAAGGAGACACCGGCTGCAAAGGCTCTTTTCCAGTTTTCCCAGGGGGTGGTCCGGCGTCGGCCTCATCGTTCTGCGGCTCACCGTCGCGGTCAATGCGATGGTCTACGGCGTTGGTTCTCTCAGTGCTCCCGGCGAACCTGTCTTCGGGTTCTGGGTCGCTGGATTGTTCGCGGTGGTGGTCGGCATAGCGCTTCTCATCGGCTTCGTCACGCCGCTCGCCAGCGCCGCGGCCACCGTTGGCAATCTGGCGGTGGGTGCCTCGTCCTTTTTGGCATCCGGCCTCATGGGCTCGGGCATCGCCATTCCCGTCTTCGATATGGCCGCTCTCTCCGTCGCCATCGTCCTGCTGGGCCCGGGCGCCTATTCGCTCGACGCGCGCCTTTTCGGGCGCCGGGAAATCGTCATACCCGGTGCGCCGCGCCCGCGCAGCTGAGCCCCGCGGCACTTCTCCTGCACTTCCGCTCACCCCGCTAACAGACCCCCTGCTCGGACTACGAAAGTGGGGCTGTGCAGGCACTCCATCTTGCGATGTTCGTTGCGGGGAAGAATGCGATTCTTCAACTGCGTTCGATCGGCAGGACAAGGTTCTGATCCGCGCGACGCCAACCAACAAGACGCAAAAAGGAGATCCCCATGAACATCCTCAATTTGGTATCGCGCTGGTCCATCCTGGGCGCAATCGGCGCTCTGATTGTTCTCAGCGTTCCTAACCCCGGATGGGCGCAGGATACGACGACAACCAGCGTTCAGCCCGGCAATCCCACCATGGAAACCTCGGTTCGCAACGCCAAAGTGGTTTATGTCGAAGGCAACAATCTGGTGCTGAAACTCGAGAGCGGCAGGATTGAACACGTCGTCGTTCCCGACAACGAAGTCTTCACCATCGGCGGACAAGATGTGAGCGTCCGCGATCTGCAGCCCGGAACCACGCTGACGCAGACCTTCACCACCACCACCACACCCCATTACGTCAACACGGTCAGAATCATCAAGGGCAGGGTGTGGCATGTGAGCGCGCCGACCTCTGTCATCGTTTCTCTGCCCGACGGCGGAAATCAGGTGTTCACGGTTCCCAGCCACGCGAAGTTCCTGATCAACGGCGAAAAACGAACCGTCCACGATCTGAGAAAGGGAATGAGCATCGAGGCGACGATCGTCACCGACGACATGCACACGGTGGTTTCCCAGAGCAAGACCAACGTCGGACAGGCGCCTCCGCCACCGCTGCCGGCCCTTGTCGGCGTACTCCTGTTCCGGCCGGCGCCTGTCGCCCTTCAGCCGGATCCGGAACCCGTAGCTTCTGTCACCGCGGAACACGCGTGGGCGCAGGCTCGGCTGCCGCAAACCGGAAGCGTGCTGCCGCTGTTCGGTCTCATCGGCCTCCTCAGCCTGGCCGCTGCCCTGGCCTTCAGGGTGGCCAGAAAGAGCGGGATCTAGCGACGTTCAGTCCGCCGGCCTTCCCACGCACGGAGTCGCCGGCGGTCAACCCACAAATTTCCTCGCTGCCCGGAATCAAGCCGGAAGCGAACACCACCGGGACGTTCATCGTCCGAGGAGTCATGCCATGAAATTCGCAAAAATGCAGTCAATTCTCAGTCTTTCGGCCCTCGCGGGAATCCTGTTGACCTTTCCTCTCGCCCGCGCCAGCGGCGGAGCGGACCGCAGCCCCGTGCAGGTGACCACCACCGTCACGGCCACCGTGCCGGACGGAAAACGCATGCCCGATCTCGGGGCGGACGATGTCACTGTCCAACAGGGCAAGAGTCGCCTCCGCGTCACCGATCTCGTGCCCGCGCAGGGAATGCACGCCGGCCTGGAGCTATTCATCCTGATCGACGATGCCTCCGAGTCACGGCTCGCTTTGCAGTATGGCGATCTGAAGAAATTCATCGACGAGCAACCGGCTTCGACCCTCATTGGCGTCGGCTACATGCGCAACGCCACCGTCCAGGTCGTGCAGGATCTCACACCCAACCACGCATCCGCGGCCGGCGCGCTGCGGCTGCCGCTGGGCACGGTTGGCGCCTACGGCAGTCCTTACCTTTCCGTTATGGATCTGATGAAGCGCTGGCCTGTCAGCGACAATCGGCGGGAGATCCTGATGATCACCGACGGAATCGACCGGGCCGGCCGCAACTGGCACCATCCTCGCCTCGGCCTCCACACCAATGCCGACGCGGATTCGGCCGCGCTGGTCGCGCAGCGTACCGGCACCATGATTCACACCCTCTACACCCCCGGTGTCCACCGCCCGTACCGCAATCGGTATGTTGCCCTCAGCGCGCAGAACGATATGACGCGCCTGGCTTCGAAAACCGGCGGAGAGGCATATTACCTGGGCCTCGGCAGTCCTGTCAGTTTTGCTCCGTGGCTCAATCAACTGCAGCGCACGTTCAACAATCAGTACCTGCTCAGCTTTAGCGCAACCCCTGGCAGGAAGCCCGGTCTGCAGGCGATCCGGCTGAATACCGAGCTTGCCGGTGTCCAGCTGGCGGCGCCCGATGCTGTCTGGGTTCCGGGCCTGCAGGACGCCGGAAATTAGCAATCTCCGTCTCGAAGCGCGGGCGAAATCCGGCCGCCTCGCGCTTCCTGGCCTCCGGCGTGGCGCGGGCCGCCGATCTTCTCAGCCCGCGCCGCCCTGAGCGCAAAACCCGGAATGCAAACACAAATGAGCCGGGTCATCGGCCGTACCCATCGCTACCCGACAGGAGAACAGACAGCCATGAAGAGCCCTCTCACCAACTCCCAGGCAATCGCCGACCGGCCCATGCCGGATGCGTCGAACGATTTGTCCGGCAGCCTCTTTGACGAGGCCTGGCACGCATACTCGCGGCGGATCTTCACTACGACCCTTCGTATTACCCGCAATCGCGAAGACGCCGAGGACGCGCTGCAGGATGCGTTCCTCAAGGCCTATCTCCATATTCAGGATTTCGATCGGCGATCGAGCCTGTCGACCTGGATCACCCGCATCGCCATCAATTCTGCGCTGATGATTCTCAGGAAAAGGCGCGGAGCTCCGGCGGTATCTCTCGACGACCACGATCCGGCCCGCAGCGAGTCGCCCGCCGCCAGGGTCAGCGATGGCTCTCTCAGTCCCGAGGCGCAATGCAGCCGGCACGAGGAAGCGCAGTTACTGCGCGAGCAGATCTCCCGCATGCCCTCTCTGCTTCGAGAGCCCCTGGAGCTGCGCGCCCTGGGTGAATGCTCTCTCGAAGAAGTAGCGCAGCGCTCGGGACTCTCTGTCAGCGCTGCAAAGACCAGACTCTATCGCGCACGCGCTTCTCTGCGCACCTCCCTGCAGACTCGATTGGCGCGCACGGCCCGCGAGTCCGGTACGGCGCAGCGCAGTTGATTGAAGAGCGAGGAGCCGCTTATGTCGTCGCACGCGAAGAAACACGAATCCGGGCCGTCTGCTCCCCCGCGCGCGCGGCGATCGCAATCATGGCTCCGAAAGGGACCCGAAGTCGCCCTTCTGACTGTCGCGATTCTGCTGCTCGCGTTCTACGCGGCCGGCCGCCTGGAATCCTTCTTCAGTTCCAGAGCGTTGCTGAGAACGTTCCAGTCAACGCCATCCGCGCCGGCGGACCGCAGCCAGACTCCCGTCGCGCGCGCACCGCTGAGTCCGTCATCCTCCGCGATCCCGCCGTCGGAGCGGCCGGCGGTCGATGAGGATGCAACCCCCGAGGGCCCGCTGGCGGTGCTCATCATTCCGAAGATTCGCCTCGAAGTGCCGGTTCTGGACGGCACCGATGCCCTGACTCTGAACCGCGCCGTCGGCAAAATTGCCGGTACCGCGCTGCCCGGACAATCCGGCAACATCGGCCTCGCCGGACACCGCGACGGCTTCTTTCGCAACCTCGGCAGGCTGCAGTCGGGCGACCTCATCGAACTCGAAACGAAATCGCGCAAGGACAAGTATGTCGTGGAGGAGATTCATATCGTGAATCCCGAGGATGTCTGGGTCCTCAGCCCCCGCTCCGTTCCATCTCTCACGCTGATCACCTGCTATCCCTTTCACGGCCTGGGCCACGCGCCCCAACGGTATGTTGTCACCGCATCTCTCGCCCCGCGGGACGAAAATCCCGCAGTCCCCGGCCTTGCCTCGCCAGCTCGATAAGTTCACACTGCCCGATCCCGCGAGGGATCGGCCGGAGAAAACCCGGAGAGAACCCATGGAACCGAATCCGCTGCTTTTCCGCGATCTGACCTATGTCTTTATTGCCGCCGTCGTCGGCGGTCTGGCAGCGTGGCGTCTGCGCCTGCCCCTCATTCTCGGCTTCGTCCTGGGAGGCATCGCCATCAGCCCCTTCACGCCCGGACCCCATCTGTCCAGCGTGCACACCTTCGAAGTTTTCGCCGAGGCCGGTGTGGTCCTCCTCATGTTTTCCATCGGCTTTGAATTCTCCATCGACGATCTGCTGCGCGTGAAGTGGGTCGCCCTCATTGGCGGCCCTGTCGGCATCCTGGCCATCGTCGCGATCGCCGCCGCCGCGGGCCGCCTCGCCGGATGGAACCTTACCGAAGCCGTGGTCATCGGCGCCGCCGTTTCCGTGGTCAGCACCATGGTGCTGGCGCGTTTGCTCACCGACTCCGGCAGGCTCTGGGAAACCTATGGCCGCGTGATGATCGGCATCACCCTGGTCGAGGATCTTGCGGTCATCTGCATGACCGTCGTTCTCCCGGTGATCGGCGGCAGCGGAGAAGGCAGAATGCTGCAAGCCGCATGGATCCTGGGCAAAGCCCTGCTGCTTCTGGTCCCGCTCACCTTTCTCGCGATCAAAGTTATCCCGCCCTTATTCCGGCGCGTGAAGGCTACCTGTAACTCCGAACTCTATCGCCTTGTGGTCATCGCTGCCTGTCTCGCGACCGCGGCCCTGGCTCATGCCGCCGGATTCTCCGTCGCTCTCGGAGCCTTTCTTGCCGGACTTTCCATCAGCGGCCTCGACGATCTGCACGATGCGCATGAACAGATCGTCCCGCTCCGCGACGCCTTTGTTGCCCTGTTCTTCGTATCCCTGGGAACCCTGATCGATCCTGCCGCGCTGCTCAGGAATCTGCCGCTTCTGGGATTGCTGCTGGGGTTGATCGTCGTCGCCAAGTTTGTCGTCTGGGGAAGCGTGGTGTGGCTTTTCCGCTACCCCATCAAAATTGCCATCGTCGTGGCCTCGGGCCTCACGCAGATTGGCGAACTCTCCTTCGTTCTCGTACAAGCCGCCCGCTCCGCGGGACTGGTGGGCGAGGACGTCTTCAGCGCCGTCATCGCCGCATCCCTCCTGTCCATCCTGCTGAATGTGTTTCTCATGCGCACCGCCTTCCGCTGGCTCGACCGCGTCACCGCCGGCGCGCGTCCGGAAGAGAAGGCAGTCCGGAACCAGGTTCAGATCCAGGTTCAGGGCGAATTCGCTGCCCGATTCGGCGGGGAAGCCTGATGAACGCAATCCTTATATAGGCAGCTCTCTCACCCGGCGCCATAACCCTTCGCTTGACACTGCGTGACTTCCCGGTAATCTAAGAGATTCCCGCCCGGCCCCACGCCCGGCGGTTTCCGGGGGCTGTGTTCTCTTGAAGGTTCGGGTTTTCTACCACGACAAGTGTTTCGATGGCGCATGCTCGGCCTCGCTGTTCAGCCGATTCCACCGCGAGTGCGTCCGCGCCGACGCCGACTACGAATACTGCGGCCTCGTCCACCGTGCCGGCGCGCTCTTCAACGAAGCCGACTTCATTGGCGACGAGAACGCCATCGTCGACTTCAAATACTCGCCCTCGCCCAAGATCACGTGGTGGTTCGATCACCACCTTTCCGCCTTCCTTACCCCCGCGGACCAGCAGGACTACTTCAACGGCCTCGCCGACGGCCGCTACAAAGGCCATCGCTTTTACGATCCCGAATACGTCTCCTGCACCAGCTTCCTGGCCCACATCGCTTCCACGCAGTTCGGCTTTGACCCTGGCCCCGTCGCCGAACTGGTCCGCTGGGCCGACATCGTCGATGGCGCCCTCTACGAGAGCCCGCAGCTCGCCGTCGAAATGCCCGCCCCGGCCATGAAGCTCACCCTCATCATCGAGTCCTCGCAGGACCCGGCTTTTCTTCCGCGCCTCATCCCCCTGCTCACCCGCATGCCGCTGCAGCAGGTCCTTGAGCAGCCCTGGGTCGCCAGCCTTCTGCCGCCGCTCTTCGAGCGCCACCAGCGCGCGCTCGACCTCATCCGCTCCCGCGCCGAATCGAAACAGGGCACCATTTATTTCGACATCACCGACCATCCCCTCGAGGGCTACAACAAGTTCATCCCCTACTACCTGCACCCTGAGGCGACCTACTCCATCGGCCTCTCGAAGTCGAGCTTCCGCACCAAGGTCGCCGTCGGCTCCAACCCCTGGACCAAAACCGCTCCGGAGAAAATGGTCAACCTTGCCACCATCTGCGAGCGCTACGGCGGAGGAGGCCACGCCCGCGTCGGCGCCATCTCCTTCCCGCCCGACCGCGAAGACGAAGCCCGCAAAGCCGCCGCCACAATCGTCGCCGAACTCCGCGCCACGGCCCAGTAGCTCCAGGGACAGGTGAATCCCGCCGGTCGCCAAAAAGGATCTTTAAGAAACAACCTTCCCCTGGAGGACCTGCAATGATCCGCCTTCCCCAAAACACCGCCCTCATCATCATCGATGTTCAGCAGGGCTTTAACGACCCCAGTTGGGGCGCCCGCAACAACCCCGATGCCGAACAGAGAATGGCCGCCCTCCTCGCAGCCTGGCGTGATACGGGACGGCCTGTATTTCACATCCAGCACTTGTCCACATCGGACAGCTCACCGCTGAATCCCCGCAACCCCGGCTGCGCAATCAAGGAAATTGTCCAGCCCCTGGAAAACGAGCCAGTCGTGCAGAAGCACGTGAACAGCGCCTTCATTGGCACCTCGCTGGAAGACTCTCTTCACCGGCGCGGCATTGCAACCGTGGCGATGGTTGGCCTGACGACGCCGCATTGCGTTTCCACCTCTGCGCGCATGGCCGCCAATCTGGGTTTTGAGGTCTACCTGCCCGGCGACGCGATCGCGGCGTTCGAAATGGCAGGACCCGACGGCAGACTCTACTCAGCTGACGAGATTCACAGCGTCTCCCTCGCAACCCTCCACGGGGAATTCGCAACCGTTGTCGATGCGAAAACTCTGCTGGACGCTGTTCATTCAGGCTGACCAGCATCGTCCCTCATCCTCTGCGCAGCGTCATCGAAAACCCTTCTTTCCGGTCTTCCCGCCGGACCAGAGAAAGCCGCGACTGTCGCCGCCTGGCTCCGCACCCACGCCCGTGAGGGGATTCCCTGATTTGCGTTGAACCTTCCGCCCCCGGCCGGCGTACTCTCTTCCGGAGCGCCCTGCCATGAAAACCTTGCTCGCCGCCGCCCTCTTCAGCTTCGGTGCCGTCGCCGCAGCCCAAACCCCAAACGTCTATGTCCAGGACCATCCGCTCGCCCCCGGCGGCACCGTCGTCCTCACCATGAACGTCGGCGATGTGAAGATCCTGCCCACCTCGGGCGCCGACGGCGTCCGCCTGGAGATCCACACCACCCGCTCCGTCGACCAGCAGACCATAGCCTCCTGGGTCCGCCGCTTCGAGGTTGCCGCCGACCGCGCCACACTGGAACTCCAAATACCCAAAGATCGCGAGCATTGCGTCGACTGCTCCGGCGGCGTCGATGTGGTTCTCTACGTCCCCGAGCGCACCGACCTGAAGGCCGATCTCGACGTCGGCGACCTGACCATCCGCGGCGTGGAGGGCAACAAGGACGTCCACACTGGCGTCGGCGACGTGCGCATTGCCGTCGCCCATCCGGCCGAGTACGGCCACGTGGAAACCCACACCCGCATTGGCGACATAAACGACTTTCTGAATCAGGGCAGCGGGGATAGCGGCTTCCTCGGTCATTCGGAAGACTTCACCCTCAGCGGCCGGTATCACCTCCGCGCCTCCACCGGCATCGGCGACGTGCACATCTCGCAGGAAGGAAAGTCCTGAACCCCGCCATGGAACAGCGTCTCAGCCTCGTCACCCTCGGCGTTGCCAATCTGAAGCGCAGCCGCCGGTTCTATGAACGGCTCGGCTGGCGTCCCTCCTCGGCTTCTTCCGCTGCGATCGCCTTCTATCAGCTCGCGGGCATCGCCCTGGCTCTTTATCCGCGCGACGACCTGGCCAAAGATGCTCGTCTTCCTGCTGAGGGACAAGGCTTTGGCGGTATCACCCTCGCCTTCAATGCCCGCACCCGCGCTGAAGTGGACGCCGTTCTGGCCGAGGCGCAGGCCGCCGGAGCGCGGATCCTCAAGTCCGCCGAAGAGGCTTTCTGGGGAGGCTATTCCGGCTACTTTGCCGACCCCGACGGCTATCCCTGGGAGGTCTGCTGGAATCCGGGGTTCACCGTGATGCCGGACGGCAGCCTGCGGCTGCCCGAATGACCCCGCCCTTTGGCCAATCGGCCGTTTCACGGTAAAATAAGAAGATTGCAGGAAAGGTTCTAAAGAGAAGAGTCATGCCCAAGCAGGGAATACATCCGAACTACCACGAAATTCGAGTGGTTTGCGCGTGCGGCAACAACTTTGCCACGCGCTCCACGCACAAAGGCGATATCCACGCGGAAATCTGCTCCAACTGTCACCCGTTCTTCACCGGCAAGCAAAAGCTGATCGACACAGCGGGTCGCGTCGAGCGCTTCCGCCGCAAGTACGCCAAAGTGGAGACTGCGGCTGCGAAGTAACCCGGCAGCCCGGGAAAGGCGAGGCCTCCGCCGCGGCGGGGGCCTTTTGTTTGGACTCCGCGTGGGAGAATGTCCTACATGATCGCTCTCCGAGTCCAGCACTACCTGAGCAGGGCTCGAGACTTCTTAAAGGGCGTTGACCTGCTTAAGGACGATCTGAAGAACTATCGATATTCTTCGGCCCTGCTTGGCATACACGGCGCGATTTCATACTGCGATGCACTGCGGACCGGTATGGGCAGCGAGGGCCTGTCGTCCGAAGACCACAGGAAAGCTGCCGAGGAACTGAGGATGATGCTCAGAGCAAGAGGGTATGAGAGAAACCAGGGCGCAGATCGACTGGAGAACCTGCTGCGATTCAAAGGTCGAGTCGCCTATGCACCCGAAGGTTCCTCTCCGGACTTCAATCACATCGTTCAGCAGGCCGAGCGTTTTGCCGCGTGGGCCGAGGCAGAGGGGAAGTCTCTGAAGATCGAGGGGTGGAGAAATGATTGAGATCGAGGCACAACAGGAGCTCGGCAGAGCCAAGAATGCCATCCAGGAGCACCTGATCAGGAAGCTTCTTGTTCCTAAGATCTACCTGGATGCAGATTGGTGTGGCGAACACGTCGATGTTCTGGCCGTGGATCGTGCTGGCGTTGGTGACGTACATGTGGTGCGTATCGTGTCTGAGGTTCCATATCTCACCGGACGCCCATCTGACGAATCCATACTCGTCTCCACTACCCAAGGCCTGGATCGGGATCTGGCGGCTCTGACGGCTATCGCAGGACACTATCGCTACATTGCCGCTTTAGTCGCGGGCTCGCGATCAAAGGATTACCACCCTGCCGCAAGACTCCTTAAGGAAACCCTGGCGAAGGACGGAGTCGGCCGCATCGGAATATTGTTTGTTGACCTAAGCGGAAACGAACCCGTCGTGACTGCGATCGTAAGGGCGGAACGCTATCGTTCCAGTTCGCAAATCGTTGAGATCACAGATAAGTACGTTGCTTCTAATCAGGCTAATTGGGAAGTTCGCGAGTAGTTTGCGATGTCGGGCCGTGGATTCACGATGAAGAAGCACTGGGACAACCCGATCGAGCACGCGATGCCCAGCGGCACGCGTGTGCCCGCCTCGATCCGGATTGGCAACGTCACCGTCGCTCCCGCCACCGTTCTCGCACCGATGGCCGGGGTCACCGACACCGTCTTCCGCCGCTTCATCCGCAACGCCAGCGTCTTCTCGGCGGCTCCGGATCATGGATCGGTCGAAGATCAGATCTCCAATCAGCAGTCCGGCTGCGGCCTCATCATGACCGAGTTCACCTCCGCCGACGGCCTCTCGCGTATGCGCGAATCCAAGCGCAAGCGCTACCTCACGTTCTACGACGATGAGCACCCCATCGCCGCTCAGCTTTTCGGCTCCAACCCGTCTACGCTCGCCGAAGCCGCCCGCATCGTCGAAGAGACCGGCTTCGATATGGTGGACCTCAACCTCGGCTGCCCCGCAAAGCGCGTCGTCTCCTGCAACGGAGGCAGCGGCCTCCTGCGCGACCTGCCCCTCATTGGCGAGATCTTCAAAGCGGTGCGCGCCGCGGTCACCATCCCGTTCACCGTCAAATTCCGGCTCGGCTGGAACGACAACCACATCATCTGCGTGCCGCTGGCCAGGCTCGCCGAAGACTGCGGCCTGAACGCCGTCTCCCTGCATGCCCGCACCCGCGAGCAGGGCTACTCCGGCCAGGCGCGCTGGCAGCACATCGCCGAGGTCAAAGACGCTGTCAGGATTCCCGTCATCGGCAACGGCGATGTCCGCACGCCCGAAGACGCCTGCGCCCTCGTCGGCAAAACCGGTTGCGACGCCGTCATGATCGGCCGCGCCGCCCCGGCCAATCCCTGGATCTTCCGCCAGATCGCCCAGTACACCGCCGCCGGACGCTACGACATGCCCACGGTCGAAGATCGCTACCGCATGATCCGGACCTACTTCGAAATGCTGCTCACCGAGGTCACGTCGGACACCTCTCGCTCGCCGGCCGCCGAAGCCGCGGGCAAGATGAAGCAGTTCGCCTCCTGGTTCACCCACGGCGTCCCCGGCGGCGCCTCTCTGCGCAAATCCATCTACGAAGCCAGGACGGGCAGCGCCATCCTCGACGCCGTCGATCGCTTCTTCAGCAGAGAAGCGGGCAATCCGGAAGAAGATGCGGTCTCGCCGGGCCCGCGGAATTTCATTCCATCGCTTGTGACGAGTGACTAGAATCGAGCCTGATCATGAGCTGCGACAGAACCATCCGCAGATTCGCGAGCCACGAGGCGCAGAAGGCCGAGTCCCTCCGTTACTGGCGCACGCGTTCTCCCGGCGAGCGGCTCGTCGCCGTCTGGGAGGCGACGCTGGCGGCCTGGTCGGTCAGGGGTTACCGTTACGATGCTTCCCAACGATCTGAGAGAACTCTTACTCGCATTCAACGAACACGGAGTTGAGTATCTTCTCGTTGGGGGCTATGCGGTTGGCGTTTACGCTGAACCGCGAGCGACGAAGGATCTGGACATCTTTGTTCGCCCGGAGCGACTGAACAGCGAAGCCGCTTACCACGCACTCGCTGCCTACGGAGCGCCTCTGACCGAGGTGACTCCTGCGGACTTCTGCAATGACCCCGATTCAGTGTTCCAGATCGGCCAGCCTCCGCTTCGCATCGATCTTCTGCAAAAGATCGACGGCGTCACTTTCGACGAGGCATGGTCGAAAAGAACAGAGGCATTCATCGACGGAGTTCCAGTGCACGTCATTTCTGCCGAGCACCTCATCCGGAACAAACTCGCATCCGGGCGCCTCCAGGACCTGGCAGACGCTGAAGCTGTGCGTGACTCCACAAGAAAAGAATGACGCTGCTGATGATCTGGCAACGGCCCTGAAACTGCCCTACCGCACCACCGCGTCCAGCCTTCGATCATGCGCCGGAACCTCGCCCCGCTCAGCCCAGGTCCGCTCCACAAGCGCGAGCGCCTCTTCGGGATCGCCCGCCACCTGCACCAGCCCGCGATTCTCCGGCTGGATAAAGCCCTCGCGCACGGTGTGATCCAGAAACGCCAGCAAGCCGTCGAAGAAGCCCTGAACATTGACTAACACGCACGGCTTGGCGTGGATGCGCAGCTGCGCCCACGTCACGATCTCGATGAACTCGTCCATGGTGCCGTAGCCGCCGGGCAGTGCGACAAATGCGCCGGCACGCTCCGCCAGCATGGCTTTGCGCTCATGCATGGTGCGGACGACATGCAGCTCGGTCAACCCGCGGTGCTCGATCTCGCGCTCCTTAATAATGTCCGGGATCACGCCCACCACCGCGCCGCCCGCGGCCAGCGCTCCGTCGGCCACCGCGCCCATGGCTCCCACGGTTGCGCCCCCGTAGACCAGTCCGTGGCCCCGCTCGGCGATGCGCCGCCCCAACTCCGTCGCCGCCCGGAGATAGGCAGGAGAAGCGCCCGCCGCCGACGCACAAAAGACGCAGACCCACTTTTTCGCAGAAGAATGCGAGGAACTCATGAGCCGAGTCTATTCCGGCGCGCGCCCGCTGCGAACCATCTCGGATGCCGCGGCCACAAATCAGCGCGTCGCCACCTGGCCCGCGATCCGGTCGTACTCCGCCTGCGAAACCACGCCCTTCCGCACCAGATCGTGCGTCGTATCGTACGGCCGGTTCTCGGCAATGTGCCGGGCGGTCGTCGGAGTAACCCCTGGCAGCGACTCCAGGTCGCCTCTCGTCGCGGTGTTCAAATTCACCAGATCGGAGCCGGCTTTGCCGTTGTGCAGTCCGGCACGCACCCCTTTGGCGACGTCGTGCGCGTCGCGCTCGGCGTTGGCCGCCGCCACGCGTGCATCGGCCGCTGCCTTCTGGGCCGCCGCCTTCGCCTGTTCGGTCGCCTGCTGCGCCTGGTGCTGAATCTGCCGATCCGATTCGTGCCCGCTCACGCTGCACGAGGCCACCCAGAGCAGCGCCACGCACAACCCCAGCGTTGCCGTGACCCGCACCATCATCTCCCCCCGGATTCGTCCCCTCATGCTCGTTCGCCTCCCGGCCTATGCATGGAAGGCTCTGAATCCCGGAGAGTTGCCAGAGAGTAACGGGAAAATGCAAAACGTGCTGTTCAAGTGTGCCGCGACAGGGCTACTATTCTTTTCCGGACGGCCCCTCCTGCCTTCCGAGCCCGGATTCAGGGTTGCTCTACCGGACCCGCCCGGCACCAGGAGCCGGCTCAACCGCTGGAGGTTTCGGCCACACCGGCCTGCCTCAGGTTGCAGCCGGTCAGCGCGACGACCGGCCTTTTGCAACGGCTTGCCGGTGCCCCTGCCTCGACGCGGAATCCGTAACCCGAGGCGCCTTATGGCTACAATCATGGGCTTTATGCCGGTTGTCTGGATCGTGTGGGCCGGTGTCATCACCTGCCTGCTCATCCTGCTTGTTTATCGCTCCAATATCACCCGTTACGAAGAAGACCAGATCTTTCTCGACGAATCCGGCAGCCATCAGAAGAAAGAGCAGGACGATCTGCGGATCCGGGAGAAGAAAATCCAGCCGCTGATCCACGTGGTCGCCGGCGTCACCTGTGCCCTCACTGTAGGCATCCTCGGTGTGTATGTGTGGGATGCAGTGCAGCACCTGATGTAAAACCCATCCGCCGCAGTCGCGCTGCGGTGCACTTTTCTGCTTCTTCATGCACGGGCCGGACTCCCGCAACGGAATCTTCCGGCCCGATGCTCAAGTTGTCTCGTGCCCTGCCTCCGATATCTTCCAATCGTGTCCCGCCGTGCCTGGCGTTGCAGAATAAACTCCCGATGCAGCGCTTCCATCGAAGCCAACCTCCCATGGCCAGAGCGCCTCACGCGGAAGGTTTAGTCTCAGGCGCGCTGCCCTGCTCCAGACGGGCTTCGAGCTTCGCTCGTACCTCCGGCCACTCCGCCGCCACAATCGAATACCGCGCCGAATTCCGCGGAGTGACATCGCTGGCCAGCCGATGGGCGCGCAGAATTCCCTCGAACTTCCCGCCGATTCGCTGAATCGCAGCGCGGCTGCGAGCATTGCGCTCGTCGGTGTGCAGAACCACCCGGTGCACACCCCACACCTGGAAGGCGTACATCAGCATGAGCAGCTTGGCCTCGGTGTTCGCGGCCGTGCGAATCGCATCCCGGGTCAGCCACGAATAGCCGATCTCGCATACGTCCGGAGCCCAGCGGTCGTGCCTCTCGTGACCCTCCGGCCAGGGCCACCATTCCAAATCGAAATAGCGCGTCGAGCCGAGAACATGGCCGGTCTGCACGGAGCGGGTGACAAACGGCCACGCGACGCCGTTATCGCGCCCCGCCAGAGCTGCATCGACATACCGCTCCATCTCCTTTTGTCCCTGCGGAACGTAAGTCCATTGGTAAAAAGACGGATCGATCGCGGCCGCCGCCGCCAGTTCTCCGCTGTGCGCCGCTTGCAGCGGTTCCAGCAGAACGTGTTTGCCGCGAAGCTCGAAATATTCCAGTCGCATGGTGTTGTCAGTGATTATCCTGTTGCCCAGGTTCGCCTGCAACAACTTCCTGCTGTTTGTAAAGATTCCTTTCGTGCCCTTGCCAGAAGCGTGGGGCTGCGATGGGCCGCTATAATGAGAGGTGCCGAAAGAGCAATTTGGGTCTTTCCATTTCTCTACCGAAGGGAACACCGCCACATGGCGACCACCAACGCCGGCGCCCCGTCCGCGCAGGGCGAACCGGGCGCAGAAAAAGCTGCTCCTCCCAAGCCTGTCGTTAACGATTTCAGCATCCAGGTAGCCACCGTCAACGGCTCCGGTTCCCAGTCCGCGAACAGCGTTCTGCTGCGCAGTATCTTCGCCATGGGTGTGCCGGTCAGCGGCAAGAACCTCTTCCCCTCCAACATCGCCGGTCTGCCCACCTGGTACACCATCCGCGCCAGCAAGCAGGGCTACGTCGCGCGCAAAAAGGAAATCGATATCCTCATCGCCATGAATGCCGAAACCGCGCGCGAGGACATCCTCTCGCTGCGCCCCGGCTCGGTGGCCATTTATGAGGAGTCGGCCAACCTGAAACAATATCGCGACGACGTCACCTGCTATCCGGTGCCCTTTGACAAGATCACCGCCGCGGTTTGTCCGGAAGCCAAGCTGCGCAAACTGGTCAAGAACATGATCTACGTCGGCGTCGCGGCCCAGATCCTTTCCATGGACATGAAGGCCGTCGAAGCCTCGCTGCGCAGGCAGTTCGCGAAGAAGCAGAAGGCCGCCGACCTGAACTGGGGCGCCGTCGAAGCCGGCTTCAACTACGCGGCCCAGACCTTCACCAAGAACGACCCCTTCGTCCTCGAGCCGATGCATGCCACCGAAGGCAAGATCATCATCGATGGCAATGCCGCCTGCGCCCTGGGCGCGATGTTCGCCGGCGTCACGGTTGTCACCTGGTACCCCATCACACCCTCGTCGTCCGTCGTCGAACAGCTCATCGACTTCCTGAAGAAGCATCGCGTCGAACCGGATGGCAAGGCCACGTTTGCCGTGGTTCAGGCCGAAGACGAGCTCGCCGCAATCGGCATGGTTCTCGGCGCCGGCTGGGCGGGCGCCCGCTCCATGACCGCCACCTCCGGCCCCGGCATTTCGCTGATGGCGGAGTTCACCGGACTCGGCTACTTCGCCGAACTGCCCGGCGTCATCTTCGACATTCAGCGCGTCGGACCCTCGACGGGGCTGCCCACCCGCACCGCCCAGGCCGACCTGCTCTCTATCGCCGTCCTCTCGCACGGCGACACGAAGCACGTCATGCTTCTGCCCGGCAGCGTCCGCGAGTGTTTCGAGTTCGGCGGCGCGGCCTTTGATCTGGCCGAGCAGCTGCAGACGCCGATCTTCGTCCTCTCCGACCTCGACCTCGGGATGAACAACTGGATGTCCGACCCGTTCGAGTATCCCGAGAAACCCATCAACCGCGGCAAGATCCTCACCGCCGACGACCTGAAGCGCCTGGGCGAGTTCGGCCGCTATAAGGACGTCGATGGGGACGCGATCCCGTATCGCACCCTGCCCGGCACCGACCACGCCAAAGCCGCCTACTTCACCCGCGGCAGCGGCCACAACGAAAAGGCTCTCTACTCCGAGCGCCCCGAGGACTACCAGAACCTGATGGAGCGGCTGGCGCGCAAGTTCGACACCGCCCGCACGCTGGTCCCCGCGCCCGTAATCGTCCAGAACGGTAAGTCGAAGGCCGGCATCATCGCTTACGGCACATCCGATTTCGCCGTGATGGAAAGCCGCGATCAGCTCAAGAAGGAGTATGGCCTCGAAGCGGATTACCTCCGCATCCGTGCCTATCCGTTCAGTAAAGAGATCCACGACTTTGTCGCCTCGCACGAGCGCGTCTACATCGTCGAACAGAACCGCGACGCGCAGATGCTGAGCCTCCTCAAGCTCGACCTGCCCGCCGCCGAAACGACCAAATTGCGCAGCGTGCGCCACTTCAACGGGCTGCCGATCGACGCGCGCTCCGTCACCGACGAAATCGTCCTGCAGGAGGGAATCTAATGGCAGCGACCGCAACTCCGACCCCTAAAACCAACCGTATCGGCCTGCCGGTCGTCGAATATCGCGGCAGCAAGACCACACTCTGCGCCGGCTGCGGCCACAACGCCATCTCCGAGCGCATCATCGACGCCATGTACGAAATGGGCGTCCAGCCCGAGCGCGTGATGAAGCTCTCCGGCATCGGCTGCTCCTCCAAGAGTCCGGCTTATTTCATGGCGCGGTCGCACAGCTTCAACAGCGTGCACGGGCGCATGCCCTCCGTCGCCACGGGCGCTCTGCTGGCCAACAAAACCATGATGGGCATCGGCGTCTCCGGCGACGGCGACACCGCCTCCATCGGCATCGGCCAGTTCGTCCACCTCATGCGCCGCAATCTGCCCATGATCTACATCATTGAAGACAACGGCGTGTACGGCCTCACCAAGGGCCAGTTCTCCGCGACCGCGGACATCGGCTCGAAGCTCAAAACCGGCGTCATCAACGATCTGCCCGCCATCGATACCTGCTCGCTCGCCATCCAGCTCGGCGCCACCTTCGTCGGCCGCTCCTTCTCGGGCGACAAAAAGCAGCTCCTCACCATGCTCAAGGCGGCCATCTCCCACAAGGGCACGGTCATGCTCGACGTCATCTCCCCCTGCGTCACCTTCAACGACCATGAAGGTTCCACGCGCAGTTACAAATACATGCAGGACCATGAAGAGCCGATCAACGAAGTCGGCTTCGTCCCCTCCTTTGAGGAGATTGACGTGGAGTACGAAGCGGGCAGCAGCTTCGATGTCACCATGCACGACGGCTCGCACCTGCGCCTGACCAAGCTGCCGGAAAACTACGATCCCAACGACCGCGCCGTCGCTGTCAGAACCCTCATGGAATCGCACGAGAAGGGCGAAATCCTCACCGGCGTCTTCTACATCGACACCCAGAAGCCGACCTTCACCGATCTGCTCAACCTTGTCGATGAGCCGCTGGCCACCCTGCCCCAGGCGCGCACCCGCCCCCCCAGGCAGGTCCTCGACAACATCATGGCCGCGCATACCTAGCCACGGACCAGCGGCATCGTGCGTCTCTTCGCTCCGGCCCGGCGCCGGGCTCGTTGCGCGGTGCCGGGGCGGCGTGTTCGTCGCCGGATGAGGCCGGGGTGCCGTTAAGCCGGCTGCCAGTTCTTCAATGTTTCTTCCACTGCGCCGATCGCTAACTCCAGCTCGCGGTCGGTGTTGTAGAAGTGCGGCGACATGCGTACGCCGGCCTTCGGCCGCCAGTCCACCAGGATGTCGCGTTTCAGCAGCTCTCGGCAGACGTCCTGCGAATTCGGCATATCGATGGAAACCGTGCCGCCGCGTTGTTCTGGATCGCGAGGCGAATTGACCGTCCAGCCGTGTTGGTCGGCCAGCTCAATCAGCCGCGCGGTCTGCTTTTTCGATTTGTCGCGAATACGCTCGATACCCACTTCCGCGATGATCTTCAGCCCGGGCCGCGCCGCCTCCAGCGCCGGAATATGGGAAGTACCGTTCATGAACCGGAACGGCGGATCGGTGTAACGGATGGGCCCCACCTCGAAAGCCATCGAATTCTGATGCGCGAACCAGCCGGTGAACTTCGGTTCCAGCATTTTGCCCAGGTCCGGACGCACATACAAATAGCCCACGCCGGGGCCGCCGCAAAGCCACTTCAAAACTCCGCCGCAGGCAAAATCGACATTGAGGGCCCGCACGTCCACGGGCACGTTTCCCAAAGACTGGAAAGTATCGAGCACTACGTGCGCGCCGACGCGATGAGCCTTTTCAACGATGGCCTTCGCATCCTGAATGCAGGAACTCCGGAAAATGACATGCGAAATCGGGACCAGCAAGGTCGTCTCGTCAATGGCGTCGAGCAATCGTTCGGTAGGGACCCTGATTCCATCGTCGGTCCTGACCATGTGAACCCGCGCGCCGTAAGCCCGATGCGCTTCCCAGAAGTACATGACCGAGGGAAAGTTCAGGTCGGTATAGACGACTTTGTTGCGTTTGCCTGAGAAGTCGAAACAGGAAGCGACCACAGCCTGGCAGGTGGTCACGTTTTGATGCGTCGACACGGAGCCTGGGGCCGCATTCATGAGCGCGCCAATTTCAGCACCGACGTCCGCCGCGAGCATCCACCAGCGTTCTTCCCAGGCGCGTACTCCGCGAGTGGCCCAGGTATCGGCGTAGGCCTTCATCGCGTCATACACACCGCGCGGCATGGCGCCCAGCGAGTTGCTGATCAGATAGGTGGTGCGTTCGAGGATGGGAAACTCGGATCGGTAGCGAAGCAGATCGTCGGGCATTTCACGAGTCATGGGGAATTGTACCGCCGTGGTTTTGGCGCGAACTCTGGCGCTTGCGCATGACAAGGTAAGCCAGGCTGAGGATGGCGAGCCAGGGCAGGCCGCTGACAACGGTGATTCTCGACTGCGGAACCCACCAGGTGGAGGCAATTACCAGAAGGATTCCAGTCAGGCCAATGGCGGACACGATAGCGCCGCCGGGCGCGCGCATGGGCAAGGCGGCCACATCCGCGGGCGAGAGCCGTCGCCGGAACGCAATATGAGCAGCGAGCGCCACGCACCAGGCCAGCATGCCGCCGGACAGCGAGGTCCCAATGAGCCACAGAAAGGCCGATCGCGGCGCCCAATGCTCCGCAATCAGCGCCAGGGGTACGCCGATTCCCGAAATCAGCAAGGCCAGCCGGGGCGAACCGGAAGCGTTCAGACGTCCCAGCGCGGGGAAAGCCTGGCCGCTCCGCGCCAAAGAAAACATCATGCGGCTGGCGGCGTAGAGGTTGGCGTTGGCGCCGGAAAGCGCCGCGGTGAGCACTACAAAGTTCATGAGTGTGGAGGCTGCCGGAATTCCAGCGACGACGAAGACGGTAACAAACGGGCTTTGCGTCACCCCGGCGCGGTTCCACGGCAGGAAACCCACCAGCACCGCGGTTGCGCCGACGTACACAAACGTCAGCACCGCGAACATGATTTTTGTAGCGCGTGGAATCTCCTTTGCCGCCCGCGCTTCTCCCGATGAAATCGCGACCATCTCCAGTCCAAGAAAGCTGAACAACGCGAAGGAGACTGCCAACAGCGGCGATATTGGGCCATTGGGGAAAAAGCCGCCGTTTTTCACGTACTGCGGCGTTACTCGGCCACCCAGCAGCAGTGAAGCTCCGGCCAGCACGAAGACTACGATGGTTACGACTTTCACCATCGCGAACCAGAATTCAAAGCTGCCGTAGTCGCCGACGGGGCGCAAATTGATGAGCAGGAGGAGTGCCGCGTAGAGAACAACCCAAACGACGCCGGGGACGGCGGGGAACCAATATCTGGAGTAGGTTGACGCGGCTGCTAACTCCGCGCCGACGGCGGCGGCGAGGGCGAACCAATATCCGTATCTCGCCACGAAGGCCGCCCAGGAATTCAGATAAAGCTCGGCGTACAGCCCGAACGAGCCGGCACCGGGGTGTGCGCTGGCCAGCTCTCCCAAGGCGCTGGTAACGGTCCAGGCCAGGAATGCACCGACCAGGTACGTCAAGATCAGAGCTGGGCCGGCAATTTGGATCGCCGCTCCCGAACCCAGCAGAAGGCCGGTTCCGATGGACCCGCCCACGCTGACCATCGCCATTTGAGGAGCGGTTAGCTGGTGTCGAAGTCCCTGCTCCCGATCGGCGTGCTGCTCTGTCGGCATTGGGCACTTATACCAGACAGTCGCTGATTGCCAAAGGGATTCCATTCCCGCCCTTTGACTCCGACGGATACGTCTGGGTCCGCGCTCGCGTCCCCGTGCGCGCCAGTGCGGGAGCTCTCTAAGCGCTCGTCAAACGGAGCCCTGGCGCATCTCCTCAGCCAGGTGCTCGGAGGCGCGCATTGCCAGGGCCAGGATGGTCATGGTGGGGTTCTGCCAGCCGCCGCTGACAAAGCTGCCTCCATCGACTACAAACAGATTCCTGATGTCGTGACTCTGGCACCACTTATTCAGGACGCTGGTCTTCGCATCGTTGCCCATGCGGCAGGTCCCCAACTCGTGGATGCTGTAACCGGGCGGATTGGGCTCATAGTTTTTGGTGAGAATCTCAAAGCCGGCGGCTTCGGCCAGTTCGCTGCTGGTGTCCACAGCATCTTTCGCCATGTTGAATTCGTTGTCGGTGTAGCGGGTGTCGATGTGCAGGACCGGGATGTTCCAGGCGTCGACGGTGGTTTTGTCAATGCTGACGTGGTGATCGTAATGAGCAAGGACTTCCCCCATGATATTCATGGACAAGCCACTGCCGCTGTAGCGGTCGAGCTTGTCCTGGAGCTCCGTGCCATAGGCGGCGAAGCTGCGAGGATCCATAGGATGGGTGCTGCTGTAGCAGTTAAGGGCATAGCCGCGGATGAAGTTTTTCGCCTTAACGGTGAGATTACGAAAGCGGGGAATGAGGGCGCCGCCCTCCATCAGCTCGCGGCTGGTATGGCCGTTGCGTGCCTCGGGGACGGAGCAGACGATTCCGACTCCATAGGTCTGGTCGATGAGGTAATGGCCGAGGACGCCGCTGGAGTTAGCAAGGTTCGAGTTCAGGAGCAGGCGTGTGCTTTCCAGCGTACCCGCCGCGAGAATGACGACCCGGGCGCGAACGGACATTTCACGGCGCGAGAGGCGATCGACGAAATGGGCTTCGCGGACGAGGCCGGTTGCAGGATCGGTGCGCAGCTCGCGCACCACCACGTTGGGAATGGCCTCGAGCTTTCCGGTAGCCAGAGCATCGGGCAGCAGCAGATTAACCGAGCTGGCCAGCCCATCGATACCCAGGGAACTGCGCGGCTTGCACACCGGAATGTCACGCGCCTGGCCGGCGGAGCGGAGGCGCTGCATGCTGCCACACCAGGGCGAGTCGTCCGGAATGAAGTTGCCGTCGGGGTATTGGGGCAGCCCATAGCGATCCCCCTGGACGCGGAAGATGGCTTCGACGCGGGAGTAGTAAGGAGCGAGTTCGGCCAGACTGATGGGCCAGTCCTCGCCGAAGCCATCGTGAGACTTCGCCTTGAGCTCGTAATCGCTGAGGCGGAAGGACTGGCGTGACCAGAACAAGGAGCGACCGCCGAAAAGGCGCACGCGCACCCAGTTATAGGATTGGCCGGGCGTATAGGTGTAAGGAACTTCTTTCTCATCGACCCAGGTGTTCGCGTCGAATTCGTTTGACTGGAAGACGTGAGGCACACGCCCAGGCTGTTTGAATCCGCGGTAGGGCAGGGTGTACGCCTGCCGGACCTCGGTATCCTTAGGCACGTCGGCGACCGGGCCGGCATTGAGGATGAGGCAGGAAATACCTTTTTCCGTGAGGATTTTGGCCGCCATGCCGCCGGAATGTCCGGAGCCAATGATCAGCACATCCACGGGTTCTCGATTGATCACTTGATGTCCTTCCGGGGAGACTGAACCGGCTGTCTGGCGACTTCAGTCACGCGGCATATATTTCTTGTCGATGTCCGGATCCACGGGGTACCAGTAAAGTCCAAAACCGGAGGGTTGACTGCCGAGGGTAACTTCGGTCTGGTTCCATTTTTCCGAGTTAATGGTCGCGGTGCGGATATCGCTCTGCGCAACGTTGATGAAGTGGGCGTGCGGCTCGGTGGGAGGGTGGTCGGACATCCACGCGCGCAGCCACGGGCGGATGAGTGCGTCCGCCTGGGCGGCGGTGACGGCATCGAAGGGCACCTGGAATTTATTACGCGCTTCAGCATCGAGCCAGTCGAGGCCCGACGCGTACATGTGGCGACGGTCGGCGGGAGAGATGGAGATCAGGAAGTCGAGAAATTCAGGCGTGCCTGCGTCAATAGCGCCGGGATACCCCTTCAGCGGCGGCATCAGAAGCTCGCAAAGTTGCCGCAGTGTGGCCATCTGGCGATCGCTGAAGAAGCGCGTGGTGGTTCCAGCCACCCCGTCAGGGACAGGTGGCGTCAGGTGCAGCGGCTTCGCTTCCATCAGTCCGCGCATCCACGGAACAGGGCCAGGAGCGGGCGCGGCCGCGGCTGCCGGTGGGGTGGGCGGCGGGGCGGAAGGAGCGACCTGCGCCGGAGAGTTCTGGCCCAGCAAAGTTCTGGAGCTGACCGAGGCCGCCAGGGCCGCCTTTACAAAGTCGCGGCGTTGCATGCCGATCTTTCCACCTCCGTCGGGATTCAGTAATTCAGGCGCAGAGAAAACTGCAGGAGCCGCGGATTGTTGAGCTGACTGCTGACAATGCCAAAGTTCGATGCCCCCTGCTGCAGGCCGGGGTAACCGAATTGTACGCGGTTAAAAAGGTTAAAAGCCTCAGCACGGAACTGCATGTTTACATTTTCACGGCGAGTGAAGGGGAAGGTCTTGTAAGCGGAGGCGTCCCAGTTCGCCACGCCTGGTGCGCGCAGGGTTGGATCGTTGCGGGACTCATCGCCGAAAGTGAAGGGCGCAGGCTGTACGAAGCATGCGGCGTTGAACCACTCACCGAGTCTTTGCGTGGCGCCGCCGGAAAGATTTTTGTTACAGCCGGGCACATAGTTGGGCCGCGAACCGCCACCGGAGGAATTAGTGAGGTTCTGGGCCGTGGTAAAGCCGAGGGGGAATCCTGTCATCAGCGTGGTGACACCGCCCACGCCCCAACCGCCCAGCACCTGATTCATCAGGCCATGGGCGCCGGAGAGAAAACGCATCCCCCGGCCAAAGGGCAGATCGTAGATGTAGCTGATCACCAGCCGCTGTCGTGCATCGTCCGAGGAAAGAGACTTTTCAGCCGGGAGGTTGCGTGGGAGCAGGCAGAGAGGAAGAATGCGCTGAGCGAGCGCGGCCAGAATCGATATGTTGAATCCGGTCTTCACGCTGCCGCAGGCGACTGAGGCGCTGTGCGTTCCTTTCAAAGCTGCCGTGGCCGGGACTTCCCCTGGGCGCGCAGGGAAGCTGTGCATGGCGGGTGCGGGGCGTATCGGCGCGAGCTACCTTTTCCGTCGTATCTTCTGCCACAGCCGCGTCACTGCGCTCGTCGCAGGTGCCGCCGGTTTGCCCGCCGAGGGCTTCGCCCTGGCAGCGGCGGTCCGGGCCGCGTCGACGTTGGCGCTCGTTCCAGGGTTCTCCGCCGCGAGTCCGCTCGATGCAGTCCCGCTCTTCGCCGCACCGGGACTCTCCCTGGGGGGCGCCGTCGCGTCTGCGACCGGCGCTTCGGGTTGGCCGCCTGCTGAACCGGGCGCTGGCTTCTCCGCCGGCACGGGCGGAGCATTCGCCGTGAGATACCGCACGATCACGGAGATCCGCCGGTTCGAAGGATCCAGCGGATTCGAGGGCACTCGCAGCTTCTGATCCGCATACCCCCGCACCTCCAGGACCTGGTTCTCCCGCAGCCCCGATATCTGCATCACCCGCCGCGCCGCGTTCGCCCGGTCCGTGGACAAGTCCCAGTTGTTGTATCCATCCTTCGACGCATACGGCTGCGCATCCGTGTGCCCCTCAATCGAAATTCGATTGGGCAGTTGCCCCAGCTGCCCGGCCAGCATCTCCAGCAATTCTTTCCCGTTCGCATTCAGCTGCGCGCTGCCCGTGTCAAAAAATGTCCCGTCCTTTGTCTCCAGCAGCTCGATGCGTAATCCCTCCGGCGTGATCGTGATCTGGATTTGGTTCTCGAGCGCCTTCAGGTCATTCATCTTTCGGATCGCTTCCTCGATCTTTTTCTTCAGGTCCGGAATGTTCTTCTCGGTCAGGGCCAGGTTGTCGCTGCTCCCTGACTGGTCGGTTCCGGTCTGCGTGGTCTTGCCCCGCGGATCGTTGAAGTAGCCCGCTACCGCCTGCCGCACCTTCTGGCTCGTGTTCATCAGCCACAGCACGATGAACAGCGACATCATCGCGGTCACAAAATCCGCGTAGGCAACCTTCCACGCACCGCCGTGATGGCCGCCGTGCCCGCTCCTCTTTTTGATAATGATGATCGGCTTGCCCGCCGCCATGGGGTTCCTCTCTGCAATGCCGCTCTAGGCCGCCGATTCCTTCGCGGCCGGCGCCGCTGCCGCCGCTCCACCATTCCGGCAGGCATCCTCCACTTCCGCGAACGAAGGCCGTACGTGCGACGGAATGGCCCGCCGCCCCACCTCCACCGCCACTACCGGCGGCTGCCCGCGAATAAACGCCAGCATCAGCACCCGCAGCACGTACAAATACGCGTGCTCCTCCCCGATCAACTTGGCCATGTTCTGGCTCACCGGCCCCACCAGCCCGTAGCACAGCAGAATGCCCAGAAACGTCCCCACCAGCGCGGCGGCCACCTTGTGCCCGATCTCCTCCGCCGGGCCGCCCAGTGCCCCCATCGTGATCACCACGCCCAGTACCGCCGCCACAATCCCCAGCCCCGGCAGCGAGTCTGCCATCGTCGAAAGCGCGCTCACCGGCTCTTCGCTGCTCTGGTGCTGCACGTCCATGTCCAGCTCCATCATCTGATCCATATCGAACGCATCGACTCCGCCGGTGATCACCATGCGCATGGTGTCGCACACAAAGTCCCGCACATGGTGGTCCTTCAGAAAGGCCGGATACTTCTTCAGAATCTCGCTCTCCTCCGGCTTTTCCACGTCGGTTTCAATCGTCAGCATGCCGCCGCGCCGCGCCTTCTGCAGCAGCTCATACATCATGCGCAGCGTCTCCAGATAGCGCGCCTTGCCGAATGGCGAGCCACCGAAGATCCCTGCCGCTCCCCCCGCAATCTTCTTCAGGATCCGCAGCGGGTTGGCAATCAGCAGCGTGCCCACGCCCGCTCCGCCGATGATCAGCAGCTCTGCCGGCTGCACCAGTACCGCCAGGTGCCCATGTTCCATCAGATAGCCGGCCACCACCGCCCCGAAGACCGCCAAAATGCCGATGATCGCAAACATGCCTGCTGGAGAACCCTCCCGCGCGCACCTTCACTCTGCCTGCCCTGGTTCGGACGGCACGCGCCACCCGAGGTACGGGCGTCTCTCCCCCTCATCGGCCAATATCCTGCTCCCATCAACGTGCTTTCCACACCTCCGCCGTTGCGCCTTTCGCAGCTTCGCCTTAACCCTCATCGTTCCCCCGCCCTGTCCCCAGGGAACCAGCCCCTTCACCCTCGCGTATCTGGAAACAGACGAGGCTCGATCCTGCTCGTCATCCCGCCGTCCGTGGAGAGTGCCCGTGTCTTTGGCCAATGATCTGAAGCTCGCCGTTCGCCACCTGCTCAAGTCACCGGGCTTTTCGATGACCGCCGTCCTCATGCTCGCCCTTGGCATTGGCGCCACCACCGCCATCTTTTCCATCGTGGAAGGTGTGCTCCTGCGCCCGCTGCCCTTCCCTCATTCCGACCGTCTCGTCATCCTCAGCGATACCATCTCCGGCGCCGAGATCAACGGCCAGAACGAAGCCGGCGTCACCGGCCCCGACATCGTCGCTTACAGCCGCGACACTCACAGTTTCTCCGCGCTCGGCGGATACACCTTCGCCAGCTATGAGCTCTCCGGCCTCGGCGCGCCCGCGCAGGTCATGGCTTCGCGCATGACGCCGGGTGTCTTCTCCGCTCTCGAGGTCGCGCCACTCCTCGGCCGCACCTTTACTCCTGAAGAGGACCAGCAGCACCAGCAGGTCGCCGTCCTCAGCTATTCCACCTGGCAATCGCGCTTCCACGGCGACCCCAACATCCTCGGCAAAAAGATCCTCCTCGACCGCAAACCCTACATTGTCACCGGCGTCATGCCCCGCAGCTTTGAGTTCCCGCTCATCGCCGGCCAGGCCATGCGCGTCGAGCTCTGGATTCCCCTCAGTCTGCGACCCGATGAGCTCACCGGCGGCGCACAATCCAACTGGAGCTATCAGATGGTCGGCCGCCTCAAGCCGGGCGTCACCGATGCCGAGGCTCAGCAGGACGCCAACCGCGTGGCGCAGGAGATCATGCGCGGCTACCCGGCCTTCATGGCCAGTCTGCACATCAGCCCCATCGTGCGCGGACTGCATGAGGATGTCGTGGCCCAGGCCAAACCGCTCGTCCGCACTCTCTTCCTCGCCGTCGCCGTCGTGCTGCTCATCGCCTGCGCCAACCTCGCCGGACTCCTCCTCGTCCGCGCCATCCGCCGCCGCCGCGAAGTGGCGGTTCGCCTCGCGCTCGGGGCCAGCGGCACCACGCTGCTGCGCCAGGCGCTTTTGGAAAGCCTTGTCCTCAGCGTCACCGGCGGCGTCCTCGGACTCATCCTCGCCGCCATCGCGCTGAAAGTCGGCGTCAGCAGTCTTCCCGAAAATCTTCCCCTCATCGCCAACATCCGCCTCGACTGGCGCGTCGCCATCTTTGCTCTCGGGCTCGGCATCGTCACCGGCATCGTCAGCGGCGTCGCCCCAGCCTTTGCCGCCATGCGCACCGGCCTGAATGACACCCTCAAAGAAGGCGGGCGCACCGGCACCTCCGGCTCCGGCCATGCGCATCTGCGCTCGGGCCTCGTCATCACGGAAATCGCCGTCGCGCTGATCCTGCTGGCCGCCTCCGGCCTCCTGCTGCGCAGCTTTCAGAAGATGCGGGACGCCAGCCTCGGCTACAACCCGGATCACTCACTCCTCGCCTCCTACAATCTCCCGCGTGAGGAATACGGCACCCAGCCTGCTGTCGACCGGTTCAATCGGGAACTGCTGCGCCGGGTGCAGGCTCTCCCCGGCGTCGAATCCGTCGGCCTTAGCTCTTTCCTGCCCGCCAACGGCAATCAGGGGAACAGCGCCTTCGTCGCAGAAGGCTACGTGCCCAAACAGCCGGGCGCCATCGATCTCGCCACGCCCATCCAGGTCCAGGGCGATCTCTTCCGGGCCATGGGCATTCCGCTGCTCCGCGGACGCCTCTTCACCGAAGCCGATAACCAGCCTCACGCCCAGCTCGTTGTCGTCGTGAATCAGCGGCTCGCCCAGCAGTCCTGGCCCGGGCAGAACCCCATCGGAAAGCGCATGCGCCTCGGCACCTCTGCCATGCAGACGCCCTGGGGCACCGTCGTCGGCGAAGTCGCCAGCATGAAAGAAGGCTCTCCCGACGCCGCCCCGCGCCAGCAGTACTACATTCCCGTCGATGCCTTCGAGGGCTTCGCCGGCGTCCTCGCCTCGCCTGCCGACCTCAACGGCAACGGCGGCTACATCGTCGTCCGCACCGCCATGCCCCCTCAGCTGATGGAGAACCAGCTCCGCAAGACGGTACGCTCCCTCGACCCGCAGTTGCCGCTCACCCAGGTGGAAACCATGGACCACGCCCTCAGCGAATCCGAAGCTCCGCGGCGCTTCAATACCGTCCTCATCTCGGCCTTCGCGGGCGCGGCTCTCCTGCTCGCGGTCCTCGGTATCTACAGCGTCATCGCCTTCACGGTCGCTATGCGCATCCATGAAATGGCCATCCGCATGGCTCTGGGCTCGCAGCGTGGCGGCATCGTCGGCCTCGTCCTCGCCTCCGGCTTCAAACTCGCCGTCGCAGGATGCCTCATCGGCCTCGGCGGCGCGATCGCGGCGACCCACCTGCTGCGTACTTTGCTTTTTGGCGTGAGCGCCCTCGATCCCGTCGTTTTGACCCTGGCCGCGTTCTCCGTCCTCGTGCTGGCCATGCTGGCCTCGTTCATCCCCGCCCGCCGTGCCGCCGCCATCGATCCCATGCAGGCCCTCCGCTCCGAATAAGGGATCCGCGGGGCCGCTCTCGTCACGGGCTCGCGATGACTCTCAGCCCCGTCCCCCGGCGCAGATCCGTTTCAGGTGTGTCCGCCCCCACGCGCAGATCACCTCCAGCACCGGTACCAGCGTCCACCCATACTTCGAGATCGAGTACCGGACGCATGGCGGCACGCTGCGCTCGTCGTGCCGCACCAGGATCCCGTCCCGCACAAGCTCCTGCAAATGCCGGATCAGCATCCGCTCCGTCATCTCCGGAATGCTCCGCCGCAGTTCGCTGGTGCGCATGGGCCCGTTCGACAGCCGCCACAGAATCGTCCCCTTCCACCGCCCATCGATCACCGACAGCATCGCGTCAATGGGGCACGGAGAGATTTCTTTCTTCGAAACCGGCATCGGAATCCGCCTTCTGCACTGACAACTTTGTCAGTACAAACCTTTGCGTCAGTGTACGCCCGCCCCGCGTCTTATCCCCGGAAGCCAAAAAAGGAGGCACCCAGTCATGATCCTGAATATCCTCACCACGCTGTCGCTCGGCCTGCTCATTGGCACGGAGTTCGCCGTCGCCGCCTTCATCGATCCCATCCTCCGCCGCCTCGACGACCGCTCCCAGCTCGCGCTCATCCAGCCGTTTGCCGCGCGCCTCGGCGCCGCCATGCCCTTTTGGTACGTCCTGAGTTTCGTACTCCTCCTCGTCGAAACGGTTCTCCTGCGTCACAGCCCTCAGGTGCCGCTGCTCATCGCCGCCTGCGCCGTCTGGGCCTTTGTCATCGTGTTTACCCTCCGTTTCCTCGTGCCCATCAACAACCGCATGATTCGCCCCGCGCCCGGCACCACCCCCGAACAAGCCCTGCGCGAGCACGATCGCTGGGACCTTCTGCACCGTTTCCGCGTCCTCGCCCTCACCGCCGCCATGGTCGCCTTCCTCGTCGCCATCCGCGCCTGAGAGCTAGACTCATCCTCATGGCGCTCCAGTTCACGACCTCCTACCTCGAAGACGCACGCTCCCTCTTCGCGCATTACAAGAAACTTGGCGAGCGCGCCATCGCGCAAGTCTCCGATGAACAGCTCACGCAACCCCTCGACGGTGAGGCCAACTCCATCGCGACCATCGTGAAGCACATGGCCGGCAACATGCGCTCGCGCTGGACCGACTTCCTCACCACCGACGGCGAAAAGCCTGACCGCCAGCGCGATTCCGAGTTCGAAGAGCCGCCCGCCACGCGTGCCGCTCTGCTCCAGGCCTGGGAAGCCGGATGGGCCTGCCTCTTCTCCGCCCTCGAGCCGCTCACCGACGCCGACCTCACCCGCACCGTCACCATCCGCGGCGAAGCGCACTCCGTGATGCAGGCCATCAACCGCCAGCTCGCGCACTATCCGCACCACGTCGGCCAGATCATCCTCCTCGCCAAACACTTCGCCTGCGACCGCTGGCAGTCCCTCAGCGTCCCCCGCAAGGGCTCCGCGGAATTCAATCGCAAAGTCGCCGCACGCGAACTGAGTCAGCGCTAGAGCAAGCGCTAACCCCGTAACCTGTGCCCTGCAACCTGTAACCTGTAACCTGTAACCTGACCTACGTTCTCCCCCAATCGCGTTTCTTCGATCCCCCGGTCCGGGCATGAAGAGCGGCACCATCGCGACCGTATAATCTTTACCGGAATCCCCATTTTTCCGCAGAGCCGAAAGCTGGATATGTTCACCCAACGTCTCTGGGGCCGCACGATCGCTCTTGTTCATTCCGTCTTTTCTCGCCGCGGTCGCCCAACCGGCGCGCCCGATCCTGCTCGCTTCTATGCGGCTGCCGAATGCAGCCTCGATGACTTCTACATCTTCGACGGCGTCCCCGATGCTTCCGGCGCCATTACCGATTTCCGCTTCACCTACATCAATCCCAACGCCGAGCGCCGCCTCGGCGTCCCCCGCGAATCCCTCTACGGCAGAATCCTCACCGAAGTCCGCCCCTTTATGATCCGCTCGGGCCTCATCGAGCATTATCGCGAGGTCGTCCGCACCGGACTCCCCTACACCTGCGAGGTCTTCATCGATGACGACATGATTCAGGCCACCTGGCTCAACGTCCAGGTCGTCCCGCTCGGCAACGGCATCGCCATCACCAGCCGCGATGTCACCGAGCACCGCCGCCGCTCCGACCATGTCCATTACCTCGCCCACCACGACCACCTCACCGGCCTCGCCAACCGCACGCTCCTGCATGAGCGCCTCCGCCAGGCCATCTTCCGCGCCGACGAGCACGATCAGAAAGTCGCCGTCTTCCTGATCGACCTTGACGACTTCAAGCGCATCAACGACTCCCTCGGCCACGTCGACGGCGATCGCCTCCTCGCCACCATCGGCCAGCGTCTGCTCTCCTCCGTCCGCGAATCCGACACCGTCGCCCGCGTGGGCGGCGACGAGTTCGTCATCGTCATGCCCGATTTCCGCACCCTGGACGATGTCCGCTACTGCGGCCAGCAGATCATCGGCAATGCAGCTCAGCCCATCCGCATCGGCGAGCGCGACCTCCGCCTCACGCTCAGCGTCGGCGTCGCCATCTACCCCGAAGGCGGCACCGGCGTCGACGAGCTCCTCCGCAACGCCGACGCCGCCATGTACTCCGTTAAGGAAGGCGGCCGCAACAGCCTGTGCCTCTTCGACGAGAACCTCAACGCCGCCCGCAGCACGATCGCCTGAAGGGTCCCGCGGCTGCGTGTCACAGCCCGGATCAGGACCAAAATGGAACAGCCCGCCGTTCCATTCGTCCTAAAAGAAGAACGCCGCCAGTATGGCGGCGTTTTCTTTTGCGGGGACAGGAGGCGCTTTAGGATGCGGCTAGCCTGGACTACCCGCTCCACAATTGTCAATGGAAAACCGGACCTGAGCCGACATGACCCGCTCGACCACCGCGAAACTCTCGCGCGAAGCCTGGCTCGCCCGACTCATTCCCGATGTCTCACGACGCCGACTGCAGGATCGGCATCACCGTTGGCTCCTCAGTCGCCGGCCCCGGCCATTTCGCCAGATCCCGGGCGATCTCCGCATGAGTCGGCAGCCGGGGTTCTCGGTGACGCGCTGGCGAGGTCGGCTCGTACTTCTCCATCCGCTCCCGCAGCCGCGCGTTTTCCCGCAGCGTCTCGATCACTTGCCGCTGGATCTCCAGCACACAACCCTGCGCTTCCAGCACCAAAGCATGTACCTCGGCGGTTCGGGTCCTGCCCACCGCCCGCTCAATCTCCACGAGCTTGTCGATCAGATTCGCGGCGCCCATCTTCACAACCTCTTCCCAACGTTTCAACATCTGCCCGCGTCGCTCTCACGGTAGAGCCATAGTCTCCCGCCTTCCTTCGCGAGGTAAGTGACCGCCGTCACATGCCAGCAGAATCAGTCACTTGCACCGTTTTTGGAGCATTTCGGCGTAACCGTCACATTCCGTTAGCTCGGACCCCCGACAGAAATGCCTGCTGCACCCGGTTGAAGCTGCGGCCCCTGAGCACCGCGACCACAATGGTCCGTGCGGCGCGCGCGTCGCTCAACGGCACGTACCGGCAGCCGGCGTTCCGGTCCACCGCCATCTCGGGGACAATCGAGACCCCGACGCCGGCCGCCACCATGCCCAGAACGCTGCTGAACTGGTCGCTCTCGAACGCGATACGCGGCTTGACCCGCGCGTGCGCGCAGGCGTCGAGGCTCAGGTCGCGGAAGCAGTGGCCGTCGCGCAACATCACGAACGACGATCCGCGCAGTTCCCGCAGCGCCATCGACTTTGCCTCGGCGCGGGGATGCTCTCTCGGCAGCACGGCAAAGAGCGGCTCGCGGCGCATCGGAAACAGTTCCAGATCCTTGTGCCGCAGCGGCAGCGCCAGAATGGCCAGGTCGATCGACAGCGTCCGCAGGCTTTCGATCAGGACCGGCGTGGTTGCCTCCACAATGCGCAGCTTGGCTTCGGGATATTTCTTCGCAAAGGCGGCCGTGGTGCGCGGCATCAGATAGGGCGCAATGGTTGGGATCACCCCCACAGCCGCACTGCCGTGCAGATCCGCGCGCTGGCCGGCCACGCTGGAGCGCGCCGCTTCCATCTGGTTCAGAATCGCGCGCGCATGCGGCAGAAACGCTCGCCCCGCCTCGGTGAGGCGGACGCTGCGGCCCAGCCGATCGAAGAGCTTCGCTCCCAGATCCTCCTCCAGCTTCAGCACCTGCTGCGAGAGCGAGGGCTGGGCCACCTCGCAGCGCTCTGCGGCGCGGCTGAAGCTGCCCGTTTCCGCGATCGCGCAGATGTAACGCAACTGGTGGAATTCCATAGGCTCTCCCTATACGTCGGATGGGCGATCTCTATTGGAACTATACCTCTCCAGGGTGCTACATTGGTCTGTTCAGAACCTGCACAATCACGCGCGTGCGACGGGTTCCACCCGGCCCCGCGAGGCGAACACACCACACATCGCTGCCAGGGTCCTCGACCGGACCCGGCACAGGCTTTCAACCCTCAAGAAGGAGAACACATGGCAACGGAAGCAAAATGCCCGGTCCAGCACGCCTACAGCGCTCCCCGGTCCAATCGGGACTGGTGGCCGAACCAGCTGAACCTGAATATCCTCCACCAGCACTCTTCCCTTTCCGATCCCATGGGCGAGGACTTTAAGTACGCCGACGAATTCACCAGTCTCGATTACGAGGCTTTGAAGAAGGACCTGGCCGCGCTGATGACCGACTCCCAAGACTGGTGGCCCGCGGACTTCGGCCACTACGGCCCGCTCTTCATCCGCATGGCCTGGCACAGCGCCGGCACCTACCGCACCCACGACGGCCGCGGCGGCGGCGGCCGAGGCCAGCAGCGTTTCGCTCCCCTCAACAGCTGGCCCGATAACGTGAACCTTGATCGCGCTCGCCGGCTGCTCTGGCCCGTCAAGCAGAAGTACGGCCGAAAAATCTCCTGGGCCGACCTCATTATCCTCGCCGGCAACGTCGCTCTGGAAACCATGGGTTTCAAAACCTTCGGCTTCGCCGGCGGCCGCGCCGACGTCTGGGAACCCGATCAGGACGTCAACTGGGGCGCCGAAGCCACGTGGATGGGGACGGAGCAGCGCTATGCCGGCGAACGCGATCTCGCCAATCCCTTCGGCGCGACGACCATGGGCCTGATTTACGTCAACCCAGAAGGCCCCGAGGGCAAGCCCGATCCCGTTGCGGCCGCCAAAGATATCCGCGTGACCTTCGGCCGCATGGCCATGAACGATGAAGAAACCGTCGCCCTGATTGCCGGCGGTCACACCTTCGGCAAGACTCACGGCGCCGGCGCCGGCACCCAGCTGCGGCGTGAGCCCGAAGGCGCTCCCATTGAGGAACAGGGCCTGGGCTGGTCCAGCGCCTATGCTACCGGCATCGCGGGCGACGCCATCACCAGCGGCCTGGAAGTCACGTGGACCACGAAGCCAACCGCGTGGGACAACGGCTTCTTCGAGAATCTTTTCGAATACGACTGGGAAGTGACGAAAAGCCCTGGCGACGCCTGGCAGTGGAAGCCCAAAGGAGACGCAGGCGCAGGCACCGTTCCGGACGCGCACAACGGCTCGAAAAAGCACGCGCCCGCCATGCTCACCACCGATCTCTCGCTGCGGCTCGATCCCATCTATGAGAAGATCTCGCGCCGCTTCTACGAGCATCCTGACGAGCTGGCCGACGCCTTTGCCCGCGCATGGTTCAAGCTGACCCACCGCGATATGGGCCCCCGCGCCCGCTATCTCGGCCCGGAAGTTCCGAAGGAAGAGCTCATCTGGCAGGACCCCATTCCCGCCGTCAACCATCCCCTCGTCGACGCGAAGGACATCGCCTCGCTCAAGCAGAAAGTCCTCGCTTCGGGGCTGACCGTCTCGCAGCTGATCTCGACCGCCTGGGCCGCGGCGTCCACCTATCGCGGCTCCGACAAACGCGGCGGCGCCAACGGCGCGCGCATCCGTCTCGCTCCGCAAAAGGACTGGGAAGTCAACGAGCCTGAGCGGCTGAAGAAGGTGCTGACGACCCTGGAAGGCATCCAGAGCGAGTTCAACAAGGCACAGTCAGGCGGGAAGAAAATTTCGCTCGCCGACCTGATTGTCCTCTCCGGATGCGCGGGCGTTGAACAGGCAGCAAAAAATGCCGGCATCAGCGTCACTGTTCCCTTCAGCCCAGGGCGTATGGACGCCTCACAGGAGCAGACGGACGTCGAGTCCGTGGGCTTTCTCGAACCCCAGGCCGACGGCTATCGCTCCTGGACCAACCGCAATGGTCATGCGCCGGCCGAGGTTGAGCTGCTCGACAGGTCTCAGCTGCTCCACCTGACCGCGCCGGAAATGACAGTGCTGCTGGGCGGCATGCGCATGCTCAGCACCAACGTCGGCGGCGCCAAAAGCGGCGTCTTCACCGATCGGCCGGAAGCGCTCACCAACGACTTCTTCGTCAACCTGCTCGACATGCGGACTGTGTGGAAGGCGACTTCCGACGCGCAGGACGTCTTTGAAGGGCGCGACCGCAAATCGGGCAAGGTTCGGTGGACGGCAACGCGCGCCGACCTGATCTTCGGCTCTAACGCTCAGCTCCGCGCCTTGTCGGAAGTCTACGCAAGCGCGGACGCGCACAAGAAGTTCGTCCAGGACTTCGTCGCGGTCTGGGATAAGGTGATGAACCTCGACCGCTTCGACCTGCGTGGCGCTGGAACACCCGCCTAAACCGGCAGAAGGGGTACCCCCCGGTGCCCCAAAATGTATTTGATTGATAACAAAGCACATGGAGGGTAATACCTTTTGGGTATTACCCTCCATGACTGCACCATTTCCGGGGCAGCCACTTTTCGGCCTGTGGCCCGGAGCCGCGTCCGGTCCTCACCTGCTACTTCGCTTTCTTTTTGCTCTTCCCCTGGACGTTCAGCGTCACCGCCGCGCGAATCAGCGCCATCAGCGCCGCCTTATTCACCTTGTCGCCTTCGTGAACGTCGATGGCCCGCCGCACATTCCCTTCGAGGCTCGAGTTGAACAGTCCTGCCGGATCGGGCAGCGATGCTCCTTTGGCGAAGGTCAGCTTCACGACGCTCTTGTAGGTCTCGCCGGTGCAAATAATCCCGGCATGGGAGAAGACCGGGGTTCCGGGATTTGTCGCCTTCGCCCACTTCCACTCCTCGACAATCTCCGGATCGGCCGCGTGAATGATCCCGCGCAGCTTTGCGAGCATCTTCCCGCGCCAGTCCCCCAGTTGTTTGACCTTCTCGTCGATCTTTGCGGACGCCGATTCCATCGCGACAGACCCCTTTTCTGGAAAGCTGCGGATTTTCGTTCCAATTTAGCCGGGCCATAGGCGAACCTGCAAGCCAGGCCTGGACTTGGTAGTGTCTCAGTTTGAAATCGTATCCATTCCGATAATTTCGGTGTGACTCTCAAGGGGGATTCGTGTCAAGTGATCGTGATCCACTCTCGCCTGAGCACCAGCGAGCAGGAGATTCTTAAAGTTCGCAACTCGCTCGCAATCGGTTGGATTATATTCAATGCGGTACTTCGCATCACAATGTGCGCACTTAACGAGTTGGTCAATGTGCCCACGCAAATTAGTCGAATTTGTAGCGCCGGAATGCGACGAAACGAGGCAGCAGGCGGCATGAATAGCAATCATTATTCCATTCTAGGCCGTGCTATGTAGCACTTCAATGCGCCAGTCCTGCAATTTCTTCATAGCTCCAAACGTGGTCCGCAATGCCCGCAGCCATTGCCGGGGTAATCCTCAGAGTCTTGTGAACCCGCGCAAAGTTGTACTGGATGAAATGCAGAGCAACCGCAGCCGCATGATTCTCCACCTTCTTTGAAAAGCCATTCGTTAACCGGGTGAACCGGCGCATAGACATTCTCATCGTAAGATTCTGGCGCTCCACAAAGCTGGTGGAAACATGCGCCGGATCGGGGTCACCAGAGACTACCTTCATATCAGAGCCGATGCACTGTGCAGGGCTGTAACGTTTCTCTGGCTCATCCGATGCGCCATAAATCTTCTGGAGCGTGGCATAGTCGATGTCCGCACCAAATGCACCTTCTACTGCTTCCAAATAGGGGCGGTGGGCATCACTGTCAGCACCGGCGCAAGGGCTGTGGATTTCAAACTGAGACACTACCCTGGACTTTATACTGGAGGGCGTCTCCGACCTCTAATTTTGCCGAGAGGAAATCCACAATCTATGCGCCCGCTCCTGCTGTGCTTCACCCTGATTGCGTCCAGCCTCTACGGCCAGTCCTTTGTGCAACGCAGCGGAACTCACCTCACGCTCGACGGCAAAACCTTTCGCTACAGCGGTCCCAACATCGAATGGCTAGGCCTTGAAGGCTATGGGCCCCACGACCCATTCGGGCCCCGCTACCCCTCGCACTTTGAGATTGACGACGTTTTCGCAACTGCGGCGGAGATGGGCGCTAAGGTGGTCCGCTCGCAAACCATGGGCGACACCGTCGGCTGTCCCCGCTGCATTGAGCCCGAAGAAGGCCACTTTAACCCGGACGCCTTTCAGTCGTCGGACTACGCCCTGGCCGTCGCCGCAAAGGATCACATGAAGGTGATCATCACGCTCATCGGAGACTGCGCAACCTGCTCCGGGGGCGGCATCGGCCAGTACCTTGCCTGGCACAGGAAGACCAATTTTCAGGATTTCTTCACGGACCCTGTGATCGTCGCTGCGTACGAGCGCCACATTGATGCGGTGCTCAATCACCGCAACAGGATCACCGGCGTGCTCTACCGTGATGACCCGACCATCATGGCCTGGGAAAACTGCAATATGTGCGGTATCTTCTCCGTCTTTATGCACGGCAATCTTGCCGATGTGGCCCATTGGTCCGAGACCATCGGCGAACACATCAAGTCCATCGATCACCACCACCTCTATCTCGACACAACCGGTATCTTTCGGAACGATCCCGACATTCTGAACAATCCCAGCGTCGATGCTTTCGCGTTCGAGGAATATCCGCACTGGGACTCGATCCTCGGCGTTACGACGCAACATACGACGGCGGAAACCATTGCCCATGACGCCGCCACCGTGGTCGCCCATCATAAGGTCTTCATCGTGAATGAATTTGGCTGGGACAAGACCAACTGGCCCACTTCCGGCGACCTGCAACAGGTCCTCGACAGCTTCCTCAACAACCCCAACATTTCCGGCGACGGCTTCTGGGCACTGCAGGGGCACCTCGACAACTTTGGCTTCCAACCCATTCCCGCGGATACGACCAACGCCGAGTTCGCCAGAACAGGCGAATCCGGCGAGTGGTGGGCGCTCTACTACCCGGGACGTACAACGCTGGTCATGTCCGCGGAGGACATGGCCGGCCGTGCCCAGCAACTGCGCACCCACGCGTATCAGATGTCGGGTCTCCCGGTTCCCCGACATGCCGTGCCGCCTCCGCCCGTCGTGAGTTCGGTCGTCATTGGCGGCCTCGTCGCCTGGCGCGGCTCCGCTGGCGCAAGTCGCTACTCCGTTGAGAGCCTGGCTCCGGGCGCGAGCGAATGGAAACTCATCTGCGATCGCTGTGCGACCGACGAGCAGGATCCCTGGGTCGATCCCCACTCGGTGCTGGGCACCCACTATCGCGTCACGGCGTGGGATGCCGATGGCGTGGCCAGCGCTCCCTCCGCACCCAAGTAGCTCCCTGATGGTCCTTCGTTTCTATTCTGGTCCGCTCGCGCGTTCTCCCGGCGCCGCCAGAAGAAGTAAGACGCTGCCCACAAGACGCCGGTCAGCGTCGAGGGCACGAAGGCCAGTCGGCGGTCGGCGATCGAGGAGTGGGCAATCACCGCCGATATGAGATTGATGGCGAAGCCGGCGTAGGCCCACTCCTTCAGTCGCGCGGGGATCATGGGGAGAAGCAGCACGGCCACGCCCACCAGCTTGGCCAGGGAAAGCTCATAGCGGAAGGCGCCGTTTGCGAAGCCCAGGCGTGCGAAGGCCAGCGCCCCCTGCGGCAGCAGCTCGTAATAAGCGGTGAAGCTCATCTCCAGGCAGAACAGCCCGGTGAAAACCCAAAAGAGAATGTTGATGGCTCTCGGGATGTTGGATTCTCCGGGAACGAGCGGCTTGTGCAATTTCGATTTCATGAGTTTTCTCCTTCCGATTCAGGATTCCTGTGCCGCCTTCGACTCGCCTGGCGTTGTTGTGCCGAACTGCCGTGAATACTCCCTGACCAGCCGCTGCCAGCCCTCGCCGCCCACGATCCGCCCCATCGGCGCCCCGGCCAGCAGCCGATCCAGAACGTCGAAGCTGATGTGCCACCCCGCCGCGCCCCACGCCATATACCGTTGATCGATGGCGTGCCACAGCGTCAGCCGCGTGCCTTTGCCCAGCGGCTCCAGCTCCCAGCGCAGGTCCCCGAACTCCAGCACTTTCGGAGCTTCGGCCCGCGTCACGACGGCTTCCGTCACCCGTGCCGTTCCCGTCCACGTCAGCTCCACTGTCGCTCCCGTGCTGCCCAGTTTTCGGTCGGCGTCGAAGGGCGCCCATTCGCGCAGATGTTCCGGATCGGTCAGCGCCTCCCAGACGCGCGTTGGCGGATGGCGCAGTTCCCGCACCAGAACGAGCGTCCACCGCTCCTCGTCCTTTTCCACCCGCGCCCCATAGGCGGGGCCCGGCACATACTCCGCGCGACTCGCCATGGTTTTCAGCCCTGCCACTGCTTCAGTTGGGTGATTTGAATCCGATTGCCGCAGGTGTCGTCGACCGTGGCGATCCAGGCGTACTTCACGTCCGTCGGCGGCATGCTGAAATCGGCGCCGTGGGCCTTCATGCGGTCGTAATCGGCCTGCACGTCGTCGGTAAAGAAATTCGCCGCCGGCTGATTCTGTTGAAAGATCGCCTGCTGGTAGGCCTGCGCCGCGGGATTATTGTTGAGCGCCAACTGCAGCTCCGTGCCCTGCGGCTCCTCTGCGGAGGCCACCGTGAGCCAGCGAAAGGGCCCCTGGCTGAAGTCCGCCTTCTTCACGAAGCCCAGCACTTCGGTATAGAAGCGCAGAGCTTTCTCCTGATCGTCGACGTACACGCTGGTGAGTTTGATTTTCATTTCGATTCTCCTTTTCCCTTTGCGCGGTGGGTGCCGCGCGGTTGACTTCGGGGCTTCTTTATCGTTCCTTCTACCTGCTCCATGCGGTCCAGATGCCGTTCCAGAGCATCCACGTGCGCGGACCAGAACCTTCGAAACGGCTCCAGCCACGCATCCAGTTCCCTGAGCGGCTCCGGCCTCAGCCGGTACAGACGGCGCTGGGCATCCACGGTCGCCTCCACAAACCCTGCATCGCGCAGCACGCGCAGGTGCTTGGATACGGTCGGCTGCGGCATGCCCAGGCGCTGCTCGATCTCCCCGACCGACTGCTCCGACCCCATCAACATGCTGAGAATCGCCCGCCGGCTCGGCTCCGCAATGACTTCGAATACCGTTTCCACGTCTCTTATATACCCATACAGGCATATGCTTGTCAAGGCATATTATCTCTCAGTAGCCTGTAGCCGGGAGCTGGGAGCTGGGAGCTGGGAGCTGGGAGCCAGGCGGGATTGCCGATTGTTGGGTTCCGCGCTGCCCCGGGGCACGCCGTCATTCACCGCAGAGAACACAGAGAGCGCCGACGCCTCCTGGCTCCTGGCTGCTCCAGGTTATCGGCTACCCTTGCGGCAGGCGCACTACGAATTCCGTTCGTCCTGGCTCGGATGTGAATCCGATCGTGCCGTTGTATTGTCCGGTCACGATCCGCTTGGCGATGTCCAGACCCAGGCCTGTGCCCACGCCCGCCGGCTTGGTGGTGTAGAAGGGCTGAAATACCAGCTCGCGCTGCTCGGCCGGAATCCCCGAACCCTGATCGGCGATGCCCACGCAGACCGCGCCGCCCTCCGTCCAGGTGCGGATCCGCACCTTCGAGCCTTCGGGCGCCGCGTCGGTCGCGTTGTCGAGCAGATTTGTCCAGACCTGGCTCAGTCCCGTGCCCTTTGTCTTGAGCTTCGGCAGGTCGGCGGCAAAATCCTTCTCCACATTGAGCTGCTTATAGCGGAACTTGTGCCCGAGGATGATCAGAGTGCTCTGGATGCTCTCATGGACATCCAGCAGCCGCTCGCCGTTCTTGTCCTCATAGGCGTATTTCTTCACCGCCATCACCAGTTCGGTCACGCGGCCCAGGCTCTCTTCAATGGTGGTCAGCTGCTGCATGGCGGAAATCAGCGACTCCAGCCAGTTGAGCGCATCCTGCAGGGCCTCGGGGGGAAACGCCTGCTGGGCGCAGGCAATGTCGGACTGTCGCCAGCCTGCGGCCACCAGCGTCGGCGCCAGTTGCCACGCGCCGTGCACGCCCAGGCTCTCCAGCCACCCGCCGAGCTCCTCTGCCGCGTCGGACTCCTCGAGGGTGCTCGCCGCCTTCGGCTTCTGCAGGGCCAGTACCTCGTGCTGCATATCCAGCAGGCAAGTCGACTGCTCCTGGCTGAGCGGCGAGCGGCAAAAGCGCAGGCTGATGTCCTGCAGCCGCATCAGGTTCTCTCGCAACAGCGACGCCGATCGCTTGGCCGCGGTTCCGGGGTTCTTCAGTTCGTGCATCAGACCTGCCGCCAGGGTGCCCAGCGAAATCAGTTTCTCCCGGTGCAGCGTCGTCGCCTGGAAGGCCTGGATGCGCTGCGCGGCGTTGACCAGAATGCCCTGCCGCACGGTGGGACAGGTCGCCATCAGCCGCCAGAATCCTTCCAGGTCCACCCGCAACAGGCGCACATCCGTGACCGCTTCGCACTGCACGGCGCTCACTTTGGAGCCCAGCAGCAGCGGCGCCTCCCCGAACGAATCGCCGGAGTGGAACGACGCCAGCAGAGTTTCAATCCCGTCGGCTTCTTTGCGCTGCGCGCGGACCTCGCCTTCCAGCATCATGCAAAAGTCGGGAACGCTGGTTCCCTGCTCGTAGAGCGTCGTGCCCGCCGGCGCTTCCACCAGCTCCACGGTGCCCAGGCAGCTCAATTCTTCGGGTTTCAGGCCGGTCAAAAGAGGAATTCCGCGGATGAGCTGCGCCAGCTCCTGTTCGGTCACCGTTCTCGTTCGCGTTTCCGCCTGCCTGACTTCCATCCGCTCTCGTTCCTGCTACTGCATTTAGAACTGTGCCAGATACTGATGCATCATCTGTACGGCCGTGGAGCCCTCGCCCACCGCGGACGCTGCGCGCTTAATCGAGCCGTGCCGCACATCTCCGGCGACAAACACACCGGGCCACGAGGTCTCCAGCAAATACGGCTCGCGCTCGCTGCGCCAGACGGGCGGCAGCTGTCCCTCTTTGCGCAGATCGCGCCCCGACAGCACAAACCCGTTCGCGTCCCGCAGAATCGTCTCCGGCAGCCACCCGGTTTGCGGCGCCGCCCCGATAAACAGGAACACCGAAGTTGCGTCGCGCATCTGTTCCCCCTGCGGGGTGCGAACCTTCAGCGCTTCCAGCCGTTTGTCTCCAATGGTTTCCACGATCTCGCTTCGCGTCTCCACCTTTATATTCGATGTTCCTGCGATCTGATCGATGAGATATTTCGACATGCTCTTTTCCAGCGACTCCCCACGCACCAGCATGGTTACCTCAGAGGCCACCCGGGAGAAGTGCATCGCCGCCTGCCCCGCCGAATTCGCGCCGCCCACAACGAACACCTTCTCGTCCTTGCACGCCTGCGCTTCTGCCAGGGACGCGCCGTAGTAGACGCCCGCTCCCAGCAGCCGATCCAGCCCAGGCGCCTCAATCCGGCGGTAACACACGCCGCTGGCAATCAGGAATACCCGGCAGGACACCTCTGTACCGTTACCCAGGCATACGTGGTGGTACTGGCTGTCGCTCTCGATCCCCGTGGCCCGCTGCGTCACAAATTCCGCGCCGAACTTGCGCGCCTGGTCGTACGCATCCCGCGCCAGCCGCTCGCCGGTTACACCGCGCGGAAAGCCCAGGTAGTTCTCAATCCTCGAACTGCTCCCCGCCTGCCCGCCCGGCGCCACCGGCTCCAGCACCAGGGTCTTCAGCCCCTCCGACGCGCCATAGACCGCGGCTGCCAGTCCGGCCATGCCCGCGCCGGCCACGACGAGGTCGTAGAACTCCTGCTTCGCCTGGGTCCGCAGACCGACGCGCTCGGCCAGCTCGCTGTCGCCGGGCTGCACCAGGGCTGTCCCATCCTGGAACAGCACCACCGGTAACCGGCTGTCGTCCACGCCGAACTTCTTCAGCAGCTCGGTCGCCTCGCCGTTGTGCTCCGGATCGACCCACACATAGGGCACCTGGTTCCGCGACAGGAAATTGCGTACCTGGTAATCGCGCAGCGACCAGCGCGGCCCGATCACCCGGATTCCTTCGAAGGGCGGCTTGTACCCGGCGTTCCACTCTTCCAGCAGATCGTCCAGCACCGGATACAGCCGTTCTTCCGGCGGATCCCACGGCTTGGTGAGGTAGTAGTGGATGCGCGCCGCGTTGATCGCCCGGATCGCCGCTTCGGTATCCGCATACGCCGTCAGCAGCACGCGCCGCGCCCGCGGATATGTCCCCTGCACCCGCTCCAGCATCTCTACGCCGGTCATGCCCGGCATGCGCTGGTCCGACACGATCAGCGCCACCGCGTCGCCGCGCTCCTTCAGCTGCGTGCAGGTGTCGAGCGCCGCCTGCCCCGACCCGGCCCGCAGAATCCTGTACTCCTGCCCATACTTTCGCCGCAGATCCTGCACCACGGCTTCCAGCACGCTGGCATCGTCGTCGACCGCAAGAATAATCGGCCTGGCCATTGGGGGAGCTCCTTGTTTCCTGGTTCTGGATCCGGTTCTTATCTCGTTTTCGGATCGGGTTTTGCTGTCGGGAATCGTCTCTGGGGTTCACCTACTACGTTACAGGGCAGCCGCCCTTCCTGCGAGATGGAGGGCTGCCCCATCCTTGCGGGCGCCGGCAGGGTGGGAAATTCTACCCCCCAAAAGTCTCATCTGCGCCGCCTACACCCGTGACGTACGTCACAGGACCTTTGAGCATTCGAGGGTTACTTTTGTCCTGAATGGTGGCAACAGCTCACAGGTCATCCACCCCACACTTTACCCGGAACCCTCCGGTGCAAAGACCCATCATTCCTCCGCCTTCGCGCGGAAGATCCACATCAAGTGCCCACCCAGAGACACAGGCGATGACCACGGCCGCGCGCCTATGGAGTAGCGGACGCGCATTGGATTCACCTGTTTCGGGGACGATCCCGCAACGCACGTTTTTTTGAGGAAGCGGACATAATGAATAAGCTCATTCTCGCTGATAATCAGGCCATTTTCAGAGCCGGGACCGCCAAAATCCTGGCCATGGAAGACGATTTCCGCATCATCGCCCAGTGCTCGGAGCCCGAGCGGCTTTACCCCGCTCTGGAAACCTTCCGCGGCGCCATCCTGCTGTTTTCCTCCTCCCTGAAACTCGACCCGCAGGCCCTGGTGCCCCGCGTTCTCGGCGCCGGCAGCCGCAGCATCGTCATCGCGGAAAACGGCGAGTCGGTCCAGCCGTGGTTCAGCGCCGGCGTCAACGGGGCTGCCCATCGTAACGTGACCGGTCCCGCCCTCATCGACTGCGTGCGCCACGTCGGCCAGGGCGACCGCCAGGTCCGCGCCACGGGCATCGACACCCCAGGGCAGGAGGAAGACTCGGTCGGCACGCGCGTCCGCGACCGGCTCACGCCCAAAGAGCTGAAAATCGTCGCCCTCATCGTCCAGGGCTGCAAAAACAAGGAAATCGCCGTCCGGCTCTGCACCACCGAGCAGGTCATCAAGAACTATCTGCGCAGCATCTACGACAAAACCGGCGTCTCGGACCGTCTGGAGCTGGCGCTGTTTACGATTCACCATCGGATGCTGGCTGAGGCGGCTCAGGCCATCAGCGAACAGATCCTGCAGGGCCTGTAATCCGTATTTATCCCGCTTCTGTGTTGCTTTCGAAGGCGCTGCTGCCACCCGGCATCGGCGCCTTTCTCGCTTTGGCGGACGCCGTCGCGAACAGACTCACCGATCCGGCATCCCGGTCGTCTCATTTACAGTGTTTGCAGATGGCACGGCGGAACGGAGCGACCGTCGTTCTATCGATTAAGGCAACACCGTGGACGCACCACCACGCAATCACGTCAATCACAGGCTAAGTGAACCCGACGGAGCGAGCGCCGAGCCCACCAGCGCAGTCTCGGCAGAGTCTGTCACCGAGACGTTCGAGTATGACGGTGGACGGAGCGTCACGGTCTATATTCCACCGGATCCGCCGGAAGCCGTCGTCTTCGCTGGTGACGGTCAGAGAATCTCGAAGTGGGGCCGGTTGCTCGAGAAGGCCCACCTGCCGTCCACGATGATCGTCGGTGTCCATGGGCTGACCGATGAGATGCTGCGGCTCCATGAGTACTCACCGGGCTTTGAGCCGGATCGGTTCGCGGCCCATGAGAAGTTCTTCGTCGAGGAGGTTCGACGATGGACGCAATCGCGGTTTGGCGTGGCGCTCTCCGCCGAACGTACGGCGGTGTTCGGCGTGTCGGCGGGTGGAGAGCTGGCCCTCGCTCTTGGGCTTCGGCATCCGCAGATCTACGGTGCGGTCTTGTGCGCCTCGCCTGGCGGCGGTTACAAGCCGCCTGGCGTTATGCCGAGTCCGCTGCCGCGCACCTACCTTGTCGCCGGCACACAGGAGCCATTCTTCCTCGCGAACGCACAGACGTGGGCGGACGCGCTCCGCGACGCTGGTGCCGATGTCGTCATGAACGAGCGAGCTGGGTCGCACGGCGGCGCATTCTGGCGCGAAGAGTTCCCGCTGATGGTGGCGTGGGCGTTCGGGCGATGAGCCTCTCGGTGTCAATCGGCCTGCTGCCTGTTGGCGGGCTGCTCTGGATGCCTGTCCATAACGGCTGCACGCACCGGCCGAAACTTTCCCAATTACCGATCAACCGGAAGTTTCGGCGGGAAGCGAGCGCCAGATCATTTCTCCGGACGAAGATCATCAGGGCCCGGGTAGCGCAGAAGCGGCCTAAAGTTTACCTTCCAGATGTCGATCTCGAACAGGTGACCACGTTCATCCACATTCAATGAAATTAGGACGGGGATTTGGTCTTCGTCCGTGTAGTTGACGGACACCAACTCTCGTCCCATTCGCCGTTTCGAATCGTCTGCTCCTTCGACGAGGCGAATGCTGCCCATGCCTCCATCATTCAGATCGACTGCGAAGATGCGGTCCGGCACATTGGGCTTCTCAGCTTCCGGTAGCCTCGCAACCAAGGCGTTCAAGATGTCAGCTTCGTCTGCTCTTAACGGTCGCATGTGCTTTTTGGGAACCGCGCTCCATAAAACACGAGGGCGGTGTAAGTTCCGATTTCTCGATCGCTCCTATCGCGCCTTTATATCAGGGCAGGACTTCAAGCCCGCCCTGTGCGAAGCACCAAAGGAGCGGAGTCGAACCGGTGCCGGAAGGACCGCAGAATCAAATGGGCTTCGGCCCTGACGGCTTTTCTCATGCGCTTCCACGACTTGAGTTGCTCTACTTCAGGGACACGGTTCTGGATACCCTTCGGCGCCAGGCCTACTTCGTCAGCTTCTCGCCCACCGACTTCGCCTGCGTGAAGAGGTACAGATAATCCGGACCGCCCGCCTTTGAATCCGTTCCCGACATATTGAACCCGCCAAACGGATGCGCGCCCACCATTGCGCCCGTGCACTTGCGGTTGAAGTACAGATTCCCGACATGGAACTCGCGCCGCGCCCGGTCCAGCTTCACCCGATCCGTTGAGTAGACCGCGCCGGTCAGCCCGAACTCCGTGTTGTTGGCAATCTCCAGCGCATGATCGAAATCCCGTGCCCGGATCACCGCCAGCACCGGCCCAAAAATCTCCTCCTGCGCGATACGCGCCTTCGGAGCCACATCGGCGATCACGGTCGGCGCCACGTAGTAACCCTTCTCCGGCGTCTCAATCGCCTTGCCGCCGGCCAGCAAGCGGCCTTCCTTTTTGCCGATCTCGATGTAGTCGAGAATCGTCCGCATCGCCCCTTCGCTCACCACCGGGCCCATGTTGGGATTCGTCGCCGGATCGCCCACCGTCAGCTTTTCCGCGCGCTCCCGCAGCCGGTCGATAAACTCCGGATAAATCGAATCCTCCACAATCGCCCGCGAGCACGCCGAGCACTTCTGCCCGCTGAAGCCGAACGCCGACGCAATCACTCCATCCACCGCCGCGTCGAAATCCGCATCCGCGCTCACGACGATCGAGTCCTTCCCGCCCATCTCCAGAATGGTGCGCTTGATCCAGACCTGCCCCGGCTGCGCTTTCGCCGCCCGCTCGTGAATGTCCAGCCCCACTTCCTTCGATCCCGTGAAAGCGATGAACCGCGTCTTTGGATGAGCGACCACCGCGTTGCCGAATGTCCCGCCTGACCCCGGACAGAAGTTCACCACGCCGCCTGGCAGACCGGCTTCCTCCAGAACCTCCATGAAGCGCGCCGCGATGGTCGGTGAGTCGCTCGAGGGCTTCAGCACCACGGTGTTCCCCGCCACAACCGCCGCCGACGTCATCCCCGCCATGATGGCGAAGGGGAAGTTCCACGGCGAGATCACCGCGCCCACGCCCAGGGGAATATACAGCAGCTCGTCGTGCTCGCCGGGCAGCTGAATCGGCGCGGTCGCCGCGGCCAGGCGCAGCGCCTCGCGCGCGTAGAACTCGAGGAAGTCGATGGTCTCGCCCACATCGGCGTCGGCTTCCGCATAGTTCTTGCCGACCTCATAGGTCAGCCAGGCGCAGAAATCGAGCTTCCGCTCGCGGATGATCTCCGCCGCGCGCAGCAGCAGCGACGCTCGTTCCTCCGCCGAAACGAACCGCCACGTCTCGAAGGCCTGCAGCGCCGCCTGCACTGCCTGATCGGCATGCTCCGCGCCTGCCTTCTGGTGAATCCCGACAATCTGGGCCGGCCGCGCCGGGTTGCGCGACTCGATCTTGCCGCTGGTTTTCACGCGCTCGCCGCCGATGATCAGCGGATACTCATGCCCCAGCCGATCGCCGACGCGGGTCAGCGCCTCGCGCATGGCCTGGGCGTTGTGATGCTGGGAGAAATCAGTGAAGGGCTCATTGCGGAACACGCCTTGCGGTTTGCGCGGCAGGATGACGGTAGAGGTTTCGACGCTGGTCGCCATAACTCTTCAGTTTAGTCCAATTGGCCGAAACCGAGCTTCGCATCGGGTCTACTATGGTTGCGGCTTAAATTCACAAACCCTGAGTCGATCCGGGAGGATACCGATGCGTTGGATAGCGGGCGCAGTGCTGACCCTTGTGTGCGCCGCGGGCGTGGCGCAGAATCCTGATCCTGCGCAGGTAAAGGCGCGCCTCGAGCAGGTGGCCAATTCCTACACGGCCGATCATGCCTTCATGGGCACCGTGCTGGTCACGGATGGCGACCAGGTCCTGCTCGACAAGGGCTACGGCATGGCGGTGCTGGAGTGGAACATCCCCAATACGCCCGACACAAAATTCCGCCTGGGTTCCCTCACCAAGCAGTTCACCGCGGCGCTGGTTCTCCTGATGCAGCAGGACGGAAAACTCAACATCAACGACCCCGTGAGCAAATACCTGCCGGACGCCCCGAAGGCATGGGAGAAGATCACGCTCGCCAACCTGCTCGGGCACACCTCCGGCATCCCCAACTTCACCAACTTCAAGGAGTTCGGCGTGTGGGCCGCAAGCCCTCATACCTGGCCGGAGGAGTACGCCTTCTTCAAAGACAAGCCCCTGGACTTCGAGCCGGGAACCAAATTCTCCTACAGCAATTCGAACTTTGAGGTCCTCGGCGGGATCCTGGAAAAGGTCAGCGGCGAGAAGTATGGCGACCTTCTGCGCGAGCGCATCTTCGGCCCCCTCGGCATGAACGATTCCGGGCTGGACAGCGACGAGCTGGTTCTGCCCAAACGCGCGGAAGGGTATATGCAGGGACCGAAAGGCCTCATGGTGGCGCGATCCGAGTCGATGTCGGTGCCGTTTTCCGCCGGATCGATCTACTCCACCACCGGCGACCTGCTCAAGTGGGAGCAGGGTCTCTTTGGCGGCAAGCTGCTCTCCGCCGATTCGCTGAAGGCGATGACGACGCCGGGCAAAGGCAGTTACGGCCTTGGCGTGTTTATCAGCCACAAAGACGGCCTGAAGGTCGTGGAACACGGCGGCGGTATCGAGGGATTCAACACCAACCTGATCTACGTGCCGGAGAAGCGCATCTGCGTCGTGGTGCTGGCCAATGTGAACGGCATGGCGCCTGCGCAGATGGGTGAACAGCTGCTCGACGTGACGCTGGGCAAGGCCGTCGTCCTGGCCAGCGAACGCAAGGCCGTGCCCATCGCCAAAGAGGAGCTGGCGAAGTTCGTCGGCGTCTACGATCTGGCGCCCACCTTCTCGCTCACTGTCGCGCAGGCCGAGGATGGGCTCACCCTGCAGGGCACCGGCCAGCCGGCGTTTCCTCTCATGTATCAGGGCATGAAAGACGGGCATGCGCGCTTCTTCGTCACCGCCATCGGAGCCGAGATCGAATTTGTGCCGGACGCGACGGGCGCCATTCACTCGCTGATCCTTCATCAGAACGGAGCCGATTTGCCGGGCAAGAAGCGCTGATGGCCCATTGTGGCGAGTGAGGCCGTTTGCTACTTTGACATGGATGCCGCCGCATGTGTCCGAAGAGCTGAGCAGGACCCTGGAGACTCTTTACCGGTGTGAATCGGGCAGGATTCTGGCGACCCTGGTGCGCCTGCTCGGCGATCTCGATCTCGCTGAGGAGGCGATGCACGAGGCCTTTGCCGCCGCCCTGGACACATGGCCGCAGGGCGGCATACCGGACAAACCGCGCCCGTGGCTGATTTCAACCGCACGCTTCAAGGCCATTGACGGGATGCGCCGGCGGGCCCGCTTCGACGGAGTGGAGCGAGATCTTGCGCTTCACCTTGAGGCACGGAGCCAGGAAGCGCGTATCGACTCAACGGCTCAGGAAGAGGAGATCGAGGACGATCGCCTTCGTCTCATCTTCACCTGCTGCCATCCCGCTCTGCCGCCGGAGGGGCAGGTTGCGCTCACACTGCGCGAAGTCTGCGGCCTGACCACAGAGGAGATTGCTCGGGCATTTCTGGTTACGCCGGCCACGCTTGCGCAACGCATCGTTCGCGCCAAAGCCGTCATCCGCGATAAGGCGATTCCTTACCAGGTGCCCGTCGAACAGGAATTATCGGCAAGGTTGGGAGCCGTACTTCAGGTTGTGTATCTGGTTTTCAACGAAGGCTATTCGGCGGAGGTAACCGGAGCCGAACTGAGCCGCGAAGCGATCCGGCTGGGCAGACTGCTCCTCGAGCTTCTTCCGGAACCCGAGGCGATGGGCCTGCTGGGGCTCATGCTGCTGCAGGAATCGCGCCGCGCCGCTCGAATCTCTGCGGAGGGAGAGCTGATCCTGCTGGACCAGCAGGATCGCTTGTTGTGGAACAGGGACCAAATCGCGGAAGGAATCTCGCTCACCGAGAGCGCTCTTGCCTCGCGCCGTTTCGGCGCCTACACCCTGCAGGCGGCCATCGCGGCGGTTCACGCCGAGGCCTCTTCGGCGGACTCCACGGACTGGCGCCAGATCACGCTGCTCTACGACCGGCTGATTCGTATTCAGCCCTCGCCGGTCGTGGAACTGAATCGCGCCGTTGCCGTCGCCATGTGCGAAGGTCCGGAGCCGGGTCTTCGTCTCATCGACGGCTTGCTGGCGCGCGAGGAACTCGTCAATTATCATCTCGCGCACTCCGCCCGCGCGGATTTATGTCGCAGGCTGGGACGGCTCAAGGAGGCCCGTGCTTCGTATGAGAAGGCGCTGGCTCTGATTCGGGATGGCGCTCGGCAGGAGCCGGAGCGCCGTTTCCTTGCGGGGCGGCTCGAAGAATTGAAATAAATAAATTCGTCTCGGCTGTCGATTTTCTCGGCGCCCGGCGACTATAGGGTGAACAATCCAGCGCGCACCGTTGCGCTGCGGGGAATGTCTCAGCTTGAATCCCGGGATTGGGAAGCGGACCGCTGGTGATGGGTCACGCCAACCATGCGGCGGGTGGATCGTGTTCAGCCTCACCTCCGCGCGACGTCGGCTCAAGCTATTCTTCAGGAACCTGGGAAGGAGATTTGCAACATGGCGAAACTTGTCTACGCATTGAACCAGTCTCTGGATGGCTACGTCGACCACATGAAACTTGGGCCGCCTGAGCCCGCGACCTTTCGTCACTTCGTCGAGCAGGTGCGTGGCCTGACAGGCATGATCTACGGTCGCCGCATGTATGAGGTCATGCGTTATTGGGACGAAGACCTTCCTGACTGGGACGCGGATGAGCGCGAGTTCGCGGTGGCGTGGCGTAGCCGGCCGAAGTGGGTCATGTCGCGCACGCTCAAGTCCGTCGGCCCCAATGCCACGCTTGTCGCGGATGACGTCGAGGCGGCGATCCGCAGGCTGAAGGCTGAGCTGGCCGGCGAGATCGACGTTGGCGGACCCGACCTGGCGCGAAGCCTGACCGACGCCGGTCTTATCGATGAGTATCGAATCTACCTCCGCCCCGTCGTGCTGGGTGGCGGCAAGCCATTCTTCGCTGGCGCCCGGCCGCCGCTCCACCTGGTAGCGAGCGATCGTATGGGAGAGGACCTGATTCGGTTGACGTACGTTCCGGCTTAGCCGGGCAACTCGCCCGACGGACTGCGGCGACGCGTCAGGTCCACTTTGGGTCGCGAGCGGAAATCCAGGCTGAGACACTACCCGCTGCCGGCCACCAACAACAAAAGGAGAACCGCATGAAATACATCTGTTTGGGATACTACGAACCGGCAAAACACGCGGCCATGACCGAGGACGAGCGAAACGCAATGTTCGACGAATGCTTTACCTACGACGATCATCTGCGCGCCAACGGGCACTTTGCTGCGGGAGAAGCCCTTCAGCCTCCTGAAACCGCGTTGACCGTGTATTGGAAGAACGGCAAAGTCGCGACGACCGACGGTCCCTATGCGGAAACCAAGGAACAGCTCGGCGGCATTCTTGTGCTTGAGGCGCGGGACATGAATCATGCCATTCAGCTCATGTCGCAGCATCCGTCGCTGAAGTATGGTTCGTTATTCGAGATACATCCAACTTTCGATATGAGTGAAATGATGCAGGAGAGCGAGCGGCGACGGCGAACGGTCGCCGTCAGGGATTCGTAACACGAAGCCGTGTCAGGAACGGCCGCTGGACCGGGCCCCGTTTCTCAGGACCAACGGCCTTATTCCGCCCCGGGGCTGGTTGAAGAGTTGGCGATGGGTCTCGGTGCGACGATGGGGCGGTTCGCCGATCTTCTCTGCCCTCAGGGCTCTCGGACCAGGGCCCAAATCCAGCCACAGAACGCCAGCACCAGGAACGGAAAGCCCAATCCGGGCAGCGGGAAGGCGGTGGGTAAGATTCGCACGCCCCACAGGATTTCCGCAAAGGTTATGGCGAAGACGATCGCGGCGATCACGCTGGCCACGCGCGCCCAGAGGGCAAACCGGGGCGGTATCCCTGTCATCAGCAGGGCGGCAGACCACAAGGCGACCCCGGCTGCGAACGACGGAATCATCGCTTCCAGCGATTGCGGCGTTCCGGCCAGCATGACGCTCTCGCCGATGCAGAAGATCAGGAACCCGGCCGCAACCGCGTCGTTGCCCGAACGGAAATTCTTCAGGGACAGGATCGCGGTGGCTACGATCAACCCGAGCCCGTCGATCCCCCAGAAGACGACGCGCAGTCTCGGATCGCCGACGAACGTCCCGGCCATTCCGAGGATGCCGCCCAGCATGAGGCCTATGATGGCGACTGCGTTCAAGGGACGTTTCATTGCTTGTCCACGGGAATGCCCGGAGGGCCGAGAATTTCGATGCCGTAGCGGGCTGCCGTCGCGAGGATGAATTCCATGTCGGGCGGCCCGGTGGGGGGCGGCGGGGGCGTCATGGTCAGGGCAGGCTGAGAGAGATCGCGCATGAAGCTCTCGAAGCCGCCCGGCTCGACCACCAGCAGGAATCGTGAGAGGTCGGACGCAACCAAAAACGTGTGGGGAATATCACGCGGACCGAAGACGAACGAGCCGGCCGGAGCGTGAATCGTGCGCCCGCCAACCCAGAATGTCAGTTCGCCCTCGATGACGTAGAACCATTCGTCCTCGCGATGATGCACGTGGAGGGGAGACCCCGCGCCCTTCGGAGCGATGGTCTCGATGACCGCAACCCTGCCTCCGGTCGCTTCAGCCGTTGCCTTGACCGTCACCAGTCCACCAAAAGACCAGAAGGTCTCTCCTTCGCCCTGCCTGTATGCAATGGGGCTTATTGCTGAACCAGCCACGCCTGATCCTCCGGAGTTCGTTTTATAGGGAAGGAATATGCCTCTTCCGCACCGGGCCTTTTGGGAAGAGCCAAGCCTAACACACAGAGGTTCCTATGCCCTGAATATGACGCGTCCCAGACCCGTCTTTTTGCAGCGGGTCTCCGTCATTTACAACTGACAGATACAATTTCCTGATCCGAAAGGGAGGTTTCGACGGCATGGATTCGTGGGCTCAGGATCTCCGCTTCGCTCTGCGGCAGCTTCGCAAAACTCCGCTCTTCGCGGTCACCGCAATCGTGACGCTCGGGCTCGGCATTGGCGTCAACGCCGCCATGTTCTCCGTAGTCGAGCAGGTGATCCTGCGCCCGCTGCCTTACGGCAATCAGGACCGTCTGGTCGCGTTGGAAAAAATTCCGCGGGACAGAGCTGGCAGCGTCAGCAGCTCTTTTTCCCTGCCCGATCTCCGGGATTATTCGGCGCGCAGCCATTCCATTGCCGGGATCGGCGCCTTCAGCTTCCAGCTACCTACCCTGGGCGGTACCGGGAACCCTCAGCTGGTTCCGGAGATGATGGTCACTCCCAATCTCTTCGAAGTCCTGGGCATCCATACGCGCCTGGGCCGCGGATTCATCCCCGAAGACAGCAAATCCGGCCACACCAGCGTTCTCATCCTCAGCGACTCGGTGTGGAAGAAGTTCTACCATGCCGATCCCTCCATCATCGGCCGTACTGTTCCCATCGACGGCGACCCCTATACGGTCATCGGTGTGCTGCCGCCCCACATTTACTTCCCTATGGGGGTGCAGGGCGAGGAAATCATCAGTCCGCTCAACCTGGACGACAAGAGCCTTCAGGATCGCGGCAGCGCCATGCTCCTGCCTCTCGCTGTGCTGCGTCCGGGGGTCTCTGCGGCCCAGGCACAGCGGGAGCTCAACGAGATTCACGCGCAGTTGAAGCACGACTATCCCAAGGATGAGGATGCCGATTCCATCCGTGTGGTCGATTACCACACGTCGATCACGCAGCACTCCCGCGACGCGCTCTTTGCTCTGGACTGGTCCGTGCTTGCGGTATGGCTCATCGCCTGTGCCAACGTGGCCGGGCTGATGCTCACCCGCACCAACAGCCGTCGCCGTGAGATTGCCATTCGCGGCGCGCTGGGCGCTCCCCGCGGACGCATTACGCAGCAGTTCCTGACCGAAAGCCTCCTCATCGCTCTGGCAGGCTCCGCTCTCGGACTGGGGATTGCCGCGCTCGCGCTCCATCTCCTGCGGCACTACCTGGCCGACAACGTTCTCTTCGGGCAGGACATTCACGTCAATGTCGGCGTCATCGCCTTCCTTCTGGCAGCCGCGTGCCTTTCGGCTTTGCTGTTCGGCCTGGCGCCCGCCTGGCATGCTTCAGGCATCCCCGCTCAGGAGGGCCTGCGGGAGGGCACGGCCGCCGCAGGGACCGGCCGCCGCCAGGCGCTGTTGCGCGACGGCCTGGTGGTCGCGGAGATTTCCCTTACCCTGGTGCTGCTGATCGCCGCCGGCCTGATGATGCGCACTCTCCTGAGTCTGCGCCGCGCCGACCTCGGCTTCGTCACCGGCAATGTCGTCAATGGCGCGCTTTATCCGCCAACCCACGGCATGGCCCTAACCTTTCATGGCGAGCCGAACGCCGCCAGCATGGTCCAGACCCTCTACGATCCGCTGGAGCAGAAACTCCTCCACATCCCCGGGGTCGTTGCCGCAGGGTTTAGCTCGGTGCGGCCGCTGAATCAGAATTTCAATTTCAACGACAGCCTTCACGTGAAAGGCCACCCCGAACCTCTGCCGGCCCAGGCGATTCACGCCCAGGTGCGTGCCGCCAACGACGGCTATTTCCATGCTCTGGGCATTCGTCTGCTCGCCGGCCGCTTCTTCACTGACCTCGACGGTCCCGACGCGCCGATCGCCATCATCGTCAACCAGGCCCTGGTTCAGGCGCAGTTTCCGCACGAGAACCCTCTCGGACAGCAGCTCGAAGTGGGCGAAAAGGACAAGCCGCGCCAGTGGGGCACCATCGTCGGCGTCGTGTCCAATGTGAGGCAGGACTCGGCCGGTCAGCCCTCAATCCCGGAAATGGACCTCGACCTCGAGCAGCTTCGGCCCATTGATCCGTTCTACCCCATGCTGGTGACCTTCCATATGGACCTGGCCGTCCGCGCCAGCATGGCGCCGAAAGCGATCGAGAACACCATCCGTCGCGATGTCCACGCTCTTTCTCCGGAAACCGCGGTCGAGGATCTTGAACCGATGCAGCAGGTGGTTGACGATTCCCTGGGTGGGCAAACGCTGTCGGCGCGCCTGCTGGGGATTTTCGGCTTCGCAGCGCTGCTCATCGCGGTCGCCGGGATTTACGGCCTGCTGGCCTATTCCGTCAGCCAGCGCACCCGCGAGCTCGGGGTTCGCCTGGCGCTCGGCGCTCAGCGCGGCGATATCGTCTGGCTCATCCTGCGCCACGCGCTGCTGCTGCTCGGGCTCGGCACCGCGATCGGGCTGATCGTAGCCTGGATTGCGCGCGGCGTCATGCGCTCGTATTTATATGGAGCCGCCGGTTATGACGTGGCCACCATCGCTCTGGTCGTCCTGACCCTGGGTCTGTGCGGAGTGGCGGCCAGTTACTTCCCGGCTCGCCGCGCCGCCCGCGTCGATCCCATCGAGGCGCTTCGGACGGAGTGACGCCGGATGGCGATAATCCCAGCCTCTAAAGACCCACTAATAATGGTTGGTTGCGCCGCCGGTGGCGCACAGATCAGGATGGAAAGGTTACTGTTGTGACACTGGGTCCATCTTGGCCTTCGACCGCTCCGCTGCGACCAGGCCCGCATGCTGGCGCAGCATCGCAAAAGCACCCCGGCAAACACCATAGGCCAGAAGAACACCGAAAGCCAGAGAGGCGAGTGTTGCACATACCAGCATCAGCAAATTGATTGCGTCCTGCATATCGTAAAACGTGCCCGGGTCCCGGGATCTCCCACGACTAAGATGCGCCAGCGCGTTTGGCGGGGCCGGCGATGATCGTTCCGATGTCATTCTTAACAGAAAAGTTCAACCGTTGACCCGCTTTTCTGTTGCCGAATAAGATACGGAAAGGATTATCTTTCCCGATTTTAGCCGCAGCGTCCCGTTTTGCAACTGGTAAACGCGCCGGTTGGATGCAACTTTCGCGCGCTTTCTACTACCAAAGTCACCTTCGTCCTCCATGGCCATCACACAAATTACTGTCCGAGGCGCACGGCAACACAACCTGCGCGACATCAGCGTTCAAATTCCCCGCAATGCGCTGACCGTCGTCACCGGATTGTCCGGGTCGGGGAAATCCTCGCTCGCTTTCGACACCATCTATGCCGAGGGTCAGCGGCGCTACGTGGAAACCCTCTCCGCCTACGCGCGCCAGTTCCTGGACCAGATCGAACGGCCCGATGTGGATTCCATCGAAGGCCTCAGCCCCGCCATCTCCATCGAGCAGAAGACGACCAGCCGCAGCCCGCGCTCGACGGTGGGCACCATTACCGAGATTTACGACTACCTCCGCCTCCTGTACGCCTCGGTGGGCGTGCCCCACTGCCCGAATTGCGGACGGCAGATTTCGCGCCAGTCTGCCGAGCAGATTGTGGAGCGCATTCTCGCGCTGGCTCCCGGCGTCGCCACCAACGGGGGCACCGCGACGGGCGAGCGCGTCACCATTTACGCTCCCGTGGTTCGCGGCCGCAAGGGTGAATTCAAAGACCTGCTCGACAAACTCGACCAGCAGGGCTTCCGGGCTCGTGTCGATGGCGAAATCCGCGACCTGGCCGAGCCGCTCAATCTGGAGAAGCGCAAAAACCACACCATCGAAGCGGTGGTCTATCGTGCCTTGCTCAAGCCGGGGATTGAAAAGGCTCTCGCGGCTTCCGTCGAGAAGGCCCTGCAGATGGCGAACGGCCTGGTCCTGGTCGCAACCCAGAAGGACGAGCAGTTGTACTCGTCCTCCATGGCCTGCCCCGATTGCGGACTGGACGTGCCGAAGCTGGAGCCGCGCAGTTTCTCGTTTAACAGCACCTACGGAGCCTGCCCGGAATGCCACGGGCTGGGCAGCATTTACGATTTCGATCCGGCCAAGATCATCACCGACTGGTCCAAACCGCTTCTGGACGGGGCCCTCGGACCCGGCTCCGCTTCGCAGTATCTGCACCGCCTTGTCCGCATCGCGGCGGACCGCTACAAAATCGACCTGCAGAAGCCTTTCGAGCAATTGCCGCAGAAACAGCAGGACCTCCTGCTCCATGGGCCGCCGCAGGCCGAAGCGCCGCGTACGGGTTTCCACGGCATTCTCGCGTATCTGCGCGACTCTCTGGAAGAAGCCCGCTCCGACACCTACCGCGAGTGGATGATGCAGTACATGTCAGCGTCGGAATGCCCGGCCTGTCACGGCCGGCGTCTGCGGCCGGAATCCCTCGCCGTCAAAATCGACGGCATGTCCATCGCGGACTTCACGGCGCTGCCGATTGAGCGAGCGCTGGTTCGTGCCCGCGGAATCGGTTTCACCGCGCGCGAGGCCCTGATTGCCGAGCGCCTGCGCAAGGAGATCCTCGAGCGGTTGCAGTTCCTCAACGCCGTCGGTCTCAGCTATCTTTCGCTCGACCGCAACGCCGCCACCTTATCGGGCGGCGAAGGCCAGCGCATTCGCCTGGCGACGCAGATCGGATCCCGGCTGCGCGGCGTTCTGTATGTCCTGGACGAGCCCTCCATCGGCCTGCACCAGCGCGACAACCAGCGGCTGATTCATGCGCTTGAGGCGCTGCGGGACCTGGGCAATACGGTTCTGGTTGTGGAGCACGACGAAGAGACGATCCGCCACGCCGACTATGTACTCGACCTTGGCCCAGGCGCCGGACGGCTCGGCGGCCAGGTGGTCGCGGAAGGCTCTCCGGAATCCATCATGCGCACGCCGGGCTCGCTCACCGGGCGCTACCTGGCCGGAGAAATCTCCACGCTGCAACGGCTGGTGCCACGGAGCATGACCGGCAAATGGATCACCGTGGAAGGCGCGCGCAGCCACAATCTGCAGAACCTCACCGTCAAGTTCCCGGTTGGCGTGATGACCGTCGTTACCGGCGTCTCCGGATCCGGCAAGAGCACGCTGGTCAACGATATCCTCTACCGCGCCCTGGCCAAAGAACTCTACGGCTCGCGCGAAGCACCGGGAGAATACACGCGCATCCGGGGTTTCGACCAGCTCGACAAGGCCATCCGTATCGACCAGTCGCCCATCGGTCGCACACCTCGGTCCAACCCCGCCACGTATACGGGCGTTTTCACGGCGATTCGCGATCTGTTTGCCATGCTCCCGGAATCCCGCGAGCGCGGCTACAAGGCCGGCCGTTTTTCGTTCAACGTGCAGGGCGGCCGCTGCGAAGCCTGCCAGGGCGAAGGCCAGCGCCGCATCGAAATGAATTTTCTCCCCGACGTTTACGTCCAGTGCGAAGTCTGTAACGGACGCCGTTACAACCAGGAAACGCTGGCGGTGAAGTTTAACGGGCATTCCATCGCGGATATCCTCGAGCTCACCATCGAGGATGCCCTGCCGGTACTGGGCGACATTCCTCAGGCCCGGCAGAAGCTGGAGACCCTGGTGGATGTCGGGCTCGGCTACATCCATCTCGGCCAGGCGGCGACCACCCTGAGCGGCGGCGAGGCCCAGCGCATGAAACTGGCCCGCGAGCTTTCCAAGCGCCAGACCGGCCGCACCCTTTATCTGCTCGACGAACCGACTACCGGACTCCACTTCGACGATGTCCGCAAGCTTCTCGAAGTCCTGCACCGCCTGACCGATCTCGGCAATACGGTGATCATCATCGAGCACAACCTCGATGTCATCCGCAATGCCGACTGGATCGTCGATCTGGGCCCGGAGGGTGGCGAGGGAGGCGGCCGCATCGTAGCAGAAGGGCCACCGGAGCACGTGGCCGGCATCCCCCATTCGTATACTGGCCAATTTCTCCGGCCCTTTTATTCTGGATCGGCGGGCCAAACTAAAGGCCAGCCAGATCCTGCCAACGGAAATCGCCGCCGGCGCCTTCTAACCGCCGAAAGGAAAAAAGAAACGGTGCAATGAACGACGCCGACCCCAGCCAACAGCCGCCCTCCGCCTGGGAGCCTGAACCCGGCGCTCCTGAATCCCTCGCCCCCGAATCTCTCGGCAGCGGGGAGACGGCCCACACGGCCACGCCCGCCGATGGCACGAGTTATTTGTGGCGCCCGATCGAGCCGCCAGCGGCGCTCGTGGAGCCTGAGCCCCCACCTCCGCCACCGAGGCTGATCCCCAATCTCTGGCATACTCTGGTCTTCTTCGCCCTGCTTGTGCCGGCCTTCATCGGCGGGTGGATCGTCACCTTTGCCTTCCTGCGCCTGGCGATGCACGCAGGCTCCACCTCGGCGGTGATCGCGCGCGTTGGGCATGAAGTCCGTTACGCCATCACCGCCCAGGCGGTTGCGTACGGCATCGAGTGGGCATTGGCGGCGCTGGTCTTCTCTCTTTGGTGGGGCCGCTCGCTGCTTCATGGCGTTCACTGGAACGCGGCCGCGGCGGGGCGTTTTGTCCTGCGCCTGGCTCTGCTGGGCGTGGCCACCGGACTGATCATCACGCTGACCGGCAACTTCCTGCCCATGCCCAAAGCTCCCCCTATTCTGACCGATCTCACCAAATCCACCGTGGGCGCCTGGACGCTGATGGCCTTTGGCATCACGCTCGCCCCGCTCACCGAAGAGCTGGCCTTCCGCGGTTTCCTTCTTCCCAGCCTCATCAACCTCTTCCGCTGGATGGAGCGGCGCGGCACGATGAGCGAGAGCTCTGTCCGTGCCTTTGGCATCCCCATCGCCATTGTGCTCACCTCGATTCCGTTTGCCCTGGTGCATGCCCAGCAGGTTTCCGGCTCATGGGGACCGCTGCTCCTCATTGGCATGGTCAGCGTCGTCCTGTGCATCATCCGTCTGCTCACGGATTCCGTCGCATGCAGTTTTGTGGTGCATGCCTGCTACAACCTCACGCTCTTTGTCGGCCTGCTGGTGCAAACGGATGGCTTCCGCCACCTGAGCAAGCTGAAGGGTTAATTCAGCTGGTTGGGGTCACGAGTCCCGACGGATGGCTCTGCGACCTGAAGATGCAAAACTCCATCGGATGTGTGGCGACCGTCACTTGATCGCAGCGCGGTCCGCGCTAGCCTGAGCCTGATGAACGACATCGGCCGATTGTTCCAGGCATTCGTGGCGCCCGCCATTTTCTTCTCCGCTACGGCTCTCTTCATCCTCTCCATTAATGTGCGTCTCATGGGCATCGTCAGTCGGCTGCGGCAATACGTCCAGGCCCGGCACGAGGCCGTAAGGAACGGCCAGACGGCGGAAGCCGAAGCCTGCACCGCGCAGATCGAATCCATGGAACAGCGCGCGGAGATGATCCGCCGTACTTTTCTGCTGAGCCTGGTTGCCCTGGTCGGGACCTTGATTTCCTGCCTGCTGCTCGGCTTCGGCCTCTACTGGAAACCTGCCGCGCTCGCCGCTGCCGCTGTCTTTGTGGTCGCGATGGTCGCTCTGCTCGCCGGCGTCCTCTACTACATTCGCGAGATGACCGTCGCCCTCAGTTCCGTCCGCCAGGAAGCCAGCGACGAACGCTTCGAATATCCGGAACCGGAACCGCACGACCCGAGCCTTTTCTAAGATTTCCCGGAGCCCTCTTGTTGCCCGGTTCCGATCGGCTCCCCTGCTATCCTCGACTCGATGCCCGCTGCCCCTCCGTCTTCCACCTCTCGCAGGCACGCCGCACGCACGGCCGGCATCGCTCTTTTTCTTCTCACCACCCTGAATCTCTTCAACTTCATCGACCGCTATGTGCTGCCCGGCGTTCAACCCCTCATCCAGCGCGACTTCCACATCGACGATGCGCAGGCCGGGCTGCTGACGTCGGCCTTCTTCTTCACTTACATGTGCATTGCGCCGCTGACCGGCTGGCTCGGCGACCGGTTTCCCCGTAAGCCTCTCATCGTGGCCGGGGCGCTCATCTGGAGCGCCGCCACGCTTCTCACGGCCATGGTCCACAGCTATGACACGCTGCTGCTTCGCCACGCCGCCGTCGGCATCGGCGAAGCGACCTTCAGCATCTTTGCGCCGGCGCTCCTTGCGGACTTTTACCCGGAAGAGGATCGCAACCGCGTTCTGAGCATCTTCTACATCACCATCCCGGTCGGCGGCGCTCTCGGTTATCTCCTGGGCGGCGAGCTGGGGCAACACTTCGGCTGGCGCATGCCTTTCTATATCGCCGCCGCTCCGGGCGTGCTCATCGCCCTCGCCTTCTGGCTCTTCGTGCGTGAGCCCCAGCGGGGCAGTGCCGACACGTTGCAGGCCACCAGCACCCGCGCCAGCTTCCGCGGCCTCTTTCACAATCCCGCCTACTGGACCGCCACTCTGGGCATGGCCATGTGGACCTTCGCCGTCGGGGGCATCTCCACCTGGCTGCCCACCTTTCTGCGCCGCTTTGCCGGATATTCCGTCGCCGGCGCCGGCCTCACTGCCGGTGAAATCACGGCAATCGATGGATTGCTGGCCACCATCGCGGGCGGATGGCTGGCGCAAATGTGGCTCAAACGCAATCATCGCGCTCTCTATCTCGTGTCCGCGTGGGGCGCGCTGCTCTCCGTCCCCTTCGCCGCCGCCGTCTTTTTCGGCCCGGTTCGCTGGCTCGTGCCTGGCGCGTATGCTGCGGAGTTCTTCATCTTTCTCAACACAGGCCCTCTGAATGCCGCCATCGTCAATTCCGTGGCCGCCCCCATCCGCTCCACAGCCATCTCGGTGAACCTCTTCACGATTCACTTTCTGGGCGACGCCTTTTCCCCCGGACTGATCGGACGCATCTCCGACGCGAGCAATCTCCGCATCGGTCTCGGCTCCACACTCTTTGCCCTGGTGGCCTCCGGGCTCATTCTGCTGGCCGGGTCGCGGTTTGCGCCGCCGTTGCCGGATCTCCAGCCCGGCGCAACAACGCACTCTCACTGACCCGATGCATTGGCCTCTGCTGATCGCGACCCTTCTCAGCAGCGTGATTCTCGCCGTCTGGACCGAGCGCGCTGTCGCCGCCCAGCGCCATTTGCCGCGGGTCCCCAATCTGCTCGATCCGCGCTTTGCTCCTGCAAGTGCGAAGTCCGAGGACCGGCCGCAGGTGACCGTCATCGTCCCCGCCCGCAACGAAGCCGCCGCCATTGAAGCCACGCTGCGCTCGCTGCTGGCGCAGACGGTCCCGCTGGAAATCCTCGCCATCGACGACCGCTCCACCGATGCCACGGGCGCGCTCATGGATCGCGTCGCAGCCGGTCCCATGCCCAGTGGCAAGTTCCTTTCCGTCATTCATGTCGATTCCCTGCCGCCAGGCTGGATGGGCAAGAACCACGCGATGGCTCTTGCCGCGCGGCAGACGGGCACGCCCTGGCTGCTGTTTACCGATGGCGACGTCCTCTTCCGGCCGGACACTCTGGAGCGCGCACTGCGCTTTGCGGAGGATTCCGGCGCGGACCACGTCGTCCTGCTGCCCACGCTCATCCAGAAAACGTCCGGCGAACGGATGATGTCTTCCATCTTCCAGTCGCTCACCCTGCTCGTCTGGCGTCCCTGGAAGATTCCCGACCCGAAGGCCACGCGGGAATCCATCGGGGTGGGCGCCTTCAACCTCGTCCGCGCCGAGGTCTACGGGGCCATCGGCGGCTTTGAGAAGTTCCCCATGGAGATCCTCGAAGATCTTCGTCTGGGCCGCGAAATCAAGCACCACGGCTATCGCCAGCACATGGTTCTCGGCCGCGATCTGATCCGCCTGCACTGGGCCGCCGGAGCCTTCGGCATGGTGAACAACCTCACCAAAAACATCTATGCGACCTTCCGCTTCAGCCCCCTGCTGTTTCTGGGCGCGTGGCTGGGCCTGCTCGTCTTCTGCGGCGCTCCTCTCGCCGGACTCTTTGTTCCCCATACGATCATCCGCTTCACCAGCATCCTCTCGCTGCTGATGATTGCCCTGCTCTACCAGCAGGCTTCGCGCTTTTACAACCGCATCGGCCTCGCCTGGGTCCTGACGTTTCCGGTTGCCCTGACGCTGGTCCTGTATGCCATGCTGCGCTCCATGATCGTCACGCTCTGGCGCGGCGGTGTCGTCTGGCGCGGCACTTTTTATCCGCTGCGCGAACTCCGGCGCAATCTGGGACCGCTGTGGTGAGGGCGAGCATCGTAGACTGGAAAACGAGGCAAGCGGCAGAATCGAGACCATGAAGCGTAAGCCCAAAACCGGGAAAGCGATGATCGCGCAATCGAAGAAGTCGCGCCCGAAGGAATCCGATCAGGAAAGACGAGAGCGGATCCGCGCCATCCATCACCGCGATGTAGAGCTCATCAACGCCGCTGCCGACTACCTGAACAAGGAAGCTCTTGACGTGCTCGGTTATCAGTGCCTGGACCCTCCGCGCTGACCCTGTACCCTGTACCCTGACCCCTGTACCCTGTAGTAAAGGAGTCCCCATGCCGGAAACCCAGCGCCGTAAGACCGTGACGGTGAAGATTGGCCAGGTCCGCGTTGGCTCGGACGCCCCTGTGGTGGTCCAGTCGATGACCAATACCGATACCGCCGACGCCGCTTCGACCATCCAGCAGGTGGCCGAGCTGGTCGAGGCCGGCTCCGAGATCGTCCGGGTGACCGTCAACAACGACGCCGCCGCTCAGGCCGTCCCGCACATCGTCGAAGGCCTGGCGAAGCGCGGCATCGACACGCCCATCATTGGCGACTTCCACTACAACGGCCATCAGCTGCTGAAGAAGTATCCGGCCTGCGCCCAGGCGCTCGCCAAGTACCGCATCAACCCCGGCAACGTCTCCATTGGCCGCAAAGACGACGACAATTTCCGCACCATGATCGAGTGCGCGGTCGAGAACCAGAAGCCCGTCCGCATCGGCGTCAACTGGGGCTCGCTCGACCAGGCCCTGCTCACCCGCCTGATGGACGAAAACTCGAAACGCCCCGACCCGGCGCCCGCGCGCGAGGTGATGCTCGAGGCCATGTGCCGCTCCGGGCTCGATTCCGCAGCCGCCGCCGAGCGCTACGGCCTGCGCCACGACCAGATCATCATCAGCGGCAAGGTTTCCGGCGTCCGCGACCTGATCGACGTCTACGAAAGGCTCGCCGCTCGCTGCGACTACCCGCTCCACCTCGGCCTCACCGAAGCCGGGATGGGCATGAAGGGCATCGTCGCCTCCACTGCCGGCCTTGCGCCGCTGCTGCTGCAGGGCATCGGCGATACCATCCGCGTCTCCCTCACGCCCAAGCCTGGCGCCAGCCGCACGGAAGAGGTCTTAACCGCTCAGCAGATCCTGCAGTCTCTCGGCATCCGCAGTTTCACCCCCCAGGTCACCGCCTGCCCTGGCTGCGGACGCACCACCAGCACCTTCTTCCAGGAACTCGCCCAGCAAATCCAGGATTATCTCCGCACCTCCATGCCCGCCTGGCGTGCGCAGTATCCCGGCGTCGAGGAGCTCAAGCTGGCCGTGATGGGGTGCGTCGTCAACGGACCCGGCGAATCGAAACACGCCAACATCGGCATCTCGCTGCCTGGCACTTTCGAGGAGCCCAAAGCCCCGGTCTACGTGGACGGCCGCCTCATGACCACCCTGCGCGGCGACACCATCGTTCGCGACTTCCAGAAGATCCTCGACGAATATGTGCGCGCCAGATACGGCGCGAAAGAACTCGAGACGGTGGAAACTTAGCGCGCACCGATATGACAATCGCGGAACTAAAACCGTATGAGGATAAGACCGTGGTTCTTCATCTGACGGACGGCGAGATTGCCACAGCCAAGATCGCATTCGTGGATGCCGAATATGAGGACATTATCGTGGACATCATCGACACGAATCGGCCGCAACAATACAAGCAGTCCATCCGTTTAGCCGCGTTCACAATCAAGGCTTCTGATCTTGCCTCCGTTTCAGAGATTTCAAACTGAGATATTACCGATTGTTCCGGCGTAACTTCCCCCTGTTGTTAGCAAGTGGAAATGTCCGGTTTTGGTAGCAAA
>JBAUOP010000128.1:0-18360 GCA_049579805.1 Acidobacteriaceae bacterium
CCTTCCTGATACACACAACCAGCCGCATCCTTCACGCAGTAGCTGATCGTCTTCTTGTGCAGGTCCAGTCCGATGTAGTACATGTCGTCTCTGAGGAGCCTCCGAGGTTGTTCTCTGAATCAGCTTCCGCGCTGAGTTCAGCTTCTTGTAACACCTCGTGCGCCTCCTCGACTCAGCATTCAAACAATCCGAGCCTCGGCGCATTACATTCGGACAGCCCGCTCCAGCCGCAGCCTCGTCTGAACGCGCCTGCCCGGAGTGCGCCGAGCGATCCTGCTTACGGGAGCTGGTCGCCGAGCTGCTTTATAAAAATCAAATTCTGCGGCTTGATCTGGAGAGCGCGCAGGAGCGGTTGATGAAGAGGCGACAGGACTCGAACCAGCGACCTCCTGCGCGACAGGCAGGGGTTCTAACCAGCTGATCTACCCGCAAAACCCGATTCTGTACGTCGCCGTCCGTTCTCTTCCATGCCCGTGGATATAAAACCTCCATGAGAATGCGGTGACAGGGCCGAGGTGCTCTGCAAGGAATAGGTACTGAGATGTCAGCTGCCCATCAGCTTTCCGATTGCGACCGGTCCGACACGGAAACATCGCGCGATCCCCATTTTCCGAGACCCATCCGGCGATTTCTGTCCAAACCTTCTGGTGTGAGCCCATTCGCTGCAGGAAGAGGTCGCGCAAATGGCGAAACGTCCATATGGGCGTTTCCTCAGTGGACCCCGGCTGCAGGTTGTCAGTTTTCGATGCCGTTGCCGCCCGGCCCATCAAGTTTATTTCGGCCGCACGAAATAATTCATAGCCTTCCCACCACTTCATTCCTGAGTGCCCAATTCGCGAGGATTCGGCCACTCCATTTCATGTTCTGGAAGGACACGGTAATGAAGCATTGGATTTTGCGTCTCGTATTCGTCTCTCTACTGGCTGCGCAAGCAGTCCCAAACGCAGCCTGGGCTCAGGTGAAGCCTGTCTCTCCGCGTCCAGGTGTTAAGGGGAAGCTCCTGTCTTTTACCCCAGGTTCGCTCGACATCCTGACACGCTCTGGCACAATACGCGTCAATATCAGACGGCCCCTTACAACGTACAAGCAGGTGCCTTCCGATTTGAGTCACGTCACTTCGACGTCGTTTGTCGGCGTGGCGTCAGTCAGACAGTCGGACGGAAGAGAAGTGGCGACGCAGATCAAGATATTCCCGCCAGAACTGCGTGGCGCGGGCGAGGGCAGCCACATGAGAAGCTCTCGGCGGCTAAAGCTAAACCGGCGGCACCTGCGACGAGCGCGGTGACGCGGCTGTGGCAGAAGATACGACGGAAAACGTAGCTCGCGCCGATACGCGCTGCACCCGCCGCGCACAGCTTCCGCACGTGCCCAGGGAACTTCGCGGTCACCGCAGTTCTTGAATGGAACGCACAGCGCCTTAGTCGCCCGCGGCAGCGTGAAGACCGGATTCGACATATCGATTCTGGCCGCGCTCGCTCAGCGCATTCAGTCTCGCGCCGTCGCCGCCGGCCGCCGTGCCAAGCGACTCCGCGTACCATTCCACCGTTCGTCTCAGCCCATCCTGGATTGTGACTTCCGGCTGATATCCAAGCTCCCTGCGAGCCATCGTAATGTCGGCAAGCGAATGCCGGATGTCTCCCTCGCGCGCTATAGCAAACGTGGGCAACTCGTGATATCCCGTCAAATCACTCAACGTCTCATATACCTCCAGCAGGCTATAACTCCGGCCGTTCGCAATGTTGTAGCATCGTCTCGTCAGAGACCGCCATGGTGCGAACGCCGCCATCTCATTTGCGCGCACGACATCCTGCACATAGGTAAAATCCCTCGTCTGCCGTCCATCCCCATAAATATGAAGAGCTGTGCCCCGCAGCATAGCAACAATGAACCTGGCGAGAACGCCCGAATAGGACGAGTCCGCCGCCTGGTGCGGCCCAAAGACGTTGAAATACCGCAGGCACACAGTCTCAAGTCCATATATTTGGGCGAACAAATTCATGTAGTGCTCCCCGGTCAGCTTCTGGACGGCGTAGGGAGACATCGGCGCTGGCGCCATGTGCTCCTGCATCGGGAGACGCCCGGAGTCTCCATAAATGGCCGAGGATGCCGCGTACACCACACGGGCCACGCCGGCCGCACGCGCCGCAGCGAGAACGTTGAGAGTGCCGGTCACATTAATGTCATGTGTTGCGACGGGATCGGCGACAGAATGTGCGACCGACGCGACAGCCGCCTGATGAAACACAACGTCGACCCCGTCGCATAACTGCTTCATCAATGTCGGGTCCCGGATATCGCCCTGAGTAAAGTCCATCTCGTCCAGGATCGTGTCGAGATTCGATACTTTACCCGTGCTGAGATTGTCTAAGCCCCTGACCGCATAGCCCTGACCAACCAGATGGTTGGCTAACGTCGATCCGATAAATCCAGCTGCGCCCGTGATAAGGACCCGTGTCATGCTACTCCTCCCCTAACTGATGTCGTGGTGCCTTGACATTGCGGGCCAGCGGCGCGGATCGTATCTGACCACCCGACTCCCTGAGTGCTGGTGTTCGGTTTTGGCTGCGGTTCAGTCGGCGCATGGATTGCATAAGTACTTCATGGAGCACCATCGGTAAAAATCCGATATCGTCCACCAGATATCTGCGCCACAGCCGTGTGGGTTCCGAAATCAGTCTCCGAAACCATTCAAGCCCACATTTCTGCATCCACTGGGGCGCCCGCGGAATCTCGCCACCGACAAAGCTGAAAGACACGCCAATGCCAATGGCGAACCGGACCCCTGTGCCCTCACCGTAGTGACAAATCCACTCCTCCTGCTTCGGCGCGCCGAGCCCTACAAACAACACATCGGCGTTGCTTGCAGCTATGCGGCGCTGCAGTTCGAGACATCTGGCCTTATCCGTATGGAATCCAAACTCAGGACATTCCCAACCCGCAATCGCCAGTTCAGGGTGGCGACGCCGCAACTCCCTCGCTGCCCCTTCGGCGGCTCCGGGGCTTCCGCCCAGCAGGAAGACTCGCAGCCGCTCCGCTGCGGAACGCTCACAGAGCCTCTCGAACAGGTCGGTGCCATTGACTCGTTCTCGTAGCGGCTGTCGCAGCAAAGTCGCCGCCCACAACAGCGGGACACCGTCTGCAAAGACGAACCGCGCGCCATCATAGGCCTCCCGGAGACGGGGGTCGTGACGGAGCTTCATCACATGATCGACGTTGGGTGTAACTGCGTAGGAATACGCGCCACTCCGAACAGAGGCAATGATGTTGTCAACCGCTTCAGACAACGTCACATTGTCGATTGAAAGGCCGAGGATGGTACTGCGAGTGTTTGTATACATAGCTCGACGGACCGATGGGTGATGGATCAGCCCACAATTGCAGTCGGACTGATGCGAGGGTCAGTCATGGAATGCCGCGATCAACGTCGCATTAGAGGAGATACCACACCCACTTCGCAACAATTAGTTGCTGACGCCGAGTAGGGGGTCGTGTTCGGGTTGGCCCGTGAGCAGCACCCGTGCCGCATCGTCATAGGCCGTGCGCAGTCGGGCATAGTACAGATCTTCGGAGTATTCCTGACGGGCATAGAACTGTGCGGCCCGGCCATAGCGGTCGCAGGAGACGGCATCAGACCATAAATCCGCCATCGACGACGCCAGCTGTTCATGATCCCCAGGTGGGAAGAGTAATCCCGTGGTACCTTCGCGAACCACCTCCGGAATCGCGCCGATTCGGGATCCGATGACAGGCCGGCCATGCATCATCGACTCGGCGGCAGCAAGCGGCAGTCCCTCAAAGGACAGGCTGGGTACCACCGTGAAGCGTGCGTTGCGATAGAAATGAGTCAGGGCATCGCGCTTCAGGTAGCCGAGAAAACTGACGTTCGAAGGAGCGGCGGCCTGCAATGCGTCCCTAAGCGGTCCATCACCAGCGATCTTTACCGGCAGGCCGGTGCAGCGTGCGGCCTCAAGGAGTACTCGTACGCCCTTTTCCTCGCTCAGCCGACCGCAATAGGCGATGTAATCGCGCGCGCCGTTCGCGTCAGCCCCGATACCCGAATCCGCAGGTACCACGTTGGATATGACCTGAATCCGGCCCCCGGGAAATCCTCCAGCGATAAGACGCTCCCTGAGATAGGCTGATACCGCTATGAAAACGCCGACGTTGTCCGAGAAGAGGCGGAAGCTGCGCGCCACCGCGCTGCGCAGGGCATACGCCGCGCTCTCCATATAGGACCCGCGACAGTTCTTAAGGACGCACCAATGCTCCTTACCGCCGAAGCAGAGAGTGCAGACCTTGCCTTCGCGCAGGTGGTACCAGTTGGGGCAGGTGAGGTAATGGCAATGCACATGTAGCACCGTTGGAACTCGGAGACGGCGACAGGCCCGAAAGATTGAGGGAGACCATAACGGATAGACGCCGTGCGCATGAATCACATCCGGGCGCTCCCGTTCGACGATATCTCGGATGGCCGACTCAGCGGAGAAAGAGTAGACACCCGATAAAGCGGCGTGAGCCTTGCAGATGAGGCTGTCACCGATATCCCGGCTGGAGCGGACCGCAAGGGCAACCTCGTGGCCGCGTGCTTTCAGAACAGCCGTTGTGTTAGCGATCGCGGTGCTTTCCCCGCCGAACTCACTGCGCTGCTCGTTGTAGAGTTGTACGATCTTCATAATCCGACTCTTCTCAAACGGTCCGACATCAGCCGAATCGGTATCTCGGACGTCCGGATCTGCAATGGGCAAGTGCAACACCCTGGTGTTCATGACTGGCAGATCAGCCGTTCGCGGCTGGAGGTCGCATTAGTTATCGCTGAAAATGGCTGCGCCCCGGAAAGAGCACGCAGACCAGGACGATCAGGCGATTTTTGCCATCTCTGAACGCGCCGTTTCTCGATTGCGATTTGGCTTTGTTACGTATGCAAAAATGATGGCGCGCAACAGAGCCGTGATTCCATTGGTTAGTGTCAACCCGATGGCGGCTCCAGCCACTCCATAGGCTCGCACCAGCCCTATTCCGACGAAGAAAAGTATTGCGATGGCGACAACATTGACCATGAGGTCAAGATCGGCCCTCTGCAGGGCGAAGAAGCCGCGGGTAAGCGGAAATACGGCGCCGGAGATCAGTACGTTGACCGCCAGAATCCGCAGGACAGCGGAGTGGCCCATGTAGGGCTTCCCATAAAGATGGCCGATGAAGAAATTGCCCGAGAACCAGACCACCAGAGCGAGCGGCAGCAGGAGCGCAACGAAACGCGCCATGCTGCGGTACACATAGGCTCGCATGGCGATCATTCCATCCTGCCCTTGCAGAAGTGCGATCTTTGGTCCAAGATAGTTTCCAAATCCCAATAAGACCGGGTTACTAAGTGCTACAAAGCCGTAACAGGCGGCCCAAATTCCAGTGAGGGCTGGCCCGTGCATCCATACCAGCAGCCATGGATAGGTGTACATAGCCGCGGCCCACAAAGCACCACTCCCGGCAATCCACCTGGCGAGAGTCCAGTTGGTTCGGAAGTCGTGCAGCGCGGCGCCGATATTGATGCGAAGCCGCCTTTTGTACATCCGAGCCCACGCCGCGGAAGGAAGGAGTGCCGCGGTGGCGATGACCATGTATGCCGTGGTCGTGCTCAGGTGACGCGTAGCGACGAGGCAGCCGAGCAGGAGCATTTGCAATATCGAGGCGGCCGTATCACCCAGGAGCGCCGCCCGCATTTCCAGATGCGCGAACCACATCCTGCGGGCGAACTCCTTGAAGGTCAGGATCAGCAGAAGTCCGGCTACAACTGCGAGGACATCTCCCAGGTCTCTCCGTGGTCCGCCATGGAGACGCACGCTTGCGGTAGCAAGGCACAGCACGGCGACCGATGAGAGGAAAAACTGATGCACAAGGGCACTACCGCGATAACGTTGCCGCTGCGCCTGCGCAAGAGTTGGGCTGATGACTACGTACGGAGTCGTAATAACCGCGGTAAGAATCTCGTTCGTGATAATGATCGTCGTCCAGGCCAGCAGGTAAAGGCCGAGTTCGGCTTTGCCACAGACCCGTGCAATGATCAGGCTCGTTGCAAAATTCGTGAGACTGACGACGGCCTGATCCAGCAATGCCTGCGATCCCCCATGTCCGGCCAATCGGGACCAAAGAGGCAGAGCGCGCAGGTTCGCGATCAATCCGCCGGAAGGTTCGGAAGTCAGTGTGACGCAGTTAGTTGTTCTATTACCGGTTCGAATCACCGCATCTCCACCACAACCGGTTCTTCACGGCCAACTTCGTTGGGTACTCTGTACCGCACCACGCGGGCTGGGTTCCCCGCAACGATCGCCCCAGGAGGGACATTCCTGGTCACGACAGCGCCGGCACCGACAATGCTCCCTCTGCCGATCGTGATACCGGGAAGCAGGACGGCCCGCGCGCCGATCCAAACATCGTCCCCTATCGTGACCGGGGATTCTTCCGTCTGCCCCTGCAGGTCCATTGTTACGTCAAAGCGCGAATATCGATGATTCCGACTGAAGATCATCACGTCAGGGCCCATCATGACGTGGTCCCCGATCGTTGTCCCGCGACCAATCCACGCATTGATTCCGATACCCGAATGATGGCCAATACGGATACCGCGACCGTACCCAATGTAGGCGCGACGTTCAATATTCACATCTGATCCGCAAGAAGCAAGCAAACCCCGGCAGGTCCAATAGCGCATCCAGCGGAAGAACCGCCCACCCGGTACTGTTGAATCAGGCAGGAGACGTGCAAAGCCATAGAACATGCACAGGCGCAAGGTGCGCATCACGCAACCCGGTGTCATGCAATGTCTCCCCCTGCCGGATCTGCCCTTGTGACTCTCGGCGACCAGCTTCGGACACAAGTTCGTACGTATGCCATCGCGAAATACATCGAGCAGATCTTACTCACCATAAGACTTCGCTTCCGACGAATGGTGTAGACACAAAGTGTGGGGAAGGTGACGATGAGCGCATGCAGAGACCTCAGAGCTATGACCATTCCGAGTCGCACCAGAGCGCCGCTTTTCCGATCAATTACCGCCTGAGAAGCCCCAGCCCGTCTCGCAAGCAAATACAGCCTCTTCGGCTCGAGGCGCTCGGGAGGAGTCATATGGTATACAGATGCCTGAGCGGCACATCCAAGGCGAACACCTCGACCCTCGGCCCTGCGAAAAAAGTCCAGATCTTCTCCATAGTTAGTCGGTGCGAACCCTCCCAGCTCATGAAATAGCTGCTTCCTCACAAGCGAGTTTCCTCCACCGGGAATGGCTAATCGGGTCGCGCGATATCGCAGGCGGTCGACTAGTGACAAGCGTTGAGCCGACTCCATCATTGTGGGATTCTCGCCCAGCAACATCCTGATGGTGCCGACCGGCTCAATTGCAGAAGGCCCGGTGAGTTTCATGAGTGCAGGACCTCCAACGCAATCAGCACCGCTGCGAATAGCGGTGTCATAGAGTTCCCTGAGCCAGCGCTCCGACGCGACTTCGTCGTCGTCGATGAAGGCGACCCATGGGGCGTTCGCCTCTGCGACGGCGCGATTTCGAGCACCTCCCACGCCGGCGTTTGTCTGATGAAAGTAGCGAATGGGTACGGGAGTCGCGAGACGGAGTTCTTCGATCACTGCAAAGGTCCCGTCTGTCGATCCGTCGTCAATCACAACAATCTCAAATGCAATTCCGTCCGTCTGCTGCCGGATCAGGCTGTTGAGCGTCATGTCGAGGAACTTAGCGCGGTTGTAAGTGCATAGGGCAATAGAGATCTCGGGAATAACATTCGGTGTCTTAGTGTTCATTGAAAGCATCTCCTCGTTTCCGGAGCCATCAGGCGAAATCGCGTTCGCCGGTCCCAAAAGGCGAACCCCGCCACGCCGACTGCAATTGCGTAGGCCGGATAGCTTGTGATCGGCATCATGATCGATTCAGTCACACCGTGGACAATGATGAAGGAAAACAGAAGGGCCCAGCCGAGGTAACTGGTCTCGCCGCGAATGTACCTGCGCACGGACAGAACCAGACACGATGTCAGGAGGACGGAGAACAAGATGGTGCCGATCAATCCCTCATTGAGAATCTCATCGATATACGATGAGTGTGCTTCGTTGATGGGCCACTGCGCCTCGCGCGAGATCGTCGCAATGTGATTGGCAGTCCAAAAAGAGTCGTATCCGTAACCGAGGAGCATTCGTCGTGAAGCGTATTGTAAGCAGATCGACCAGACTTCGACTCTGCCGTTGAGTGAATCGGTGTTTCCGTCGTCTCGCTTCTCGGCCATGCCGTGCATCAGGGTGTGTGGAAGATCGACTGCTGTCGCCGCAAGTCCCATTGCGGCGGATCCGCACAAGATGCAGATCACCAGGTGATGTCGAAAGCGCCGGCGCGTGCGCCGCAGAAGCACTAGAATCGCTCCAATCAAGCAGGCAATAGCGGCCGCGCCCATCGCGGTACGCGAATTTGTCGCTATCAAACCTACCGCGCAAATCGCCCCAAACCAGACGGCTCGGGACCGATTGGACGGATTGCAGGCAGCGAATCCTATTGCCGCGAGGAGTCCGACCGCGAGGCAGGTTCCCTGAAGGTTAGGGTGACCAGCTCCCCCAAAGCGATAGCCGGCCTGCCATGGGCGAAACTTTCCCCAATATAGTTCACAGAGAACGCCCGCCAGAAGATTCACGATCGAGACAACCGACAGAAGGCGAAATATGCGGTCTCCAGGGAGAGAGGCTACGGCGATCGCAGAGAGCAGCAAGAGAAAAAAGAGGCCCAGGCGCCGACCTGTCAATAGCGGATCCGGACTCCAGAACACACTCGCGCCCAGGAACGTTACCCAGGCGACCATCGCCCACCCCGGGAGGCCCGTGACGCGAAGAGCTACACGCGAAGAGGAGCGCCTGATCCACAGAAAGCCGACCACGCCAGCGGCCAGGCCCCAGAGCTTCCGGGATAGTTCCCCCGAAGCGGCCCCGGAGATCATCGAGTTAATCGTAACCGCCTCCTCGTTACGGGTCACAGGCGCATTCCAATGGCTCTGTAACATAAGAACGATGAGCACACTGATCAATCCAAACGCATATTCGGATCGCGCCAGAGCGTAGGGCTGCGAGCCGAAATCAACGCTTTGTGCCGCGTCTGTCGCCAGAGTGCAGTCGTTTTGTTTGCGGGTTCTCAGGTGTGAGATAGAGGCCATATATCCTGTGCAGACCTTTGCATAACTCAGAGGGATCACGTCAACGCGACGACCCAAACATCCGTGATCGGTCTGGGACGGGGTTCAGAGTTCTAAGATACGGAGTCGCCCCGCAATTACTTACCTTCAGGCCGCGCCGGCGCCCCTGAAGACCGCTGGTACTGTCTTCGCCAGAATTTTGAGGTCCAGCCAGAGGGACCACTCGTCCATGTACTGCAGGTCGAGGAGCATCCATTGGTCGAACGATATGCCGCTTCTGCCATTGACCTGCCACAGGCATGTGATTCCAGGTATCACGCTGAACCGTCGCCGCTGCCAATCCTCATTGAAGCCTTCATAGTCGCGGACCGGTAGCGGGCGGGGACCGACCAGGCTCATCTCTCCTTTGAGGACATTGATAAGCTGAGGTAACTCGTCGATACTGCTGCGCCGCAGAAACTTGCCCAGTGGGGTTATGCGTGGGTCATTCCTGATCTTGAAGACCGGCCCTGACACTTCGTTGCGGCTTTCGAGGGTGGGCATCAGCCGTTCAGCGTTGGATACCATAGTACGAAACTTGAAGATCCTGAATCGCCGCTTGTTCAGGCCGATGCGTTCCTGAAGGAAAAAAACGGGTCCCGGCGAGCCGAGCTTAATTGCGATGGCAACAACGAGGAACAGGGGCGCAAGTACCACGAGGAGGGCCGCAGAAGTGGTGATGTCCAGAGATCGCTTGGCAGCCAGCGGCCAGCCTTCTCCCGCTCCGGTATGGGTAGCGATATAGTGGCTGCCGTCGAATTCTTCGGACAGCCATTTGGCATTGTCGAATCCCAGCGTGTCGGAGTTCAGGCGAACGATGATGCCGTTGTGCTGACAGAGACTGGCCACACCGGACCAGTTGCGAAAGAACGTCGCGAACGGAAGATAGATCACCGCCTCATCGACAACGTTGCGGCGAAGGAACTCGGGAAGGCCGGCATAGTCGCAAACGATGCGAAAGCCGCTTTTGCGGAACTCCGCCATTCCTTGCCAGTCGTCGTCGACAAATCCAAGGAGCCGATAACCGCGTTCAGGGCTGACCAGCACTTTACGCGCGAAGGCGACCGCGCGCTGATTTGTCCCAAAGATCAGGAGATAGCGGAGATTTCGGCCCCGCGCCCGAATGTGCGCCAGAAAGATTCGCATCGTTAGGCGGGAGAGGGACAGGACGATCGCAGTAACTGTCCAAAAGAGCAAGAGGAAGGATGGAGTGAGCATCCTGATCTTGAAAACGTAACCCACGACGACGAAAGACGCGAGAGCGACTGCGGTTGCCTTCAGAATATCGATTGTCTCGGCGGGTCCAGTGGAGAGACGCCGGGACCGATAGAGCCCGAACATGCCAAAGATGATGTGATACAGCAGAAGAACAAGGACGAAGATAAAGAGGTTCGATACCCTGGTCCTCATGGTAAGAAAGGCGGAGAGGGAGATCCTGTTCTGCGCCCTGACGAGCACGGTTGTAGCCATCCCAAAAGACAGGATGACAGCAAACAGATCGAACATCTTCAGCAGAGTAAGGGCCAGACTGTGTCTGTTGTTAATCACGACGGTCTCTCCCGCAGGCTTTGCGCTGAGCCATCTTTCAATGAACGGAATATTGGAGTCCGCACTTTGCCGAAGGCCCAGGCTGGTGTGGCCGCAGAAAGGAATGCGGCTAAGCCGAGGCATTGCCAGCACCTCGGTTCTATTCACCACAGCGCAAGCGTGTGCCGGGCATGAATCAGAGGTGGTTGTAGAGTTTCTCCGGAATGGGGAAGGTACGGTTGTTGAGTACAGCTGCCAGAATTGGGATCCCGGCGGTCCGAAGCGCTTCGGTTGCCATCAGTGCTGGTTCGCGACGCGTTGACTCCGCTTCCAGGACCATGACGCAGCCGTCCGTTAGCGGCCCAATCGTGATCGTGTCCCCATATGGAGTCATGGGAGGAGTATCAATCAGTACAAACTCGAATTCACTGCGCAGTTCGGCGATCCTGAGCTTCATGCGTTCGGAAGTCAGCAGATTAGGGGAATCGGTCCCGAGCTCACCGGACGAAAGCAACCAAAGCTTCTTGTCGCGGCGCATGGGTTTGGCAAAGGAGCGGATTGGACCTTCGGTCAACAGGGAATTGGTCAGGCCGTGGTGATTGGTGGTTTGAAAGAGGGCGGGCAGTGTCGGAGTGCGAAAGTTAGCTTCTAACAGGCAGACGGAGCCGCTCACACTCTTTGCCAAAACATCAGCAGCGGACGCGCAGATTTGGCTGCATCCCTCACCGTGATTCACACCAGAGAAAACGACCACATGCGGACAGTCGTCCGTCTGGGGCAGGAAGACTCTCTGCACAAGGCGAAGGACCTGGTCAGTGGACGGGAGGCTCGCGCTCCGACGTTCCGTAACATCTTCTTCCCTCGCAGAGCCTTTTCCGCCCTCCCGCCCGGGCGTTTGCAGCCATGAGTCGGTTTCCAGTTGTTGCATCAATTCGAAATTTCTGCTCATTCGGGTACCTTATGTTGGACTCAGCTGAAAAGGAGCCGACTCTTGCCGCCGCCACTTGCCGGGGCGACGGTATCCGGAGCTTCCTGCCGGATTCAGGGTGGTTGGGATCTGTCAACCCGGGTTGAGCCGGCGAACCGCATCCACTTCTCTGGGATCGTTCTTTCAGCGTCTCGGCATAGATCTGATAGCTGTTACCCCGGCAGGGACAAGGATGCGATCCTCCGCATAGGTGTGCAGCCTGTGTGTTGTTGGTGTCGACTCGGCGGCCGGCTCTGGAACACTCGCGCGAACGCTCTTCGGAGTTGCTGGGATCGGTGCTCTTGCAGGGTGGCTGACCCTGGCGATCGTGGGTGCTCTCATGTCGGCCAGGACTGTTGCCCGGGGACCTACAGGTAAAGCCACGCCGGAGAGGAGCAGGAGCAGGATGCTGGCCAGAGCTGCCTTCGCCGCCCAGCCACTAAAGCTTGGCAGTTGTCGCCCAGGCGGCGGCGGCGCCAGTTTCCTGGCGGGCTGGGTTTCGGGTTCATCCGCGAGGTGACTTAGTGGAGAGAGATCCAGGTCCTCTATCACCTCGCGCACGATATCTGCGTCGATCGTCTTACACTTGAGCGCGCATCCGATCGATATCGCGTTAAAGCACAGAGTATTGATGTTCCTTGGGATACCTTCGCTGTGCTGCGCGATCATCCGCAGGGCGCTTCGAGTGAACAGCGGATGGTCAAAGGTATAGCCAGCGACTCGGAGCCGATGCTCCATATATTGTTCGGTCTCTTCTCCGGAAAAGGCTCGTAGCTGCGCGATAGTCGAGATCCTCTGTCTCAGCTGGAGAAGGTTTGGGGAGGCGAGTTTGCGGGCGAGCTGAGGTTGTCCGGAGAGAACAATCTGCATGAGTTTGTCCTGCTGCGTTTCGAAATTCGAGAGCATCCGCAGCAGTTCCAGCACTGAGTCGTCCAGGTTCTGCGTTTCATCGATGACCACGACGAGGCGTTCGCCGCGGCGGGAGTACTCCACCAGGATCTCGTTCAGCTTGCTCTGTAACTCGAAAAGGCCACCCTGTAGATCCTGAACGCCCAGGTCGGCGAGCAGGATGCGCAGCAGGTCCAGCGGGGTCTGAATTGACTGAAACAGGAAGACAGTTCGCCCCTTCTCGCGCATTTGTCCCAGGCCACGGAAAAGGAGGGTAGTCTTTCCCATGCCGGGCTTCGCGATAAGGGCCATAAACCCTCGTCCGGCTTGCACCCCATACAGCAAAGAAGCGAGCGCTTCGCGATGAGTGTGGCTCTCGTATAGAAAACGGGAATCTGGTGTGGCTCCGAACGGTTCGTCTCGAAGACCATAGAAATCAGTTACCATGCGCAACCCCTTATGCGGCCCATTTCGGCATTGCAATCACCACTGGGATGCCCAAAGTCTCGCTCACCTGTGCCGGTGTGTAGAAAGAAGGATCGAGGTAATCCGCTGCGTATCCAATGCCGACACTGAAAAAGGCGGCGATCGCCAGACCAATGACTACGATGAACGGCCAGCTGTGAGTGGGGAGCACCGGGATCGCTGGCGGTACAGCAATTGCTACGTTCGCGATTCGGGACACGTCCATAGCGTTCGACGCTCTTTCCTGCTCTCTCTTCCCCAAATAGAGCAAGTAATTACCCTCAGCCACCTTGGTGTCCCGTTCCAGGTCACGTTGCGACAGTGCGAGTTGATCCAGAGTCACCATCTGGTCCTGGATGCTGTGGATACTGCTCCGGGCGGCGATACGGGTCGCACGTTGCGCCGCGAGGTCTGCTTCCGTTTTGGCAAGGTCCTCGCGCAGGAGCTCGAACGTGGGATCGCGATTTGTTGTCTGGCTGGTATAGGTCTTCCTCTCTGCCCGCTCCACAGCGGCCCTGTCCTGAGCGATCTCCTCGTCCGCCTCCTTCACCAGGGGATAGTTGTCGACATACTTCAGAACCAGCTGCAAGCGCTTTGTTTCTGCAGCTAAGAGGTCGGTCGACGCATCATCGATCAGCTTTTCGTTACTCGATGTTGCCTGCTGGGTTTCGGACCTTCTGGGGGTATTCCCCATCTCGATCTGGTCTTCCCGGAGTCGCTGTTCGTCGGCCGCGATTGCCTCCTGGGCCTGATGCAGAGTCCCGACGGAGGCCGCAACCTGCTGTGCCAGGTTACTCAACTGATCGTTCGGATCCGCGACAGCGTTCTGCACTTCAAAGCGCCGCAGATTGTCCTCGGCGGCGTGCAACTCATCGCTGTACTTCTGGGTTTCTGTGGCAAAGAACTTATAAGAGCCTGCGGGGCGATGAACCGCCACCTGTTTTGCGAGGTATGCATTACCCAGCGACTTAAGGACGGCGAAGGCCAGCTGAGGATTGCTGGACCCGTAGGTGACCTGAATGATGTCAGACTCCTGTATCGGCGTGATCTTTAGATTTTCTGCCAGCGCCTTTACGGCTCGCTCAATCCGGTCCTGCTCCGTCTGACCGGGTCTCAGAAGATCAGAGAGAGAGAACCCACGATGTTTCTGCAATCCGTTCGCTACAACCACCTTCTCGAGCACATCGTGGCTTCGCAGCAACTCGGCTTCAGAATTAATCTCCTCCTGAGTGACGGCGTCGTCGGTGGTCACGAGAGGTGTCGTTTGCTGAGTCGATACAAGAGGGTCGAGCCGCTCGCGGCTGACAAGAATTGCCATATGCGAGGAATAGGAAGGCCCGCGAAGCACGGCGAGGATCACGATGCCCGCGAAGATAGCCAGAAAGCTGGTCAGGATCAGGCGCTTCCGTCGAAACAGCGGGGCGACAACATCGCGGAGAGAAATCTCGATGTTTCTGTTCGCGGCGGGTGTCTGGACTGGTGTCTCTCTCATAGCGGAGCGTCCTTCTCGTGAGCGGTTTCGACGGGTCTTCCGATGTCAACGGATAAGTTTCAGTCAATCTCAGTTTTGGTTTTCAGCGAGATAGGATCCGGCATTGACGCTGTAAGGCACGTACTTGCGAAATTTGCTGATTTTGCTCTCGGGCACGTAGATCATGTCCCCGGGCCGGAGGATGGCGTCTTCATTCGCTTTCTTTCCATTGAAGACATCTTTCAGGTTCAGCTTTTCCACCTGGAACCACTGAAGGTTGGCTCTGTGAAAGAGGAAAACCTGCGTTTTTGCGGTGGGAGCGAGCCCCCCGGCGACCGCAATCGCCTCGGTCACCGTAAGGTTAGAGCGCAGATCGTACTGGCCGGGTTTGCCTACTTGCCCCGTCACCGTAAAGAAAGGCTTTTGAAAGTTTGTGAGATCAACGTCAACGATCGGATCTCGAAGTACGCCGGTATACGCGTGCTTGATCGCCACGATGGTCTGAGGCACGGTGAGCCCCTGGATGTGAATGCTTTTGGCGCTCTGGAGGTCGATAAAACCATCGGGCTGGACGGTCACCGTCTGGTTTAGTTCAGGGGACAACGGAAATGAAATCCGCAGGACATCCTGTCGCTGGATGACATACCGTGGATAGCGCTGTGCCAATTGTAGGGCCACCTCGGGGGCCTGACTGGCATCAGGGGTCTGGACCGATGACGGGACCAGCGGTGGTGACGCCGCCTGCCCAAATGCCAGCGCTGCGAACAGCATGGGAAGCGCGAACCGAATTGCGATGACACGGGCATGAAGCTCACTCATTGCGTGTTCCTCTTCTATATGTATCCTTTGCGAACGGTTCCTGGTCGGCTTACTGCACGACGGACTCGCATGCCTGTGCAGATAGACTGGGCAAGACCTCGACATCGGATTCCGCGACTTCCACAGATACTGAGCGCTGAATCATTTCTATGGAAACAATGAGCCTGGACTGAGCACGCTGGCGGAGAAAGGTACCCTCGGCACCCGCAAGAGCCCCGCGGACAACACGCACTCGATCGCCAGCCGTGAAAAATGGATGCCGAGAGCAAACGCTGCTGTGGTCCGTGACCATGCGGACACTCTCGATCTCCCTGTCGGCAACAGTGACCGGACCATTGCCATTTCCGACAAAACTAACCACTCCGGGAGCCTTGAGAACGCGAACCAGGAATTCTGGACGCTTCGCGATTCGAACGAAAAGGTATCCTGGGAAGAGTGGGAAATGCACCGTCTTCGTGCGGTCGCTCCAGCGCCGCGCTTCGGAAATCACGGGTAAAAACTGTTCGATTCCCATGGCCTCCAGGGTTATCGCCGCAACCTTTTCATGACGCGAGCGTGTAGAAACCGCATACCAGGAGTGCGGGCTGGTCTCGAGTGACTGTTGTTCCATGCACGCTCCCGTCATTGCCTTCGTCGCCCTCCTGGAGATAGCTTCGCCCTTTGGGCCCCAGGGGTGCGATCCCCTATGGACCAGACGTATCTCCCCTTATAGTTGTTCGGACTGCTGATCGAACATCAGCGGCGAACCGACGTCCGTTTCGTCCGGTTACTTTATTCCCAAAAAGTCTTTGCGACCGAGTAAAACTTTCACATCGATCGGCGCCTTCACATGACGACGTGCCTCGTCAACTGGTCATCGTCGAAAAAACCATGAACGCCAAATGATCGAACTCCGCAATGCTCAACAACCCGCGTAACCTTACCGGTGCATTCAATTCGGATTTCTTCGCCGGTGTGATCCGGTGTAGGAAGCAGGACCTCGATCCGAACGTCCGCTCCGACCGGTGGACATCTGCTGCTCAATATGAGGGCGCCGTCCAGCGCGACATCGCTGGTAAACCCGCCCTCCGTATGTTCCGTCCCGTCGCTCCAGTGGAAGATGACTGGAAGCCGCAACTTGTATCGAACCGCGGCCCTGTGTTGCACCGTCATCTGGAGGGTGAGGCTCATTGTGATGGCCCAAGAGTAATCAGTCCTCGTGCGGTGTCACAAGGCGCCGGAAGTGTGAAAAGCGTGTGAGAAGTGCGGTGCACCGGAGGGCCCTACTTCCTCACGTGTGTACGGTTGTGGCCCTCAATTTGCCACACTTTTGGTGGAGACGACGTCTCGCAGGAGACTAGAGAAGAACGTGTGAAACTGTGCCTCCGGGGGTTGCACCATTCCGAATGTAATGGTGTACTGAAGTCTAAACAGCGGTGACATCGGCTCTTCGTCTGCCCTGTTCAAGTTTGTCGGAATATCTGCGATCTTCCTGAAAGTTCGTCTGATCGCCCCTGATGCACCATCAGCTCGTTCTTCTTTCAGCCTCCCGGGAAAGGAACCGCGATCATGAACATGAATTCGCCCCTTCAACTGCGCCACAGCCTCCCTTCGCACGAATCCGTACCGATCGATGAGGATCGCCGAATGGGAATGCCGAAGGCGACGACAAATCTCAAACGCGAAGTCAGCCATCAGAGGGAGAAAGCCGCGTTCCGCGTCCTGATCACAGATCGAGACACGATGACCAGCAACCTGTTGGCAACGGCCCTTAACAGGGAGCGGTTGCTGGACGCAACGGCGATCCATCCTTCGAGTCTGCTTGATTCTTTGAGCACCAGCCCTGCCGCTGTCGTCGTCATCGGCGCGGAGCTCAATTGCGAGGCACGGTCGGGCTTCGATCTTGCGACCTCTGTAGCGCGCTCCCATCCCAACAGCGCGATTGTCATGATCCTGAATGCATCGACGCCGAATGCCGTCATCAATGCTTTTCGCTCCGGAGCTCGCGGAGTCTTTTCCCGTGAGAATCCGATATCCGATTTCGTCGGTTGTATTGATCACGTTCGCAAGGGATTCATCTGGGCCGGCGGCCAGGAGGCAGCTTTCCTGGTGGGCGCCCTGAGGAATATACCGGCTCCGGAGTTTATCGCGGGGGACGCGGTATCGTCCCTGACGGCACGCGAACTTCAGGTCGTGCAGTATGCAGCGACTGGCAAAACCAACAAAGTAATCGCGCGGGAACTATTTCTTAGCGAACACACGGTAAAGAACTATCTTTTCCGGGCTTTTGATAAGTTGGGCGTTTCAAGTCGAGTCGAACTGCTTTTCCTGCTCACATTCCGTGAGTACAGGACTGGTCAGGATGTGGCCGAAGCAAGTCCTCTGGATGAACTATGTTCTGCATAGGATGGCCCGGAAGTCGCGCTGCCTGAAGCGATGAACGGCAGTGCGGAGGCAAGGGCCTGCGAGTGAGCGTGGAGTACACGAAATATCATGCGAGCACTTCTATCTTGATTGCGGTGCCGAGCCGGATGAATAGCACACAAGGCAAACGGCTAGCTGATCTTCGGTGGCATCGAACGCTCCTGGTGAGGTAGAAAGTGGGTCGGTTTCTGGCGCTCGTAAATGCACAGGAGACCGTCTGTCAAGGGCGGAGCAAAACCAGGCCAGTGGGGCGGAGTAAAACCAGGCCAGCAGATTGGCATGAAGTGTTTGGGTTTGCGGGGAAGAAGGGGCTCTGGAGCGTAGCGGACGAGGCCCTTCTCCCCCGAGGCGCGTGCGGGGTGGGAGAGTTCAGCGGTCGGAAGATGGCGTCCGTTTGCGTCGGCTCTGTTTGAGACGGTAGCTGTCGCCGTTCATCTCCAGGATGTGAACGTGATGGGTAAGGCGGTCGAGCAGAGCGCCGGTTAGCCGCTCCGAGCCGAGGACTTCGGTCCACTCCTGGAAGGGCAGGTTCGAGGTGATCAGGGTCGATCCGCGCTCGTAGCGCTGGCTGAGCATCTCGAAGAGCAGCTCGGCGCCGGTTTTGGACAGAG
>JBAUOP010000129.1:0-4556 GCA_049579805.1 Acidobacteriaceae bacterium
AAGAGGAAGAGCGCCACCAGCTGTGCGGTGAAGGCTTTGGTCGACGCGACGCCAATCTCCGGCCCGGCGTGCGTGTAGATCGTGCCGTTCGCCTCGCGGGTAATCATCGCGCCCACCACATTGCAGATCGCGACCGTCGGCGCGCCCTTCTGGATCATCTCCCGCTGCGCCGCCAGGGTATCGGCCGTCTCGCCCGATTGCGTGATCAGCATCCATCCCTTTGATGGGTTTGAGCCCCTCATTGGGACAAATTTGAAATTGGCGCACTCGCCGTTCGACGGGTCTGTCATTCGGTTCCGTCGATAGTGATCTGATCCCGGACGAAACCCTGGGGTTGGGCTACTCATTCGCCGATGACCAGCCCAAGGATTCGCAGAGCTTCGGGCAGGTCAGGATCGTCTTCAGCCACCTTCTGCGATTTGGCCTGGCGAATGGGAAATCGATCCGGCACAGCCCAGTCCTCGAAGATGGCCCAGTTCTCGAGAGAATGGCCGTAGCGCGAGTGGTAGAAGACTCCTGAGTATCCGACCTCGAAGGCAATCCGGCCGGCTCGCTGAGTCAATTGGCGGGGCTCGGCCGGTTCCAGCGAACTCAGGTCGAAATCCTTCATTCCGAGTTTCACGGCAATCCCGGCCAGCGCCGTCCTGAGATGGCTGACCCACCCCAGGGCATAAATGTCGGCATAGTCGCCTTCGACATTTGCCGTGCCAATGCAGCGCCCTCTAAGCCATGCTCTGCGAACGGCGCCAAAAGCTGTGAAGTCATCGTCGCCGTTCTCCATGAGCGCCAGGTCGGCGACAAAAGCGGAAACGCGCCAAGGTTTCGATGAAGCACCCGAGCCGCCGCGAAGACGCGTAGAGGACCCGGTATACGCCCATCGGGTCGTCGAACCGGTTTCCGAAGGTTCCGTCTTCCTTGGCATAGGCCCAGTCTGGAACCGACCACGCGTCGTTATCTCTGCCGACACGGAAAAGCGGCCCCGAAGGCCGCTTCGATTCGAGATCCATTCATTACTCCTAACCGCCGACGAGGAAGGCTCTCGCTGCGCCCATGATCTCCGGCGCCACGGTCTCCAGATCATTTTCCCTCATGAGCCGAAGCGGGACGCGGTCGCCGAGTTCAGGTTCAAGCCGGTCAGCCAGGATTGGATCACTGTGGGATCTTCTTTTTCGGCGAGCATCCTGACCAGTTGGAAGGCGAACCTCAGACGCTGCTCGGCGTCTCCGTAGAGCTCGCTCCCCTTTATCCACCGATCGACGGCGCGCACGTCCCGGACACCGCCGACATAGGCGGTAAGCTTGCGGCCTATTAGGGAGACAAACTGCCTAACGATCTCCGGGATGGGGAGTCGAAGCGCTTCACGATGCGCTGCAAGATCAGGGCGAGATGCGGGAACGGTTGCCCTTTGGAACCTCCTGCAATTCCAGATATACATCAATTTACAAATAAAACGCAGCTAAATTACGCAGAAATGGCTGAATCGACCCGCTCACCTCACGCCTGCCGTTTATTTTTAGGGGAGACCGCCGGCTTTTCCATGAATTGGGAAGTGACGAGGACCACCGGCTCCTGATCGGGAAACGTCGCAATCATCGTCAGATGCCCACCCATTGCAGCCACTGTACGCTGCATCGTGGAGAGCCGCGGGTCTTTCCGTTTTTCCAGACGCGAAATTTGCATCTGGCCGATCCCAAGCGCCTCGGCCATCTTCGCCTGGCTGATCTTCCGCCCTCTCCGTATTTCGCTCAGGGTCATGCGGCGCTGCACCTTTGCCAGCAACTCGTTTCCTCGCGCCGCAATCTTCTTCTGCCGCTCTTTCGGCAGAGAAGCAATCACGTCATCCACTGCAATCATTCGACGCATCGTCGTCACTCCATTGACCAGAGATTGTCGAGGTGTTCTTTGTACCTCTTGTCGGCCTTTTCAATCAGCCGCTTGTAAAACTTCTTTTCGCTCACTCCAGATTTGTCACCGGCGACCAGCAGGATGGCATTCCTCTGTGGATCGAACGCAAAGGCGACACGCCAAACGCCGCCGTCGGCCCTGAACCGAAGCTCCTTCATATTCGCGTACTTCGAGTCCTTGAGCGTGTCCACTTCGGGTCTCCCCAGCGAGGGGCCATACTCCCGCAAGGGAACGAGCGATGCGAGGAGCTCATCCTGAACTGCTGCGGACAACTCATCAAATTCATCCTTAAACCGGGGATGAAAGTACGCGGACCAGCCCATAGAATGATTATGCCATATAGAGCATAATGCCTGAAAGGGCATAGGAACTGCGGTGGGAATGGATCGTCACAAAACCTGTGAAGCGTTATGCGGTTAGCACGGCACAGGGTGTTCATGCCTATCCGTTCAACGCGCGTCAGGCGAGTTAGTTCGACGAAAATGTTGCTCTGCGGAGGGCGGCTTGGTACATACGATAGACGGCCAGTCACGAGGTGAAGCACCTGCGGATACTCGAATTTCTCCGTTTGTAAACTGGATAGATAACACTCCGGGATGCTGGAATCGAGCCGCAGACTCGAGCATGAGAACGATTCCCCGGCGGCTCACGGCCAGGTCGATCCCCTGAATGATTGCCCTCGCCTCGTGCAGGTTGTGAGGCTGGATTCCCTGGAAGGGAGCTACACTGGTCGTAACCTGTTCGACCGGCCCAACGAGGATTGCGATGCGGTTTTCCCCCAAGCGCACCCAATCCGTTGCCGTCCTAGTTACGTGTACGGTCGCGATCATTCTCGTTGTCGCGTTTGTTCGTTACCGCATTCGGCGGCGGATCGACTCAGACAGTGCCGACGCGCTCCTGCGCCGCGCCGACGATCTCGCATGGAACGGCCAGTGGTTTGCGGCAGCGCCCATCTTCCGCCAATCAGAGATAAAGTTTGCTGCGGAGCGGAACGAGGCGAAAGCCCTCTACGCCCAGGTGAGCCAGATCCCAGCTTACGCTGAGTCCGCCAGTCTCGCGGACACAATCTACGTCCTCACTGCAGACCTGAAGAAGCCCGCTGCATCCGATCCCGAGACCAGGCTGCGGATCCTCGAAGTCCGCGGCATGATCGAGAACAACTACGATGCGAGCCTCGCACGCGAGACCTGGCGGCAGGTCGCCGTTCACGCTCGAGACCGCGGCCATTTGCTTCTGGCTTCTCGCGCGCTTGGCGAAGAAGGGATCTCGGCATTCCTCCTCGGCGACACCGCGACCGCGAAGAAGGAAGTTCTCACAGCCTGGGGGGTAGCGAAGGTCGCTCACGATATTCCGGCTCAGGTGCGATACGCAAGCCTCTATGGCGCAGGTCTGGTCGAAATGCACCGTTACCAGCAAGGGCTGAAACCTCTCAATGAGGCCATCGCCATAGCCCGATCGCATCCGGCCGTAGCCTACCCCGCCGTTGCCATCTCCTCCAAAATCGATGCTCTCCGCGGTCTCCATCGCTATCAGGAAGCACTGACACTGGCCAATCAGGCTCTTGCCGAGATTCCGAGTCTATCTCTCAAAGGGCACTACTACCAAATCCTCACGTCGAGAGCGAGCGTCTTCGAGGACATAGGGCAGTGGGACAATGCCATTGCCGATTTCAAACAGGCGCTTTCTCTCGCGACCCAACTCGACTATTGGCGCGGCGTCACTCAGGTAGCGGGTGAGCTCGCCGATGCATACGTTCACCAGAAGAATCTCAATGCCGCGCTTTCCTCGATTGATCAGGCGATCGACGCCAACAAGCGGGTCCCGGACGAGCTCTATTTCGTCCCTCGCGACCTGGCCATTAAAGCTCGAATTCTTGCTCTGCTGGGGCATCAGGATCAGGCCTGTGCGCTTTACCGCAAGAGTGCACTTCTGATCGACTCCCTGCTCGATAATGTCCCTACTCCTTTTGTCGAGCGGCTACTCCTCACCGAAACCGGCGAGGTCTACGCCGGTTATTTTGTCCTGAAGTGCCGTGAACATGACTACGATCAGGCTCTTCGGATACTGGAGGAAGCGCGCGGGCGAATCGAAGCGCAGGCGCTGGAACACCACGATTATCCGGCACCACACGTACTCACGCCCGCCGAACGGCATTTGACGATGCTGAATGTGGCACTTCTGGGCACCAATAATCCAGCTACGCGACAGGAACTGTCGGAACAGGTCAAGGACTCCGAGTCACCGCTCGATCAGCGGTCGCTGGCATCGTCCACCATCGAACATCCGGTCAGTCTCGGGCGGCTTGAACCAGATCTCGCCCAAAATGAATTATTCGTGGAGTACGTTCTCGCTGATCCCCATTCCTATGCGCTCGCCGTGACCCATACCTCCGCACGAGCCTATGAGCTTGACGCGAGGACCAGGATCGAAACCGACGCCAACGAATATCGCGCGAGTATTCGGGATCAGCATGCAAATTCAGTCCTCGGCGATGCGCTCTTTCATGAACTCCTCGGCCCCATTTCGGAGTTCCGGAATCACTCAACCCTGATCCTGGTGCCAGACGGAGCGTTGGACCTCCTTCCGTTCGGCGCGGTTACCGACCAAGGCGTTCCGCTCATCGAGAGCCACATGATCGCAACGTGCCCCTC
>JBAUOP010000130.1:0-12736 GCA_049579805.1 Acidobacteriaceae bacterium
AAGAGGAAGAGCGCCACCAGCTGTGCGGTGAAGGCTTTGGTCGACGCGACGCCAATCTCCGGCCCGGCGTGCGTGTAGATCGTGCCGTTCGCCTCGCGGGTAATCATCGCGCCCACCACATTGCAGACCGCCACCGTCGGCGCGCCCTTATGGATCATCTCCCGCTGTGCCGCCAGGGTATCGGCCGTTTCTCCGGACTGCGTGATCAGCATCCCAACCGTGTTCGCATCGATGATCGGGTCGCGATAGCGGAACTCGCTGGCATAGTCCACTTCCACCGGCATGCGCGCCAGCCGCTCGATCATGAACTTGCCTGCGGTCGCCGCGTGCCAACTGGTGCCGCAGGCCGCGATGTGGATGTTGCGCGCTTTGCGGAACGTCTCGTCGGGAATCTTCATCTCGGCCAGGAAAACCCTGCCGGTGTCGAGCGAAATGCGGCCCAGCGTCGTGTCGCGGATAGCGCGCGCCTGCTCGAAGATTTCCTTGAGCATGAAATGCTTGTAGCCGCCCTTTTCCGCCTGGATCGGATCCCACAGAATGCGCTGCAGCGGCCGCTCGATAGGCTTGCCCTCGAAGTCCGTCAGCGTCACGCCGTTGCAGGTCAGTACGGCCATATCGCCGTCAGCCAGGAAATACAGGTCGCGCGTGTGATGCAGAATCCCCGGCACGTCCGACGCAACGAAATACTCACCGTTGCCCACCCCGATGATCACCGGTGGACCGTTGCGCGCGGCGACGATCTTGTTCGGCTCATCGGCCGAGAGCACGCTGATGGCGAACGCCCCGGTTAGACGTTTCACCGCGTGCCGCACCGCCTCTTCCAGCGGCAGAGGTTTACCGGCCTTCGCAGCCGTCGCCAGTTCCTGCTCGATCAGGTGCGCGATGATTTCTGTATCGGTTTCGGTGGCAAATTGGTGGCCCTGGCCGATCAGCTCTCGCTTCAGCGCCAGATAGTTCTCCACGATGCCGTTATGGACCACGACCAGGCGTCCGGTGCAGTCGCGGTGGGGGTGCGCGTTCTCCTCGGTCGGCCGGCCGTGGGTGGCCCAGCGGGTATGGCCAATGCCGAAGGTCCCCTGCAGCGGCCGTTCACGGAGCACTTCCTCGAGTTTGCGCAGCTTGCCTGGCGCGCGCCGCAACTCGAGCCCATCGCCGTTGCCGCCCACCGCGATGCCCGCCGAGTCGTAGCCGCGATACTCAAGCCTGCGCAGCCCCTCGATGATGATGGAGACTACTTCCGTACTGTTGCCGACGTATCCGACAATGCCACACATGGTTTGTCCTCAGGTTAGCGCAGGCTTGCAGCACAGGAGCAGAGACGAAAGTTGTAGCGATACCGCCCCGAATCGGGCCCGGCTTTAGGAAACGCCGCTATTCCAGCCGGAATGAGTACTCTTCGATAACGGGATTGGTCAGCACTTCGCGGGCAATGCGCTCCACTTCGGCGCGCGCCGCATTTTCCGGCAGGCCGTCCTCCAGCGTCAGTTCGAAGTGCTTTCCCTGCCGCACATCCGCCACACCTGCATACCGCATCTTGCGCAGCGCGTTATGGATCGCCTGTCCCTGCGGGTCCAGGACCGTCTTCTTCAGCGTGACGTAGACATGGGCCTTCATTGTGTCCGATTATAAATCCTGGTCCATCCCACGCCGTTTCCGGCCCTCCCCATCATCCCAGGACATAGGCGATACTGGTTACAGCTATGGTGAATTATCTCGAACTCCCCGTCGGCGACAAAGCGCCGGAAATGTTCAACGTCGTGATTGAGATTCCCGCCGAGGGCATCAACAAGTACGAATACGACAAGCAGCTGCACGTCTTCCGGCTCGACCGGAACCTCTACTCGCCGGTGCACTATCCGGGCGACTACGGCTTTGTCCCCTCCACCCTCAGCGACGACGGCGACCCCCTCGATGTGCTGGTGCTGGTCGATGCGCCCAGCTTTCCCGGATGCGTAATGCAGGTGCGTCCCATTGGCCTGCTGCAGATGCTCGATCAGGGCACGCTGGACGAGAAAGTCCTCGCCGTCGGCCGCAACAATCCCCGCTATCGCGATGTGTGGAATTATTCCGAGATTTATCCGCACATGCTGCGCGAGATCACCCACTTCTTCTCCATCTACAAAGACCTGGAAGGCAAGCGCGTCGAGATCCAGGGCTGGCACGACGCGGCCCACGCCCGCGATCGCGTGATGTACGCGGCAAGGAACTTCGTCGAGGCTCGCGAAAAGAAGCTGGTCGAGGCGGGTGCTCTCAAATAGCGCCCCTCAGTCTCCGCCCACCAGCACCGGATTCGCATGTTTCCGGAAGGCGCGCGAGAGCAGGAAGAACACCGGACCCGCCCCGGCGATCAGCGCCCCCAGCAACACCGCCGGCATATGCGCCATCCGCTCGTGGCGCGAAGCCCAGCCTGCATAAACAATGAGCAGCGCCGGCGCCGTGCTGATCAGACAGACAAACGCGAAGCTCCCTGCCCTGAATGGGCGCTCGAGGTTCGGCTCGCGCACCCGCAGGATCACCAGCGCGAGAAATTCGAGGATCAGGCTGGCTCCATAGAGCATGATGTCGAGCGAGATCAGCCTCTCGAAGCTGAACTGGAGCGCTATCCCCCAACCGGCCGCGCACACCAGCACGGCCACCCACGGAACCCCATGCCGATTCTTCCGCGCCAGAACCGCGGGCAGCATGCCGTCTTCAGCCAGCACCATCGGCAGCCGCGCATAGGACATGGTCAGCGCATTGAACATGCCCATGCCCATGATCATCCCGCCTGCGACAATCGCGATGCCCAGCCACCCACCCGCGAGGCCCGAGGCTACGGCGGCCCAGGAACCGGTTTGGAAGCGAGCCGGCGAAACGCCCGCCCACGCCATAGCCGCAAGAGGAACAACATAGATCAGAATCGTCGAGACCGCGGCGATCAGCATGGCCCTCGGATAGTTGCGCTGCGGATTCTCCACCTCGCGCGCCACCGTCGATGCATTATCCCAGCCCATGTAGTTCCACATGGCCACCAGCACCGCCGTGCTCAGACTCCCCTGGACTCCGCTTCCGGCCCAGGAACGATGGCTCCCCAGGTGGCCTCCGTGCCACGCAGCCACGGCAACCAGAACGGCGAAAGGCGCGAGCAGCAGGAGCGATAGCCATACCGATCCATCCCCCACGGCGGGAGCGCCCATCAGGTTCCATGCACAGCACAACGCGATCATGCCCAGTTCCCATGCGGCCCCGTGCCATCCCGCCGTCCATGCAGGCGCCAGCTGTCCAAGATACAGAATGAACAGAGTCGGATAGACCGCCATATCGAAAATGCTGGCGGCCAGTGAGAGCCACGCCTCCTGATATCCCCAGAACGGCCCCATCGCCCGCCGTACCCAAACGTAGAATCCGCCTTCTTCGGGCAGCGCGCTGGCTAGCTCGCCAATCATCAGAGCGGTGGGAACGCTCCAGAGAAAGGGCAGTGCCACCAGAAGGATCAGCCCCGTCCGGTACCCGGCCTGGAGAATGTCCTCAATGCCGTAGGGTCCGCCGGAAACCATGAAGAAGGTCGCCGCCATCAGCGGCAGAAGGCGCATGCCTTTCCCCGCCACGCCTTTTCTCATTTGTGCAGAGTTGGCGATCGTTTTCCTCGCGTCCCTGAAGTGAAAAGGAGAACTGGAGAATCCGAATTTACTCTGCTTCCTTTCTTATGAAAAGCAAAAACGCCACCGGCTCACCGGTGGCGTTCAGCTCAGCCGATATCTCGTCAGGAAGCCCGCCGCCGCAGGCCCTCCTCGGGACGATAGTAGCCGCGCATGGACCCATACACCTGCACCGGGCTCTCCCGGTCCGCTTCGCGCCCGCTGCCCGACGCGGTCTCCCAGCGCACGCGGCCATGGTTCCGCTCCAGGATGCCTTCGGCCAGCGCCGCCCGGTCGCTCGCGCGAACCGAAACCACGGCACCGCCCCGGCTCAATTCGCCGCTCAGGCTTCGGGCCTCCTGCGCGCCGAGTCCCATTTGCAGAAAAGAGCCTTCAAAAGCCGACTCCGAATAGGGATGGGCCGGCTCCAGACCCAGGCGGCCTTCCCCAGTCCCAAACTTCAGGTTGCTGCTGCTCGCTCGCTTCGAACCTGCCTCGCCGCTCCGCGATGAGCCGCCGAAGACCGGGTGCAGCCGCTCCGGCCAGTTGGCCTCCACCTCGCCCGGCTCGCGTCGGGTTCCCGCCGCGGTGCTTTCCCCCTGCAGCGTGCTGGGCAGCTCGCGTTGCAGATCGTGCGGCAGCGTCGAGGGAATCTCGCCCCCGGGAATCGGTCCCGGCGAGGTCGGGGGCGCCGGAAAAGCATTGCCTGATCCAGGAGCCAGCCCCGCCGGGGTCACCGCCTCGTCGTGCGAACCCGCACCCCCAATCGATCCCGAAACCGCTGGATTGGTCTCGGTTATCTTGCGAATGCCCAGAGGCTCGGCTGTATTGGACTCCCCGGCTGCGGGCTGGCCGCCGCGAAACGCCGCGCCAATATCCGACGCGCCAAATCCTTCATCCACCAGTTCGTTGACGGCGCGATAAGCATCCGCGCCATCGGAGAAATGCGCTACCACAATGCGATCGTCGCCGCTCCGTACCCTTTGACTTGTCATACCTGCCTGTCTCCCGAGATTGCCATGGTGAAAACCACCTGAGTTGGGATGCTGCGAAATGCCGATGCGCCTCCTCGTCTTCATCCGGAATCGCGTCTTTGGCTTTTTCCGCTCTCACGCGACGACCTTCCTATATACTGGCCACAACCGAGCCGGAGAGATGGCCGAGAGGCTGAAGGCGGCGGTTTGCTAAACCGTTATAGGGTTGAAAAGCTCTATCGAGGGTTCGAATCCCTCTCTCTCCGCCATATGACCAGGCAAGTCCCTTTCCCCTCAGCCAAATAGCACAAACTAGAGAACTTAGAAGGTTTGTAGATTTTCCTGATTTTCCCATTGTTCCGTCCAATTCCGCCTCTTCCTCCCGTTTTACATGACCAAACGGTTTCCACATGACCACGGCGTTTTGGCCGGATCAGCCGGAGTGGAAGAGAGTACCAGTTCTCTCCGCCGCAACTCGCGGGCGGTACCCGTCGTTTTCAACAGGCCATTTCCAGACGTGAAACTGACCAAGCGATACGTACATGACCACGGCACTTCCGACCGAAGGAACGGAGTGGGTCATCTCCCAGAACTGGCGCAGACGGCACCTGACGAAGAGCCAGTGCGCAATGGTCGCTGTTGACGCCAAGCCGATGCTGGAAGCGGAGGCCAGGGAACGGCAGCTACGTGGCACAGCCAACCTAAAACGTGGAAAGGAACGTCCCGGTCTTGTCAAAAGTGACAAAACCGGGGAGCCGGTCCACGTTCGCGATCAGGTTGCCAAGCAATTTGAGGTCAGCCAGGGATACGTTCATGCGGCGACGAAGATCAAAGAGATCGATGAGGGTGTGGCACGAGAGGTCAAAAACGGAACTCTGACTATTCCGGAAGCACAGGAGAAGCTGGGCCTAAAGAATCGGATGAAGGGGCAGATGTCCTCGGAATCGAACGAGTGGTGTGACAAAAAAAGCCCGCTGCACCAGAGGCACGAGCGGGCGGAAGCGTTATAAGAGGATCGCTGAGGAGCGCCCGGAAGGAATGTGACCCGCGTCACACAGTGGTTTGAGGCAGCACCAGGCGACACACGGCGGGTTGCTGCTGAAGTGGGGGCCTATAATCCCGTGGCATGGCAGACCGTGAGGGTTGCTCCGGCGCTCGTGAAGCGGTATCCAGAGTTGGCCGCGCTTCCCAGGTTCGTTCCACCACCACGGAACTACTGATACGCACCCTCAGCATCGCATCGCTTCGGGGACGCATTCCGGCTTTTTCGTGTCCTTGTCTTGGTGGTTAAAGTCGGGATTACGCCACGGCTGCACGCATTCCAGCGGAGTGATTCGGGGTTCAAATGCCGAAAGTCCATCGCTGCCTTTGATGGCATTCAGCTTTTGAACCAGTGAGGCGACTTCCTTCTCCGGCACAAAGAGCCACGGGCGCAGTTGCCAATGACCCTGAACGTGGCAATCCCGCACAAGAGATTTCTTGACGGCATCCCAGTCTTTTCCCCATCCTCTGAGGCGTTGAATCAGTTTCCCTAATCCCTTTGCGAAAGAGATTTCGCAAAGGAACACCTTCTCATTCCGTAGATCAACGGCAACCGCATCGCAGAACCAGTGAGTTCCACCGTGTTCAGGCTCCGGACCATCGCTGATTTGGATACAGCACTCAGGATTGACGAAAACGGCCCGATCCGTCCGAAGATAGTCCATCACAACGCCCTGATAGTAGTCCATGATTTCTCCCGTGATCCGGGAAAAGGCTAAGACTCCGATGATGCTGCCGCAATGACTAAAAAGGTGCAGAAGCGGTCCTACTCTGTCGCTTCCTTTTTTGGTTCGAAACACGGAAGAACAAACGGTCGGAGAAACTCCCGCAATGCAGCGCTCACTTTCGGATAGCTCCACGCATCATTCCATCCCGGCGCTGATCCGTGTCTGTTCTTCACCCAGACGAATAGCTTGTCATGCGGGACGAAATACCAAGGGCGTCCTGGTATGCAGCCGCCCGGATCGGGGAACAGCATCCAGATACCATGCCCTCCGTAGCGGCTCCAATCAACACAGGGACGGCCTTTCATTTGAACGGGACGCAGTTCTCCCTCTGGTATGCGAATCACCAGGTCCTCACCTGATACATCGGCTTCCGGACGATAGACGCGGTATCCCGCGCGGATCAGTAAAGCCGTAGCCTCTGCCCGGTTCGCTGCCTCAATCTCATTGGACTTCAGAGTTACGGCCATAAAAAGTGAAGAGCGGGCGTCAGGCTGCTTTCTTCCCCCGTTTCCGGCTCTGCTTGCCCATTGTGCCAGCGGCCCATCTCGCCTTGGTAGCGGCTCCGATTCGCGCGCGGGCCGCAGCGCTCATGATCCGTTTCTTTCCTGGCTTTCTACCGGGCCCGTCGTGCAGGTTCTGACCGGCAAGCAGAGCGCGGACCTGTTGGAGGCGGGATATTTCGGAATCGATTGAGACGAGAACATCGGACGTGTTCATGCGAATTAGTGTAAATCCTGTGCGATCCAACCATTAGAGGCTTCTCAGAAAAGAGCCTCCCGATTGGCTCCAGACAGGCTGCACCAAAGTGGTTAACGGATTGTCTAGTGTGGCGATCATTTGCGACCCAACATATAGGGCTTATCAGGTAGAGCCTCACCCGAAAGACTGCAACATTTTTGGTGCAAGGGCGAGTGCCATCAGCGACACTGATTTTCCGTCGCAGATGGCTACTAAGAACAATGCGCTCTACTGTGGGGATAACCTCTTCATCTTGCGGGATCGCATCGCAAACGAGAGCGTTGATCTAATTTATCTGGACCCGCCATTCAACAGCAAGAGAGATTACAACCTCATCTTCCGTGAGCACGGCGGGAAAAAGGCCACTTCTCAAGAGCTTGTTTTCGGGGATACGTGGGTATGGTCCGAGACTGCCGATCATGCGTGCCGTGAATTGATTGAATCAGGAGGCAAGGCCATAGCGGAAGTCATCAGGGCTTTCCGTTCCTTTCTCGGAACGAGTGACATGATGGCCTATATCGCAATGATGGCTCCCCGGCTGGTGGAACTCCATCGGGTACTCAAAGAAACAGGATCGATCTACCTGCATTGCGATCCCACGGCCAGCCATTACCTAAAGATTTTGATGGACGCGATTTTTGGCGCAGAGAATTTCAGGAACGAGATTGTCTGGAAGAGATCACACGCGCACAGTGACGCAAAGCAGGGGGCGCAACATTTTGGGCGGATCACTGACTCTCTGTTGTTTTACGGAAAAGGGCCGGTTTCGACTTGGAATCCGCTTTACCTGCCATATGACGAGGAATACATTGAACGCGATTACCGGCGAATAGATGAGCGTGGCCGACGCTATCGGATCGACAATCTACAGGGACCGGGTGGAGCGGAAAAAGGAAACCCGCGTTATGAGGTGATGGGAGTCACCCGCTATTGGCGCTACTCGAAAGAGAAGATGCAACAGCTAATCGCGGAGGGACGTGTAATCCAGACTCGCCCCGGCGCTGTCCCGCAATACAAGCGGTATCTTGACGAGATGCCGGGAGTGCCGGTGCAGAACCTGTGGACCGATCTTGCACCCCTGAACAATCGATCCAAAGAGGTGCTTGGCTATCCTACCCAAAAGCCAGAGGCATTGCTTGACCGCATTCTTAAAGCGTCTTCCAATGCGGGGGATGTTGTCTTAGACCCGTTCTGTGGCTGCGGTACAGCCGTGGAAGTCGCCCAGCAATTGAATCGGCGATGGATCGGCGTTGACGTAACGCACCTGTCCCTTGCAATCATCAAACAGCGGCTAGAGCGCGGCTTTGGGCATGAGATTTTCAAGACGATTAGTGTGATCGGGGAGCCTGTCACCGAAGAGGAGGCGTTGGCACTCGCCGCACGGGACAAATTCGGATTCCAGTGTTGGGCTGTCGGGCGGATCGGTGCCCCGCCGATTGAGCATAAGAAGGGTGCGGATCGTGGGATCGATGGGCGGATTTACTTCCATGATGATTTCGGTACCCCAAAGCACATCATCATTTCGGTAAAGGCTGGCGATCATATTGGCCCTGCATTCGTGAGAGAGCTTCGCGGTGTGGTAGATCGGGAAAAGGCAGAGATGGGGATTTTAGTTTGCGTGAAAGAACCAACGTCTGAGATGAAGAAGGAAGCGGCTCAGTTGGGCTTTTACAAGAGCATCGGCGGTAACTTTCCAAGACTGCAAATCATCACGCTCAAAGACATATTTGCGAACAAGCCGCTAAACGTCCCGGTGAAGCGGATCAATCCTTATGAGCGCAAGGGTCCACAGAGTGTTCGGCCTGTCGCTGAACAGTTGCGTTTGCTGCCTTAGCATTCCTCAAGGCACAAAACACGCATGGTATCTTACTCGCCCAACAAATGCCGCAACAGTTCAAAGCCCGGAATGCCGCCGAGTGCTGCGGTCGCGACGTAACGGCGCAGATTCACGTTAGCGGCCTTCCGTGTTGCGTCAGCCTGTGCGGACTCCGCCTTCTGTGCAGCTTCCGATGCAGCATCTTTGGCCCGCTGTTTTGCGGCCTCTGATGCTTCCAAAAGCTCATCGGCGTGATCGTCACCGATGGCCTGTTGCAACCTACCCGTGTTGTACATCCGATTCAGACGCGGAGAGAGCTTCGTAGGATTGAGGGCTTCCGGGGCTGCCTTGGTTGCGGCAGTTCCCACATCGGCTCTCAAGCCTTCCATCGACGCGCGGAGATGCTTTGACAAATCCTCAAGGGCCATCCCTTGCCTGTGTGTCGCATTGGCCTCGTTGATAAGGTTAGGGTCAACACCAGCGGCCTTCGCCTGTTCGAGCGCGGCTGCCTTGGCATCTTCCAGGGTGTTGACGCGTTCGACCAATCGTCCATCCGCATCGGGGTCAATACCGGCGCTGTTGCGCAGCGCCCGCTTGACGTTCTGCAACTGCTCATCGAACGTCTGAAACCGTGTTCCACCGACTGCCTGATCCAACTGGCGGTAAAGGGCAGACGCCTTCGCTTTGATGGCCGCAGCCGTGTTCGCCGCAATGTCGTTCAGCGATTGGGCGGGTTTCGGCTGAACGGCTGCCTCTTTCGCAACCGAATCGAACAGGTCACGCACGGACTGGTGCCAGTTCTGCTGGATTCCGGTCAGGGTATCTTGCAACCCTTGCTGTACAGAAGCCTTGCTGTTTTGCAGGGCTTCCTGGACGGCTTTGAGGCTGAATGGCCTCTTCGCGGCGTTTGCCGTGTCACCAACCAGTTCACCGGCCTTGGATGCCCCCTTCGATGCCAAACCAGCCATGTCGTTGAGCAATCCTTCTTTGGATAACGGGGTTTCTTCGGGCGCAACAAACGCAGTCGGTTCGGTCGCAGCCTGCAATCCGCCGCTTACAAGGTTCTTAGTCGCCTGCCAACGCTTGCCGCTCTGCGGAAGCTCTGCTGCTCCCTGGACAACTTTGGCCAGACCAAGAGGCAGACTCGCTACGAAATCGCCCACAGCTTCCGGGTTCCCAGAGTAGACTCCGTGAGCGCCCATCTTTTTCAGCACGGTACCAACCCCGGTTAAATCGGTTCCGTATTTCAAATCATCGGCAACGTTCTGGGCCCAGCGTTCAACCTTGCCGGATACCGTGGTTGGCTGCGGGATGGCACTCATTGTCGCGACCGGCGCGGGCGTGGTTGCGCCCGCTGGCGCGGACACTGTGATCGGACTCGATACTGGCGATGCATCGAACGTCATCCCGCCGTTACCAGATGCGGGAGCGGGCTGACTCGGTACCGGGGTGGCCTGGGCTACGGGAGAGGCATCGAATGTCATGCCCTGGTTTGAGCTATCCATTAGAACCTCACCACCTGACCATCAGCCGTGCGGTACCCAATGATGTTTCCATTAGGGTCACGGCCCGGAGTCGCACCAGCGGGAACGACATGCTGTGCCTGTCCGCCCTGCACAACACTGGGCGCATTTGCGGGGCCCTTCCGTCGAAGCTCTGCGGGAACGTCCTGACCCGTCACATGTTTGAACGACTGCGCCGCAGAGTCAGTAATAAACTGCACTGGCGCGACAAAGCTGGATGGGACCGAATCGTTCCAACGGTCGTGCATCTCGCTTACCTTGTTTAGCAACAGGTTCGCTGCTTCGGAGTAGGCGTTACGCACGCTGTTCGGATTGAGAGCGGTGAACGCGTTGTACCAGCGCTCCACTTCCTGTTTGTCGGGAACACCACCTTTGTAGGCTGTGGCGATTTCAGACGCCAAAGCGTTCACATCGGCCTTATACGCACCAGCCCCCTTCACACCAGCCAGACTGCCGACGGCGCTCAAGCCAGGTGTAGACGTGAGCAGCCCCACATTGTCATAGCTCCTCTGGAGATGGGTCAGAGCCGTGTTAGCAGCGATCAGATTCTTTCCGGACTTGCCACCTGGAGCGAAATCCTTCAAGGCGGATGTATATTCCTGGACCTTGCTTTGGTCGAATGACGGATAAGCGGCGTTGACATCACCCATGAGCGCCTGGGCGTCCTTTCGGGACAGCCCATAGGTGCTCATTAGGTCGCGACCCTGACCGATAGCCTGGACCAGAGCCGCTCGCTGCGGGTTTTTCTGTTGCATGGCGGAAAGAAACGTATGGTTCACACCATCGGCTCCCACGTTCGCGGGGTTGATAAGGTGAGCGAGAGCCGGATCACTGACGCCTGATGCGTCTGCGCTGACTGCGGCTTTTGCGCGCGCCTCCGCAGTCGCCTGTACGCTCTTCTGTTGGTTGACAAGATTCAGGTACTGGCGCGCTGCGACTTTCTGGCGCGGATTGCTGGCCGGATCGCTGATAATACCTTCGGCTTCCGATTCCGATTTAATCGGCGCGGGCGTTATCTCATCGTGGTACGCCTTCAACACTTGCCAGCCCTGTTGCGGATCGCCGTTACCGAATGCGCCAGCGATGGTCTGTGCGGCTGACGCGTCAGTCGCGTTGCTCATCATGACCTTGGGATTCGCAGGGCTTGGGCGCTGCGGCTGGGCCATAGCGACTAACCCTTGATAGAACGTATCCCCGGAACCATCATGATGGAGGTATTTCTGCAACTTCGGCAATGCACTCTGTAGAGCCAGACCATCTTTCGGATCGTCCAGCAGCTTGCCGATATCTGGAACCTCTTGCGCCATTGCCTTCGTAGCAGGATCGTCCGACCGAGCGAGCGTCCGGGATACATCCGAGGCTTCGTCCAGCATCTGCCGATTCGCCTGGGCTCTCTGGTTCGCATTCGCGAGAATGACTCCAGGAACCGGATAGCCGTTTGTTGGCACCTTCATACCTGATGGAAAGCCCGGCACATGCGCAGCCGCGAGGTTATCGACCATTTGCTGCGTCAGTAGCACCTTCGCAGATGGCTGGTTAACGACCGTGAAAGTCTGCTCATATCCCTTACCGGGCACGTTGGTCCATCCGTCGGGAATCGCTACCATTGAATGAAAGTTGAGCTTTCCTGACTGCAACCCAGCCATGAGGTCGTCTTGCAGGACATGCTCCTGGCTAACAGCGCCGTTATCGCGATAGCTATCGAGGAGGTCAGCATTTTGAGCCACGGCATCCTTCAGGGATTCGAGACCGAGACGTTCAGCCTGCTGAGTTGAGAGAATTGCGCGCGAGTTCGACTCGAAAGCCTGGGCCTTGCGAACGAGGGCCTCGGACTGGTTCTGGTAGTCCTGTTGTGCCTGAGCCTGTTGGCGCGCCTGTGCCCGGGCTTGGATTGCCTCACCTTGCTGAACTCCGGCTGCGGCTGCTTTCCCCGCAGCGTCGGGTCCGTGCTGACCGAGGCCAGTCAGACCGCCGCTGATAGCTTCCATCGCAATTGCAAGGCCCAACGAACGGTTGCTGACAGGGACGGGAACCGGCTTGGAGGCTCCGGTCTGCGGGTCAATCGTCATTTGATAGCGCGGACCGCCCGCCAGGGTCTCGGCAATTTGACGAACCCAGCCTGCACGACGTACTGACGGGTTGGCTGATTGAGTCGGCTGCGGTTGTGTCACAGTGACACTGGCACCAGCAGATGGCTGCGGGGCGGTCTGCTGCGTAGAGACGGACGCAGGACCGCCAGCGCGCGCAGCCGTGACGGGCGCATTTGCGACCGTATTTGACTGGTCAGAGGGTTGGGCAG
>JBAUOP010000131.1:0-134205 GCA_049579805.1 Acidobacteriaceae bacterium
GGACCCAACGGGTTCTCATCCACGGCACGGGTCCTGTACGGTATCCCGCTGGCGGGAGGCACCAATACCTACACAGCCACTTACACCAATCCGTCGGGCGGACAAAGCACCCAGGTCTTCACGATCACCGTCAACACGCCTGTAACTCCGTACATTCAGGTGAACGGCGGAGCCTGGACGCAGGAGTCTGCTGCGACAGTAAATCTGACTGACACCGTCAACTTCGGCCCGCAACCGGTCAGCGGCGGCACCTGGAGCTGGACGGGACCGAACGGGTTCTCGTCCACGTCGCGGGTCCTCTACGGTATCCCGCTGACGGGAGGCACCGATACCTTCACGGCCACTTACACCAATGCGGGGGGAGCGCAAAGCACCCAGGCCTTCACCATCACCGTCAACACCCCGGTTGATCCCTGGATCCAGGTGAACGGCGGTGCGTGGCAGGAGGTCTCCAGTGTGACAGTGAGTGCCGGAGCCACGGTCAATCTGGGTCCGCACCCGGTCAGCGGCGGCACCTGGAGCTGGACCGGGCCCAACGGCTTCTCGTCCACCTCGCGGGTCCTCTATTCTGTACCGCTGCCTTCAGGCACCAATACCTACACCGCCACCTACACCAATGCATCGGGAGGACAAAGCACCCAGGCCTTCACCATCACCGTGGAGTAGGGAACGACTCGCGTCGAGGCGTGACCACGGTACCGTCCGTCTCGACGATTTCCCTTGCCTTCAGGCTCTCAACCCGCCTACGCTCGATCACAGTGGGGATGGTCCGTTCAGACGGAGCCATCCCCACTGGCGTCTCAGGACGAACCTGCCACGCTCCGGCAAACGAGTTCCACCTGCCTTAGAATCGGTGCAGAAAACGCAAGAAGAGGGTAACACCCAAAAGGTATTACCCTCCAGGTGGCCTGGAATGTACGAGATGTGAATTCCCACCCCCTGGGGGGGTGGGGTCATGCGAACAGCTCCGGCTGCTCCTCCTCCGGATCGCGGAAATTGCTCAGCCCGACTCCGGCCAACCGGAATCGCTGCTCCGGTCCCAGCGCAACCCGTTCCCGCAATGCCAGGGCAATCCCGGTCAGCTCCTCGCACGAGGCCACTGGCTCGGCTGGCGTCAGGCTTCGGGTCAGGTTCTGGAACTCAGCCGTCTTCAGCTTCAGCACCACCGTCCTGGCGACCCGCGACTCGCGCCTCGACGCCGTCCAGACCTTCTCGGCCAGTCGCCGGATCGCCTCTTCTGTCTCGTCCAGCGTCACGTCGCGCGCGAACGTGTCCTCGGCCGAAATCGACTTCGTGGGCCGATCAGGCACAACCTCAGAGTTATCAATACCGAACGCCAGCTCATGCAGCCGCTGTCCGTGTCGCCCAAACTGCCGCTCGATCGCGCCCGTTTCCAGCGCCCGCAAATCGCCAACCGTCCGAATCCCCAGATTCGCCAGCCGTTGCGCCGTCACGCGCCCAACTCCTGGAAGCCGTTCGACCGGCAGTGGCGGCAGAAATGCATCCACCTCTTCCGGCCGGATGACGAACAAGCCGTCCGGCTTCCGCCAGTCCGACGCGATCTTCGCCAGGAACTTGTTCGGCGCCACACCTGCTGAAGCCGTCAGTTGCAGTTCCTTCCGAATCGCCGCCCGGATCGCAATCGCCACCTTCGTCGCCGTCGGCAGACCGGCCTTGTTCTCCGACACGTCCAGATACGCCTCATCCAGCGACAGCGGCTCCATCAGAGCCGTGTACCGCCGGAAGATCTCCCTCGTCTGTCGCGAGATCGCGCGATACCGAACAAAGTCCGGCGGGACGAAGATCGCCTCCGGACACAGGCGCTCCGCCCGCAGCGCCGGCATCGCCGACCGCACCCCGAAGCGGCGCGCCTCATACGACGCCGCGCACACCACGGATCGCTGGCCGCGCCAGGCCACAACGACGGGCTTGCCCCGCAGCTTTGGATCGTCGCGCTGCTCCACCGACGCGTAAAACGCGTCCATGTCCACGTGCACGATTTTCCGCACCGCCATGCCGGAACGATAGCAGGATTACGACGGTGCCTCCCAGCAGCCTCCCTGGCATGGCTCCACTTCTCTGGAGAAGGACGCAGGCAGGGCGTCAGGCAGGCAGTTACTTTGGTTGCAGTTACTGCAGTAGCTCCTCTGCTTTGTTCATCATCCGGTACCGAGAAATCGGGGTAAGTGAGTTACTGCGGTGTGATTGCCACCGCCTTCGTGTGATTGTCGGCACAGAAGAGGTCACTTACTTTCAAGTTAACTACTCCAGAGCTACTGCGAATCGTGGAGATCGGTTAACGGGATTGTGCGCTCATGCCGTGTCCCCCGGCGTGTTTCTGCCCTTCCGCTTCCGTCTGCAAGCCCGAATCAACGCGCTCGATCTCGATCGCTCAGGCGGCGCCGTGAAGACTCCTCGTTGGTTTGTCGGCTCTCTCTCCCTCTCCGTAGCCATCTTTCTCGCTCAGGGCTGTGGCTCCATTGTTAAGGCGCCTTCTTCGACGACGAGCCAGGCGAGCAACGGCAGCTCCAATGGCGGCACGAATGATCCGGGAACCGGAAACAACGGCTCCGGCAGTTCGGGCAGCGGTTCTGGATCAGGTTCTGGATCCGGCAGCGGCAGTTCTGGCTCTGGCAGCGGCAGTTCCGGTTCCGGGAGTTCGGGCTCCGGTAGTTCCGGCTCAGGTAGCTCGGGATCCGGTTCGGGATCCGGTAGCTCCGGGTCCGGGAGTTCTGGTTCTGGCTCAGGCTCTGGTTCTGGCTCAGGCTCTGGTTCTGGTTCTGGTTCTGGCTCTGGCTCTGGCAGCTCCGGTTCGGGCAGTTCCGGTAGTGGCTCCGGATCAGGCTCAGGATCCGGCGGCTCCGGCTCCGGCCCGGTCGTGCCCGCGAGCGCTATTACCGTCAGTGAGATTCAAACACTGTCCAGTTGGCAAGGCGTTTACGACACCGGCACCAGCGGTAGTGCGCTCGGCACGACCACCATTGTCGATACTCCGTCTCTGAGCGGGAAAACGCGCGAGTTCGACATGGAATACACCAGCAACGGGGGTGAGCGCTTCTATGTCTCGTTTGGGAAAGATCGGACGGCCACTCATTTCCTTTATGACGCCCAGGTCTATGTGAAAAGTCCCTCCACTGATGTCGCCAATCTGGAAATGGACATGAACCAGACCATGAGCAACGGTGACACCGTCATCTTCGGCTTCCAGTGCGACGGTTTCAACAGCACCTGGGACTACACCATGAACAGCGGCACACCGGAGAAACCAGCCGCCCATTGGGTCCAGTCCGATCAGGCCTGCAATCCGCGCTCCTGGGCGACCAATACCTGGCACCATGTGCAGGTTCTCTATTCCCGCGACAGCGCAGGTAACGTAACGTACCAGTCCGTCTGGCTCGATGGCAACGAGCAGGACATCGGCGTCACCGTGCCTTCGGCCTTCTCTCTGGGGTGGGCCGCTTCGCTGCTTACCAATTTTCAGATCGATGGCCGAGGCGCCAGCGGATCAGCCGTAATCTATATCGACCACCTGAGTGTCAGCCGCTGGTAGAAACAGCGACCTGCGCCGGTTGCGGAGCGCCAAAGACACTGGAATCGGTCTCATCTATACGTTCCCGCTCGGATAAGCTCATGAGACCCGCTTCGGCGGCGGGTCTCATCCGTACCGCACCCGGCATCAGGGGTTGATGAGATCCCTTCCGGTTCCGATACCTGACTAACCCGCGAGGCGATCGGGATGGACCGGGAGCCGCCGGCCGTTAGCGTCCGCCGCGGAACCCTCCTGGCGATCCTGCGCAGCCGGCTTCTCGAACATTTTGCCGATCGATGTTTCGGAGAGAGTCTTCATCATATTGTCGATCCAGGGATCTGCGTCACCTTCCTCAGCAACGATCCCTTCCCGCAAGGACCGTTTTACCGGATCCGCAGCCATGGATATTTTCTGATCGATAACATTGGAGTTTTTCTCCTCAGGGAGGTCCACTGGCGGATCGGCGGTCTCAATCCGCTGGGGAGGGGAGATAATTTCGCCTGGGCGCGCGTCGGCACCTGCGAAGAATTCCGCCGGTCGCAGGGGTTTGGCCGGCGTAATGAGCCGCTGCGCATCTGCCTCACCCTCGCTGGCATCGTAGGCTTCCTCTTCCTCTTCGTCCTGCCTGTATCGCGACCCCGCCACTGCCAGATACAACGTTCCGCAGCAGAGCCCCGCCAGCACGGCAGGCCACAAGGGACTGCGCTCGGGAGAGCCCGCCGGCCGCAGCAGCCGAAAAGGCTGTTCCACCGACGGCTTCGGTATGTCCGACTCTGCGATGGCGGGGGTCACCCCTGACGAGGACGGAGACGAAGCGGGCATGGCTGCCTGCGATTCGGAAGAAGACGGCGCTGGTGCCGACGGTATCGCCGCCTCGACCGGGTTCGCGTGCCGCACCGCCTCCTGCTCCCTCTGTACGACTTCGAGGACATGCGCGAACTGGGCTCGTTCCTGCCGCAACCGGCTGGCATCGACGCCGGCAGCATTGAAGCCCACAAAATCCCCCGATAGCCCCCTGCCGGCCCGGCTGGCCGGCCACACGGAAAACAGTGCCTCCTGAATCCTTCGCAGGGCCCCCTGCGCTTCTCCGGCGTTCTCCGGGTCCTTGCGCAGATCCGCAACTTCATGCAGCGCGGCGCCTACCTCAGCCGTCAGCAGCTGTTGCTCATTCGATTCGCGATACGAAGACGGTTCGCCCGCATACTCTCTGCGCTCCGAGTTTGCGGAGCCGAAGCCGTCCAGCTTTTGTTGAGTCGAGGACAATTCCGCCCGGAGCTGGCCCAGCGATTGAGCCAGAGCGTTATTCGACCGGCTCACCGGGGCTGTGACGGGCGCCTTCGCCGCCGCCGACGGTGCGTTGAGCGGGTTAAGAACCGGGTTAGGAACGGCAGCGGCAGGCGCGCTGGCCGAAGCGAGCGGCCCCGCGATCAGAGTCCTGGCCACCGCGTTCGCGGTTCGCACCGCTCGCTGAGCGCTGGCATCGTGGAACTGCACCTGCAGCAAACTTGGGGAAGATTGCCGAAGCTCGAGCCGCGAGCGAAATTCTCCGATGCGCGCTGTGCTCCCCGAGGATGGCAGAGACGCCGATTGCGCCAGGCTCGCCACCACCGAATCGCTCAGGATGGACTGGGCCATGGCCACAACCGGCTCTGCTGCCCCGGCCAGATTCGGATCCGCCTGGCGCGCCACGGCAGCATCCCAGGACAAAGTGGCTGTCTGCGCCGACTGCGAGGCACGCTGACCGAGCCAGGCATGAATCCCCCAGGCAACCCCAACGGCGAAGATCACTGCAATGACCCAGTGGCCGAGGGGAACCCGCGATAGCCCCATCGGCGAACGTCTTGTTTCCATCAACGCCCTCGATTCTGTCGAAAGATCAGGCAGATACTTCTATCGAAGCGAACTGAGAACCGGACGCGGGTGAACGCGGCCCGGAAACCTCAGAGTCAGGGTCCATCAGCGTTCGCTCGGCTTTTGGCTGGCTATGAACACTGGTGGAATGAGACCAAAGGGAGACTGCCCCGCCAAGCCCTATCGTGTCCGACCCGGTAACGACAGTAACTACCAAAAAGATACCCTGGTTGGGGGGTAGGCAGCATCAAGGAAACACGCCGATCAGATCAACGACTTACGCGCGTTATCCACAGGCCGGATGGCCTGCGTGCACCGGCCTGCGCCTCATTGGGGCTGCGGGGTGCGTTCTTCCTCCAAAATCTCCTCGGGGCTTTTCTGCTCTGAGGGGACGGGGAACTTCCAGTTGGCGAGCCGGCAAACCAGATAGGCGACTGCGAACGTCGCGGCGGGCGCGACAAAGACCAGGATCCGCAGAAGCGTGCGCATCTGCGTGACCGAGGCGTTTTCCGCGAGCGCGACCACGTCGTCGCCGCCCGCAAACTGCAACACCACGATCATGGCGAGCAACGCGCAGCCGAAGGCTGTAATCCACGGCTGCTGCCGCGGAACGCGCAGCACGTGATGCAAGCGGAAGTCGAACGACAGGAATTTCTCGAGGAACGGCCACGCGTACAATCCCACAAATACGAGGGACGGAAACAGAAATCCCGGGAAGAACACCTCAGGCACCAGATAGTGCCCGAACCACAGATTCACGCCCGGAAAGAGCCGCATCGCTCCCTCCACCCAGCCCAGATACCAGTCGGGCTGAGCGCCCGGCAGAATCGCTATTGGGTTGTACGGGCCGTAAATCCACACGGGATCGATCTGCAGCAGTCCGCCCATGGCGGCGACGATCGCGAACAACAACAGAAACAGTCCCAGAGATTTCAGCGTGTACGAAGGCCAGAGGCGCGCGCCCACGATGGTCTTGTCCGTCCGCTTCGGTCCCGGATAATTTGTATGCAGTTGTCTCCAGATAATGGCCAGGTGCACCCCAATGAGCACAGCAATCAAGGCCGGCACAAGGAAGATATGCAGGGCGTAAAGTCGGGGCACGGTTGCCGGTACCGGCACAGTCCCGCCCAGCGCCAGAAAGGTGATCCACGGGCCGATCACGGGAATCGAGAGCATGATCGCGTAGCCGATGCGGAGCCCGGCGCCGGAGAGGAGATCGCCGCAGATGGAATAGCCCAGGTATCCGTTGGCCAGGGCCAGAATCAAAAGTGTGACCCCGACCATCCAGTTCAGTTCGCGGGGCCGGCGATAGGCTGCCGTAAAGAAGATGCGCAGCAGATGGACGACAATCGCGCCGATGAAGATGTCGGCGGCCCAGTGGTGCATCTGGCGAATCAGCAGACCCGCGGGCACGTCGAAGCTCAGGTGCAGCACCGACTCGTAGGCGGCCGACATCTGCACGCCATCCAGCGCGCGATAGGTTCCGTGGTAGATCACCTTGTCGGAGCTGCCATGGAAGAACATCGCCATGAAGGTTCCGGTGATCACCAGAATCACGAAGGAATACAGAGCGATCTCGCCCAGCATGAACGACCAGTGGTCGGGGAAGACATGATTCAGCGCCCTGCGCACGAACTTCGCCAGGGGCACGCGCGAATCCAGCCAGCGGGCGAGACCTTCGATCATGAGGGCATCCCCCAGAATCCGGGTCCCGGATAGTCGCTGAAGCCGCCGGCCGCGCGCAGATGCCCGTTGCTGTCCACATACAGCGGCAGCTGGGGCAAGGCGCGAGCCGCCGGACCGCCCGTGGGCTGCGCGCCCGTCAGGACGTTGAACGTGGACTGGTGACAGGGGCACATCAGCATGTGCGTGTTCGCTTCATACATGCCGACGGAACAGCCGGCGTGCGTGCAGATCCGCGAATAAGCCAGATTTCCTCCGGGCGCCCAGTCGGAACGCTGCGCCGGCAGCTGCAGCAGATCCTGGCGCACTCGCACCAGTACCGTTTGCGTCTTCTCCGACCCAATCGCGTTTTCAGGAAAGGCGATGATCATCCCGCCTGGCGCCAGCGAGTCGACGCCGATCGGCACGCCATCCACGGTCATCAGACGCTGCCCGCGCTTCCACACGTCTGTGTCCAGGGCCAGCGAGGGCGGAGAACCCAGAGAGCGGATCAGTGAGATGAAGATGGCCCCCAACGCCCCCATTCCTGCCGCGCCCATCCACTGCAGCAGGCGCCGCCTGCGGATGTCGCTTGCCCCGCTGAGGAATTCCCTTGCCGCAGCTTTCTGTTCGGGCAGCGGAGACGAAACCCGTTCCCGCGGCTCCACGGCTTCCTTGTGCGCCGTGAGCCAGTGCGCCCACAGCACCATGGCCAGCCCAAAGCCTCCCAGAAAGACCGCGGCGCTGCCCCCAAGCCATTCATTCGAGCCGCCCGTCCAAAAGGTGACGACGAAGCCAACGCCGCCGGCAACGCCGGCGAGCGCGGCGAACCCTGCCAGGGCGGTTCCCCACCTCTCCCGCCTTTCCAGATTGACCCCGTTCTCACGATCGAGATTGCGGTCTGCCTCGCGTCCGGTACTCGGCAGATCCTCCACCGGAGTCGCCCCCGCGGGCGTCTTCATGGCGGCCTGCCCCGCGGCCGACGGGGAGGCGTGGAGCGCTTTCGACTTCCCGGCCTCTTCTTCCTCCTCCGGTCGCCTGAGGAAGAGGCTGGCCAGCGCTTTGGTTCCCCGGAGCAGCGAAGCCCCGATCACCATCCAGGCTCCGCTCGTGGTCGCTTCCGCTTCGCCGGGCCGCTCCCCACCCGGATGCGAAGCCTTCCCGACAGCCGCTTCCGGCTTCGCTGTCTCTTCGTGATCCGTCATCCCTTGCCCCCTCGTTCAATCCACATCGTGAATGCCAGCAGCGCAAACACCGCAGTCCATGCGGCCAGGCCTTCCGTTACCGGTCCATACCAGTGCATGGGACGCCCGCCGGGATTGGGTGGATGCTGCACGGCCTGCACGTACGCCACAATGGAAGCGAGTTCCTTGTCGTCGAGAACCGAGGGCGGGAAAGACGGCATCGGACCGGGCCCCCATCGAATAGCGCCGGCGATAATGGCCGGCGATTTCTCCGACAGGTCAGGCGCATTGGTGCCGGCAAAGGCCAGAGCGCCTCCCCGGACGGCCGTTCGGTGGCAGGCCGCGCAATAGGTCCGGTACAGGATGCCTCCATGGCTGACGTCGCCGCCGCTCAGCGGAATGACCGTAATCTTCTGCACTACGAAGGTCGACACCGCCCGCATTTCTTCCACCGAGAGGATGCGCGAAAAGCTCGGCATGTGACTCGGACCCACTTCCACCGCAGTCAATACCTGGCCTTCGTCGTGTTCTGCCTGAATGTCGGGGCCCGCGATGCTGACGATGGCACTAATTCCCTGGCCGCGATCGCCATGACATATGGCGCAGTGCTGAGCAAACAGGGCGGCGCCATCGGGTTTGGCGGGCTGAGGCGCAGTCTGCGTAAATGCCTGGGGAGAACCAGTAAGAAGAAACAAAGCGGTGACGATCAAACCAGGACACATCGGCCAGAGGCCGCTTTTGCGTTTCGGTTTGACTTTCACGCGCTCTTGGATGCGTCATGGTCCGCACCCTGCTGTTTCATCGAGGCAGAGCCACTGTTGCTATGAAAACTCTTCGGGCGACAATTTGCGGGGAAAGCCTATCTCAATGGACGTGCCTGCTCTATCCCTTCCCTTTCGCCGAATGATGGCCGCTGCCGGCCTCGCCGCGGTCGTCTGTCTGCTCGGATGTACCGGAGGACACCACGTGCATCCCCACATGATCGCCACCGGGGGCAGCGTTCACAACGGCCGTAGAGTCATTGCCGTTTACAAGTGCGGCACCTGCCATACCATCCCCGGCATTCCCGGCGCCCATGGTGTTTTTGGGCCGCCCCTGAACATGATGGCTCGTCGCAGCTACATTGCCGGGAACTTTGCGAATACTCCCGATAACCTGACGCACTGGGTGATGGCCCCCACATCGATGAAACCGAAGACGGCGATGCCCGATCTGGGTCTGAACCAGCAGCAGGCGCGAGATGTGACTGCGTACCTCGAGACTCTTGAATAAACGACAGGAGGGCCGTCGCCGTACCGGGGATGAACGGCTTCACGATCCAAATAAATCAGGTTGTAATAGCAACTCGGGCTATTGATCCGACTGAGCTAACCAGGTCAGGAGTTATGCCATCTACCCCGTACATCCTGTAGCGCTCACGTCTACGGTAAGGCTCCCCGCAATTTGCTGTCTCACTCGGTTCTCTGGAGTTTCATCCACCCCAGCCCTTGTGGAGTGTGCATGAGTACTACCGCAGTTGACCAACGGCTAAAGTCAATCTGGGAAACGCCCAAGGGTGTCTGGGGATGGTTCGCGACCGTCGATCACAAAGAGATCGGCAAGCGCTATCTGATCTCGGCGTTTCTGTTTATGGTGGTGGGCGGCGTCGAAGCTCTGATCATGCGCCTGCAACTGGCCCGTCCCGACCAGAACCTGCTGCGACCCGAGACCTACGACCAGCTCTTCACGATGCATGGCATCACCATGATCTTCTGGTATGCCCAGCCGATTCTGTCGGGGTTCGCAATTTACGTCATCCCGCTGATGATCGGCGCGCGGGACATGGCCTTCCCCCGGCTGAACGCGTTTACCTACTGGGTCTTCCTTCTCTCGGGCGTGTTCCTGTATATCTCCCCGTTCATGGGTCAGGCTCCGCATGCAGGCTGGTTCTCCTACATGCCTTACACGAGCTACCAGTACTCGCCCAGCTACGGGATGGATTTCTACGCGCTCTCGCTGATCCTGTTTACGATCTCGATGACGGGCGGCGCGATCAACTTCATCGTGACGATTCTGCGCCTGCGCGCCCCGGGCATGACCATCAGCCGCATGCCGCTGTTTCTTTACAGCACGCTGACGATCTCGTGCGTATCGGTCTTCGCGATGCCGTCTCTCACGGTGGCCTGCGTCTTCATGGAACTGGACCGGCAGTGGGGAACCCACTTCTACGGCCTCGCGCAGGGCGGCGATGCGCTACTGTGGCAGCAGCTTTTCTGGTTTTTCGCCCATCCCTGGGTGTACATCATTTTTCTGCCGGCGACCGGCATGTTGTCGATGATTATCCCGGTCTTTTCACGGCGACCGATCGTGGGTTATGCGTGGGTGGCAACGGCCACGGTACTGACGGGCGCGGTGGGATTCAGCGTATGGCTGCACCACATGTTCACGGTGGGCATGTCGGACATGGCAATGAGCTTTTTCAGCGCCGGCAGCATGCTGATTTCGATCTTCACTACGATTCAGGTGTTTGCATGGGTGGCGACCCTGTGGAAGGGCAAGCTGGTGCTGACGACGGCGATGCACTTCGCGCTGGGGTCGGTGGCGCTGCTCGTGATCGGCGGCCTGAACGGAACCTTCACCGGAATCATTCCCGTGGACTGGCAGGCGCATAACACCTACTTCGTTGTTGCGCACATTCACTATGTATTGGTGGGGGGAAACCTGTTTCCCGTCTTCGCTGCTTTCTATTACTGGCTGCCCAAGATGACCGGTCGCATGATGAACGAGACGCTGGGTAAGTGGAGCTTCTGGGTCATGTTCATCAGCTTCAACGTGACCTTCTTCCCTATGCACATCCTCGGACTGATTGGCATGCCACGGCGCATCTACACCTACCCGGCGGGCCTGGGATTCGGTCCACTGAACATGCTGGAGACGATCGGGGCCTTCGTGCTCGGCATTGGGATTCTGATGAGTATCATCGCCTTCTTTTACAGCCTGAAGTTCGGGCGGCCGGCGGGGAAGAATCCATGGAACGCCGACACCCTGGAGTGGCTGACAGACTCACCGCCGGAGCCCTACGCCCACGTGCACCTGCCGACCGTGGCCACGCGACACCCGCTGTGGGATGACTACGACGAAGAATATGACCCGAACGACGAACGGATTTTTGCGGAGGGGCGACTGACTCCGGTGAGCGACTGGCTGGATGCCGAGCCGTTTGCGGTCTCCAGGATGCCGGAAGAGACGATCTCGCCGCTGCTGCTGGCACTGGCGCTGTTTGGGCTCTTCCTGGCGCTGGTCTTCCAGCAGATGTGGTATGCGCTGGCCGCGTTCATCGCGATGATCGTGCTGACCGGTTACTGGCTGTGGCCGCGGGAAAAGGGAGAGGAGATCGCTTAGATGGCAACGATGATGCAGACGCGCGAACCGCGCTTTCCGCGGCAGCCGGGGTCCGGTTACCCACTCGATGACAATCGCGGTACGTGGGGTATCTCGCTGACGATCGCGACCGAAGCGACGCTGTTTGTTTGCCTCTTCGCCAGCTATTTCTATCTGGACACCAATAAGAATCGATGGGCGATCGACCACCCACCGAAGCTGCCGCTGGCCTTCGTCATGCTGGCGGTGCTGGTGAGCAGCAGCATTGTTCTGCATTTTGGCGAGCATCAGCTGAAGAAGGGACGCGTTGGCATGGCACGGCTGATGATGGGCGTCACCGTTCTGATGGGGATGGGCTTCCTGGCGATTCAGGCCTTCGAATATATGGACCACTGGAAGGACCTGACGCCCGACAGCAACTCATATGGCTCGATTTTCTACACCATCACAACCTTTCATGCGGCGCACGTGATTGTGGGACTGATCCTGCTGCTCTACACGTTGTTTCTGCCGCGATACAGTCCGGCGCTGCGCAGTCCATATCGCCCCTACCACGTGGCCACGCTGTACTGGCATTTCGTGGATGTTGTGTGGGTGTTTGTCGTCGGCCTCCTCTACGTCATGCCGAATCTTCGCGTTTATGGCTTCTGAACCAACAACACGTCCTGTATCCATCCACCCCGCACGAGTCTGGGTCGGCATCGTGGTTTCCGGAGCCGCCTGGTTTCTGGTGGGCATCGCCGAAATGTTCATCACATGGCGGGCGTGCATCCACAATGAACAGTTCGGCAATGCGAGTTCTCACCCCTCGGCGACAGCGGCTTCGTTTGTGGTTTCATTCTTTCTGCTGGGACTGGTGGCTGCCGCGGGGTTCATCTCCTATAACGAGTGGCGCAGACTCTCGACCCAGCGCAGTCTGGTTGAGGCCGAGGGCCGCGGGCAACACGAGTATCTGGCGCTCGTCGGCGTGTTTTTCAGCGTCACGTTGGGCGCCGGCATGGTGTGGATGTGCCTGCCGCTATTCATTCTTCGCCTGTGTGCGAGGGTGCGATGAGAGCACGGTGGATACTCTCTCTCGGGCTCATGGCTGCCTGTGTGGCCCTCGCCGGATGCACCAGTGCAACCACAAGCTCCTATATGCCGAACATGGGTGGCGACGCCCATCAGGGGCAGGCGCTGATTGTCCATTACGGCTGTGGGGCCTGCCATGTCATTCCTGGAATTTACACGGCGCGCGGTCTGGTAGGGCCGCCGCTCTACTTTTACGGTCGCAGGACCATGATTGCCGGCGAGCTTCCCAACTCCACTGACAATCTCATCCGCTGGCTGCGCAATCCGCCTGCCGTGGAGCCAGGCACCGCCATGCCAAACCTGGATCTGAACCAGCAACAGGCGCGGGACATTGCAGCCTATCTCGACAGCTTGCAGTAAGAGGGAGACAAGAAGGATGCGGATCTACCGGAAGAGAACGGCATGGCCGGGCGTCTGCACAGCGCTGAGCCTGGCGGGCCGCGGGTACTTTCTGGCCCGCCGATTTTCCGGAGGGATCCCATGGAGACGGCCCCGCTGCCCGATGCCAGTCCAGGCGAGGGGCGCCGCGCAAACCGGATTACGGCGCAATGGGATTCGCCCCTGCGGAGTGCTGCTCCTGCTGGCGCCCCTGCTGGCTACGCTCTGCGGATGTGAGGACGTGCAGTCGACTTTCAATGCCCAGGGCCCAGCCGCTTCCCGGATCGCCACCCTCTCCTGGGCGATGACGATTGTTTTTCTGCTCGTGACGCTGGTGATGTGGATTCTGATCGCGTGGGTGGCGGTGCGACGCCGCGGCACACTCGAGGAACACGCCCCGGTCGACGTCGGAGGGGGACAAGGATGGATTGTCCTGGGCGGGTTGCTGATCCCGGTCGTCGTTCTCACCGGGTTCTTCATTATGGGGCTGATTCTGCTGGCCAGCTTTCCGATTCAGAACCCCGAGAATACGACGCCTCTCAAACCCGACCTGCTGATCATCGGCCATCAGTACTGGTGGGAACTGCACTATCTCGACGGACCGGCCGACCAGCATTTCACCACGGCGAACGAGATTCACATTCCCGCGAATAAGCCTTTCACCATTGAACTGAAATCGGACGACGTGATCCACGCTTTCTGGATTCCGGCCCTGCATGGCAAAATCGATATGATTCCGGGTCATCCGAACTACATGCGCATTGAAGCCTCCCATCCGGGGATCTATACGGGAGAATGCGCGGAGTATTGCGGAGTACAGCACGCGCACATGCGGCTGATGCTGATCGCGCAGACTCCCGAAGAGTACCAGGCTTGGGTGCAGCAGCAACTCAAGCCCGCCCATGAGCCGACCACCCCGGATCAGATGGCCGGAGAACAGGTCTTCCTGAACAGCCCCTGCATCATGTGTCACGAAGTGCGGGGTACGCTTGCGGGCGGCCGCGTTGCGCCCGATCTCACCCATCTGGCTGGACGTCAGTTTATCGGAGCCGATTCATTCCCTAACAACAAGGCCTATCTGGAAGCCTGGGTCATACACGCACAGTCGCTGAAACCTGGCTGCCTGATGCCCAATCTGACTCAGTTCTCGGGCGAACAATTGCGTCAGCTGGTCGCCTATCTCCAGCAACTGAAGTAATCGGGGCCCCTTCGCGGGACGTAATCAAGTTGCGGCCTAAGCTGGCGCCCCTTCCATGCGATGCGATGGGGCCGCCCCACCACACCGACAGCATGATTCTCAACTTTAAAGATGCTCACAGTCGGAGTGTCCTCCCAGGACAGGCATGTAATAGCAGCACCTGCTGGCCCCGCCGCGGCCGCTCAAGATGCCGCCCTGGACTTGCCAGTACCTGCCGCTTCCGGATGAGCGCCCCGGGCGTGTCCCCGGCCTATCCGCAGCTCTCATCCATCTCAATGGCGCGGGGAAAGAGGATGTTGTTCTCCAGATGTACGTGGCGGTGCAGATCCTGTTCAAATTCCGACAGGGCATGATAGTAACCGAGATACGTCGGGCAGGCGCCTTCGGGTGGGATGAAGTCGTGGCTGAGCTTGCGAATCTGAGCCAGCGCATCGCCGGCGATGTCGTGCTCGGCCATCATGACGCGAATCGGACTGCGCACGGAGCCGAAGCAGCCGAGCGAGCGTGGGCCGCAGGTGACCAGATTGCGCTCCATGTTGACAATAGAAGGGAAGAGAATCTGCTCCTCCTTGCAGAGGTGCTGGATCAGATCCTGGCCCGAGTTGCGAATGAGCTGCTGGATGCGGACTAACTCAGGGTGGGTGTCGCCGTGACGGGCGACAAGCTTCTGCGCCAGTTGCCAGAGGCGGGGAATTTCCCTGCGGATGTAGTCGTGATGGGTTTTGACGATGTGCTCGCACAGCACTTCGAGCGAACCAGAAGTCCACCCCTGAGCGGGCTCGTTCGGGCCCTGCGTGGCGCTCTCGATAGCGGCGAGCACGGTTTGGATGTCGAGGGAACGGTCCTGGCAGGCCTGAGCCAGCGGCTTGCGACCGCCGCAGCAATAGTCGATACCGAACTTTTCAAAGATGCGGATGGAAGCAGGCTGTTCAAGGGCGATTTCACGTACGGTACTTGCAGCGACGGTCATGAGGAATCTCCTGCTCGCGACTGTAGATGACTGAACAGGCGGAGGCTGCGACTAAAGTCACTCGATGGCCTTTCTTCGCCAAAATCCAGATGGCTGAACCAGGAAATGTGGCCTCCGCTCCCCGAGCCGTAGCGCTCTTCTCTGGACTTTCTACGGATGAACTGCGCCTGCTGTCTGCCCGCGCGCAGGAGGTTCGCGGATGGCGAGTTGCTGTTCTCCGAGGGCGCCCGAGCGGCCACCTCAATCATCGCAACATCAACGGTTGGATCTTGCCGATCCCGCCGCTCCCAAAGCTGAAGTCCAAGGAAGGGCATGAGCAACTTCAGAGACAAAAGAACACCCGGTTCGCCTTCCGATAGAATCTCTTTCGGATGAACAGAGTTCTTTTTCGCCTCGGCGACGCTTGTGGATGGTTGGCGCTGCTCTCATGTTTGCTGATGTTTGCGTCCCGGACGAGTTTGGCTGCAACCTCACCGGCGCAGCAACGAGGCGCCCTGGCGTTCCAAACCAAAGGCTGCATGCGATGCCACAGTATCACCGGCGTTGGCGGAAAGCGGGCGCCCGACCTGGGCAGAGTGGGTCGCCGCCGCAGCCCCCTTCAGATCAGAAGACAGATCGTGCACGGGGGGCATGGCATGCCTCCGTTCGGGAGGGTTCTCAGTGCGCGCGAGATCGATGACCTCATGCAGTTCCTCAGTACCTGCCGGACAGATAAGCCTCCGGGTTGCCGGTCATGGAAAGCGGCCGCCCCGAATCAGGCCGCGAAGCCGGAAGACGGGGATGGCTCCAGTTCTCAGTAGAGATTGCCGGCCACCTCATCGGCGATGCGTGCCAGGCTGTCGTCGTCCGATTCCGAAGGATGCCCGCTCCGTCTGCCTCGGCCAGAAATCGTCACAGTGAAATGAACTGAACGGACTCTCCCGCTGGCCATCTCTTCCGTCATACCGCGAGCCTCCGAAACCCCGCATCGCTCCGCCTCATTGCCGATCCCACGAAGCGGAGGACTGCCGGCGGGACAGCCGCGCAGGGGCGCCGCGCTCACGTGGACCTCGAGGAAATCCATCGCCGCACCTCCGCGCACGAAGCGGCAGGTTCCTTCGTCGCTGTTTCCTGCCACAGTCACCGTGACGTCTCCGCCCAGGACCTCGGCGGCCGTTCCCATCGTCAGCCACGGGCACGTTTTTGCGGTCATGGTAACGTCGTGATCGCTGCTCGCGGCGGCCTGCGCTCGGGCCGCAGCCGTGCAGGCCAGCAGGACCAGCAGCATCGCGGGCTTTCTTATCTGCGACAGTTTAGGTCTTCTTCTTTGCCGGCGTGAGTGGCCCGGATTGCAGGATGCGGCCGCCTTCCTCCACCACATAAAGCTGATTGACCGCCAGATTGCGAAGCTGATCCACATGGCCGCTCAGCCAGCGGACCTCCAGCAGATCCACCTGCTTCGCCGCTTCCAGACCGAAGTGCATGCGCAGATCGTTCTGCGAAAAGTAGCTGCCTCCGCTCCGCAACTCATCCATTTGCACCAGCGGTTTGCTGGCGCCCTCAACCGTCGTCGCGGTCACCGTAATACGGCTGCCGATTCCTGAGCGATTCGATTTCACGCCGACCAGTTTGATCTTGATCCAGTTACGCCTCAACACGGGTTCGCACTCCAGAAGCTGCGGGATCGCGTTCACGCAGTTCACTGCGACGTCGATCCACCCATCGTTGTTGTAATCGCCGAAGGCCGTCCCTCGCGCCGGAGCGTTTTCCAGAATCCCCGGACCGCCTTCATTGGTGACATCCTCAAATCGCCCGTTGCGCAGGTTGCGGTAGAGGTACTTATGCTCCGCGTACTTCAGGTCAGCGTCCGACTTATTAACCTCCGGATATACGTGACCGTTCGACATCAGAATATCGAGCCAGCCATCATTATCCATATCAAAGAAACCAACGCCCCACCCCAGCAGCCGGGTGTTCACGCCTAATCCGCTTGGATACGTATGGTCTTCAAAATTCGCGTCCCCGAGATTCGTATAGAGTGAGTCCGTATCTCCGGCGAAATTCGTCTTCACGATGTCAAGATTGCCGTCGCGATTGTAGTCGCCGATGGAGACACCCATCCCGGCCTGCGGCTTGGCCTCAGCCGAGAGAGCTGCGCCGGCTTCGATGGCGATATCTCGAAACGTGCCGTCTTTCTGATTAAGATACAACGTGGCCGGCGCGGAATCGTTCGCCACGTAGATATCGGGCCATCCGTCGTTGGTCAGATCGGAGGCCGCAACGCTCAGTCCGTAGGTACCAACCGCCGTCCACATCCCCGACTTCTCACTTACATCGATGAACGTGCCGTTGCCGTTGTTGTGGTACAGAATGTTTCTGCCGCCCGGCAGGCCCGGAGGTCCACACGCCACCAGCATACCTTTGTAGGTGCATGGGCCGTCCTGAGGCCGCGGGGCGGTCTCAAGGTCCAGATCGACATAATTAGCGACAAAAAGATCCAGATGCCCGTCGCGATCGTAGTCCACGAAGGTGCAGCCTGTGTTCCAGCGCTTCTTCGGTCCGGGCTGGATCAGGCCCGCCTGCTCCGTGACGTCGGTAAAAGTGCCGTCGCCGTGATTGCGATAGAGAACGGGCTGGCCGTAATAGGTGACGAAGAGATCGTCGTGGCCATCGTTGTCATAATCGCCGACGCAGCAGGCCTGCCCCCAGCCCGTCTTGTGTTCCAGGCCGGACCCCATCGTCACATCGGTAAACGTACCGTCGCGATTGTTCCTGAACAGATGGCAGTGCGGCTCCTTCCCTGCGGGGAAGCCTTCCAACCGCCATCCATTCACGAGAAAGACATCGAGCCAGCCATCATTGTCGTAATCGTAGAAAGCCAGGCCGCAACCGGTGGTTTCCAGAAGATATTTATTCGAACCAACGTCGCCGTAGATGGTTTCGACGCTCAGGCCGGAGTCATGCACGACGTCAACAAACTGGATTCCCAGCGGGGTTCCCTCGATGGGCGATTTTGGGCCCGGCGGCGGAGGCGCGGGTTTCGCGTCGTAACTCCGCTCGTGCGGACCAATCTTCATCGGCTCTGCCGTCGGTGCGGACTGCTGCTGCGCGAGCGCGACGATGTCCGCGAAAGGCAAAACCAGAGCCGTGCGGCTCAAAGATCGAAGAAAGCTGCGGCGATTCAAAGTGCGTGCCTCCAAAAGCCTCTACGGTTGTCCTGCCCCCGTGCCGGAGGCATCGGGCAGGTTGGTGTGGACGTGCCAGGGATCGCTTTCGATGGAGATCTCGGGATGCCGGCGCAGATAGTCCAGCGAATAGGTGGGAGCCGCCGGGTCGATCCGCTTAATTGTGTAGAGCGCCGCCTGCTCTTCGGATTTTTTCTCCATCCCCGTGCGGCGGTAGAGTATGGACAGGTTATAGTGCGCGGCCAGGTCGTCAGGATCGATGGCCTGCAGCGCCTGGAACTGCTTGATGGCGTCGGCGCTGCGGTGCTGCTGGTAATAGGAGATCCCCAGTTCGCGCCTCGCATCGCGGCAGTCCGGATATCGCGCCACGACTTTCTCCAGGTCGGCGACCTCCGCCTGGGAATGCCTCTCCCGGCGCTCCACCAGAGCCAGATAGTAGAGAGCGCGGGGATCGTCCGGACGCAGCGCGAGCGCTTTTTCCAGCGGAGCCCTTGCCTCGCTGTACTTCTCCCAGGCCAGATAGGCGATCCCCACATTGATATAGCCATCTTTGTAATCGGGCATCAGCCGCACCACCTCCTCAAACGCATGCAGTGCGTAGGCGTACTGCTGCTCGTCCAGAAGCCCGATGCCGGCGTTGTTCCAGCGCATCCACTCAGGGTTGTCCTGCGGCAGGGGGTCCGTGGGAGGATTCTCGCCAACCCGCAGCTTGATGCTCCTTGAAGCCAGCTCGACCATCGGATATGCCGGGTGATCCTTGCCGAAGACATTATCCAAATATGTCTGCCGCAGGTGCCGGTAGTTCACACGCGCCGTTATCGTAACCGGAAACTGCGCCTCTGCCGGAATGTGAAACGCATAGCGCACCAGCGTCGAGCGTCCCGCCTGGATGGTGTTGTCGTAAGCGACGGAGTGAATTGTCCAGACCTTATGGTCGTCGACAAAGTCTCCGTTCCCGTCAACGGGCCGGTTATCGAACTTGTGCGCGCGCGGGTCGAGCGTCCCGTCCGGATTCAGAAAGCCGCTCTCATAGATCTTCGCGCCACCTGCATCCGTGACCGTGAACTGGATCCACGCCTGGTACAGATCGCGTACCTCGGGCAGCAGTGAATGACCAATGTTCTTGTTTTGCACTACCACCCAGACTTCAAGGTTTGTGTCCGGCTTCACCTCGAAAGCGTTCGTCCCAAGCGGAGCCACCATCGATCCGCTCGCTCGCCGGAGCGCGAATAGATCTACATTGAGATAGTCGCTGCTCTGCAGGAATGCGATCGTCTGTTTCAGCTGTTCGCTGTAGCCATAATAGAAAGGCACGGCGGTGTTGCCCGCCAGCCAGCGGTGCGACGCAATCATCCCCTGGCTCGCGCCGTAGTCAGGCAGAATCGACCGCACCCGCTTCATGTGGCAGTCCTGGCAGCTTTTATAGTCGGCCGAATAGAACGTCAGCGGGTTCTGCTGCGAAAACTTCGATGTCTGCCACTCATCGTACGTTGTGAACGCGCGAATCCACTTATAGTGATTCAGCTCCGGCGGCAGATTGGCCTTGTGGCATACGGAGCAGAACACCGAAGTCCGATAGAAGTCCTGCATCACGGCTTTCGAGTGCCGATCCAGATGCGCCAGGATCTCCGTATCCGGCACGATACCCGGGATGCGCCGCCCGCGCGCATCTACCATCACCGCGGGGACGCCCACCACGTAACTACCGTTCCCAAGCTTGCTCGACACGCTCTGAATGGAGTGGCACACCGTGCACGTCACGCCGTCCCGGTCGAAGGAGCGGTTCAGGGTGGATCCCGGGGTCAACGCGCCGGATAAGACCGCGATGGGGTTGTGGCAGCTGTCGCAGTGGCGGGCGAACGCAATCCCCTTGCTGTGGATGAGCAGGTTGACGCTGGTGCGATAGAAAGGCGTCCGAAAGGAATTCGCGTGCGCTGCCTGGCGCCACTCGTGATACGCCTCCTGATGACAGTGCCCGCAATAGGCTGCATCCGGGAAAGCGCTCGCGGGGAGAAACTTGCTGCCCGCCACCGCGGCATTGCCCGGCATCGAGATGCCCTCGCCGAAGGGCAACTGGTAGGAGGACAGGATCTTTGCATCGTAGGCCGCACCCGCAGCCACAGGCGCTGGTTTTGCATCCGCTGTCGGCCGGATGGCCATCAGACGCGGAACGCCGAGCGCCATTACCGACAGCCCGGCCAGAACTACAAACTGGCCTCGAAAACTCATACGCACAGGACGGCTGAAGCCGCCGCTCTCGGGTGTGCTTCCGCGGCAAAACCACGGGGAAATGACGGGGGGAAGCATTCAAACTATAACAAACGCGAGAGGCCGCTGACAGCCCTCGGTCAGCCCCTTCAAATCTTTTTCCCTCAGGGCCGCGCCGGCACTGACGATGCCGCCTGCGAACTCTGTGCCTTCTGTCTCTCTGCCGCCGCTTCGGCGACCTTTCCCTCCTGCTGCAGCGCGTTCGCCAGGCCAAGGTGCGCGTGCGCATCCGTGGGATCGAAGCTCAGCGCATCGCGAAACGCAGCTTCCGCGTCCGCGAGCTTGCCTTGTTTGAGCAAATCATTCCCGGAGTTGCACGAAACCTCGGCGCGTTGGCCGTTCATGTTGGCCCGCATCAGATCGGCAGCCTTGCGGCGCTCGGCGGCGGCCTGCTCCGGCTGCTTCTGTTTCACCAGCACTTCGGCGAGGATCAGGTAAGGATCAGGCTGGCTCGGCCGCTGCCGGATCGCCTCCTGCAGCGCGGCGGACGCCTCGGGAAGTTTGTTGAGATGATTCTCAATGCTCCCCAGCATCGCCCATCCATTTCCATTTTGCGGCTGCAGCCGCAGTGTTGCCCGCAGTTCGCGTTCCGCATCCGCATAGCGGCCCGCCTGCAGATACACGAGCCCCAAAGCATAGGGCGGTTCCGGTGCTGAGGGATTCTGCTTCTCCGCCGCCTCGAACTCCGGAATCGCGTCGGCGTCGTCATCTTTCATTTTCAGGGCGAGTCCCAGGTCATAGTGCAGTTGCGGCGCCCCCGGATTCAGCCGCAATGCCTCCCGCAGCTGCGCCACCGCGTCGTCGAACCGGCTGAGCTGGATGTACGCGGCCGCCAGATTCTCGCGAGCCGTCGTATCACGCGGCGAGAGCGACACCGCGTTCTGCAGCACCGGTACTGCGTCCTTCGCGCGCTGCGCCTGGCACAACGCCATGCCCAGGTTCGTCAGAACCTCCGCGTTCGTGCGTTCGGCGGCCGCTGCCTTCTCCAGGAGCGGAATCGCCTCATTCACGCTGCCCGTCCGCTGCAGCGCCAGCCCCAACTGGTAAGCGGCAGTCGCGGACCCCGGATCGGCGATCAGCGCATCGCGCAGCAGCGGAATCGCCTCCCGATCATTGCCGCTGGCCATCAGCAGTTGCGCAAGTTGCGCCAGAATCACCGGTTTCCGGGGAGCGAGCGCATTGGCTCTGCGAATCTCTTCCAGAGCGCCCGGCTCCTGTTCTGCCTTCTGTGTCAATCCTAGATGGAGGTGCGCCATCGCCAGATCCGGGTTCAGTTGCACAGCTCGCCTAAAAGAGGCATCCGCGTCGCTCCACTCCTGCCGTTGCGCTTCCAGTGTGCCCAGTTCATCCCACAACTGCGCATCGCGCGGGCTCTGCTCCACCGCCTCCTTCATCCGTGCCTGCGCCGCAGCCGGCTGGTGCGTGGCCGCCAGCGCTCTCGCATACGCGGCCAGCAGTTCCGCGGGCAGCGGATGGTGATCCGCTCGCGCCGCATCCTGCAGTCTCGCGAACCACGGCAGAGCCTGCGACGGCTTCCCGTCTTCCTCCAGAGCCATCGCCAGGTTCTCTTCCGCGGCTTTGTCCGCGGCGCTCATCGCCACGGCTTTCTGTAACTCACGGATGCCCGCGGCCATGTCTCCGCTCCGCACCAGCACGGACCCCAGGGCGCTGTGCCCCTGCTCGATGTTGGGTGCCAGGCGAACGACGTCTTCGAACTCCCGCCTCGCCATTTTCAGATCGTTGCGCGACAACGCCGCGACGCCGGCGCGGTAATCGGCATCCGCCTGCCGCAAACCCGCCGAAGGATTCTGCGCGCAGCATACAGCGCACCCCGCCAGCAAAGCGGTCACACGAAATGCGCTCCGGGCAGGGGCACCAATGTCAGCGGGGAACCGCAGCATGGGTTTCTATACTACCGGACTCGCATGCTGCGCGTGAAAATGGCGTCCACTGTGGACCTTTCCGGGACAGCATCTGCAAGCGATTGACGCTGACCCAGTCCCCGCGACGCTGCCGCCGGCTCTACTTCGCCGCTTTCTCCGCTGCCGCGGTCAGCGATTCCAGCTTTTGCTCCGCAACTTTGGCCTGGTTGTCGAGGTCACGAAAGACGGCGTACTGTGCCGCGGTCGGCCGAGCGTAGGCCACCTCTACGTCCGCCGCAATGTAGGCCAGATACGAGTGCAACTTCGCCTCATGCAGCGCGTCGCCTTCACTCGACCGGATCTCCATCTGGACGACGCTGTTGATCTCCGAGTTCAGCGCCTCGAGAGCGCTCGCTGCCTGCGCCCGGCTGATACGCTGGCTGGACACCGCTTCGTTCAGCTTGTCGCGGGCGTCCAGCGCAGAGTTCAGGTCTTTATTCAGCGCGTTCATATCGGATTGAATCTGCTGTGTCAGCGCGAATTCCGCGGCCAGATCCTGCTCGGTCGCATGCAGCCGCGGATCGAGACCGACCACGAAAGTCTGTCTGGATTCTTGTCCGCCATACCGCAGAACCACCTTATACGTGCCCGGCATTACAATCGGGCCGTTCGTCGAATAGTCCAGGCCTCCAGCGGCCTCCGGAGAGTGATAGCCGTTGACCTCAACTGCGGGCGGATAGCGCAGATCCCACTGGAACTCATTCATCCCCGGATCGATCGCGGTTAGTTTGGCTTCGGCTTCCTGCCTCTGCTCGACTGCGCTTTCCGCGCTGTGATCCGGCGCCGGCTTGCCGGCCTTCTCCGCGGCTTTCTCCTGCTTCTCTTGTTCGGTTTCCTGATGCAGCGTGAAACTGCGCACAACCTTCCCCTGCGCATCCTCAAACTGCAGCGTCGCGGCGGTGTGGCCATTGTAGTTGGCCGGGATGTGGACGTAGACGGTTGCGCCAAACGGCGGGTTATCCCCGGCTGTCGGTTCACGCTCGTCGGGCGGCGCTGCCCCGTAGGCGTGGGTCAACCACGCTTCTTCCGGCGCGAAGACATAACCGGCGTCGGCGGCCACCGCCGGCTTGTGGGTGAGTTGCTCGAGCAGCGTCAGATTATCGAGCACCCAGAAGGCACGACCGTGCGTCGCCACGACCACATCTCCCTGGCGCGTATTGATGGCAATGTCCCGCACCTCGGCCGGAGGCAGGTTCAGCGTCAGCGGCTGCCAGTGCGCGCCCCCGTCCAGGCTCACATAGACCGTGCTGAACGTGCCGAGAAAAAGTAGCTGCGCATCGTCGGGATCCTGCCGGATGTTGAAGACAAATTCATTGTCGGGGAGGCCGTTCGTGATGGCGGTCCAGTGTTTGCCAAGATCCGTCGTCTCGTACACGTACGGATGGAAGTCATCCCACATGTACCGCCACGCGGTTAGATACGCGGTCTGCCGGTCGCTGTGCGACGGCTCGATCGAGCTGATTTCACAGTCAGGCAGTCCGGGCGGTGTCACCAGTTGCCAGGTCTTCCCTCCGTTGGTCGTCACATGAACCAGCCCGTCGTCGGAGCCGGCCCACAGCAGATTGCCGTCCAGCGGCGAAACCGCCAGCGAAGAAACCTCGGGATACACTTCAGCGCCTGTCTGATCCAGATCGACCGGTCCTCCGCTTGGGATCTCGCGGTTCGCCTGGTTCCGGGTCAGATCCGGGGAGATGCGCGTCCACGTCAGGCCATCGTCGTCACTCTTAAACACGACCTGCGAGGAGATGAACAGCTCTTTCGGATTGGCCGGCGAGAACAGAATCGGATGCGTCCACCCAAACCGGTATCGCAGTTCGGCGGAGGATACGCCGCTCTTATACAGCGGCCATGGGCTGACGCTTTGCATCTGTTCTGTCTTCAGATTGTCTTTTAGAAAGATGCTGTAGTACCCGCTGCCATAGGTAATATCCGGATCTCCGGGCTGCGGTACGACAAACGTGCTTTCCCCGAAGGCCACGCTCTTCCAGTCCCCCAGCGGAATCGCACCTTCGGCGCTGGCGCTCGGTCCATCGTAGGAGCCTTCGTCCTGCTGTGCGCCGTAAATGTGAAACGGGAACTGATCGTCCAGGTTCACGTGGTAGAACTGCCCCGTCGGCTGATTCTGTACGCTGCTCCACGTCTTGCCGTCATCCGTCGAGACCGTCGCGCCGCCGTCGTTGCCCTCCAGCAGGATGTTCGTGTGTTCGGGATTGATCCATAACGCATGATGGTCACCATGCGGCGCCTGCAGCCTCTTGAACGTCTTACCTCCGTCGTGGGAAACCCACAGCGTGTCCACCTGGGGTGCATAGACGGTGTTGGGGTCCTTCGGATCGGCGAAGATCGCCATGTAATAGAAGCCGCGCTGCCGCAGCTTCATCTCGTCATTCACCTGCTTCCAGGTCGCGCCGCCGTCGTCCGAGCGGAAAACACCGCCGTTCTTCGCCTGGGCGATTGCGTACAACGTGTCCGGCTGGCTGGCGGCCAGCGTCACCCCGATCCGTCCCAGCACCCCCTGCGGGAACCCAGGATTGTGCGTGAGATTCGTCCAGTGCTCGCCACCGTCAGTGCTCTTGTAAAGCCCGCTGCCCGGGCCGCCGCTGGTCAGCCCCCACGGCATGCGCTGCGCCTGCCACATCGCCGCGTACAGCACATCCGGATGATTCGGATCCATCACCAGATCGATCGCTCCGGTCTTGTCATCGACAAACAGGATCTTCTTCCAGGTCTCGCCGCCGTTGGTCGATTTGAAGACACCCCGGTTCGGACCCGGTACGAATACGTGGCCCATCGACGAGGCGTACACCACGTTGGGATCCTGCGGGCTCACCACGATCTCGCTGATCGAGTGCGTCTCCCGCAGGCCCGCATACTCCCACGTCCTCCCCGCGTCGGTCGACTTGTAAATGCCGTCGCCGGGAATCATGTCGTTGCGGATATCGTCTTCGCCGGTGCCTGCGTAGAGAATGTCGGGATTGGACGGGGCCACCGCAATCGCGCCAATGCTGGCGCTCGGTCCCGGCAGCTTCCCGTCACTGATGTTCTTCCACTCCAGGCCCTCGTCCGTACTCTTCCAGATGCCGCCGCCCACCGCGCCCGCGTAAAACAGATTGTCATGCCCAGGCACGCCTGCCACCGTGACCACACGCCCCCCGATGTACGGGCCCACGGATCGCCACTTTAACTTGCTCATCAGCGCCTGTGCTGTCAGATCGCCGGAGCTTTGCGCTCCCGCGGACAAGGCGAGCATTCCGGATAAGGCAAGAACAAGAAAACCACTGGCAGTCACGCAACCCATGACACGTCTCACGATCCCATTCTCCTGACTATGTTTTCCCCGGGACGAACTGGAAAATCGACTATAGCACCGTAAAGCAGGCCCGGCGGCGCGGGACAGGCACCTGTCTTCTCCAGGCCGGTACAGAGACAAGCACAGCGTCTCGCGACCCCTGGCCTACGGCTTTCGGATCAGGGGCGCTCCGGGTATTTCCAGACGCACACGATAAATGCTGGTGCTGGCGGTGATATAGAGCGTCCTGCGATCCGCCCCTCCCCAGGCGACATTGGAGACTCGCTCCGGAATGAGCAAAGTGGCAAGCGGCTTGCCCGAAGGGGAGAAGATCCACACGCCGGCCGGTCCCGCGCTGTAAATGTTGCCTTCGCGGTCCACCTTCATGCCGTCCGGGCCGCCGGCGCGCTTATCTGCCGTTGCGTCGTAAAGAAGCACGGGGTCGGCGAGGGTGCCGTCGGGCCGCACCCGGTAGCGCATCCATGTCTTTTGGGGCTCGGAGTTATCGACATAAAGATACTTCTCGTCAGGCGAGAATGCGATCCCATTAGGCCGCGGAAGGTCACTCACGAGCAGCTGAAGCTTGTCCCGGTCCGGAGGTGTGCCAGGTTTTTGCGTGAGCGCATGGGGGATGCGGTACACGCCATTCACCTTCAGCTGTTTGTGGGGGTCGCTGTCGTTCTGGGTGCGCAATCCGTAGGGCGGATCGGTGAAATAGAGAGAGCCATCGGACCTGTAAGCGAGATCGTTAGGGCTGTTCAGTTCCTTGCCATGGTACGAGTCGGCAAGAACGGTCAGAGTCGCGTGCGGGTCCAGTGACTCCAGCCGGAAGACGTCGCGCCGCGCATGCCCCGCCACCGTCAGGCGGCCGCGCGCATCGAGAGTCATGCCATTCGAGCCAGGCTCGCGACCACCGTAGGGCGCTGCACCCTGGTAGCCGCTGGGCTGGAGAAAGATGCTCACGCCAATTCCCGGACTCCAGCGGCGAATGCTGTTGCTCGTAATCTCGGCGAAGAAAAGACTGTGCTCGACCCACACCGGGCCCTCCACCCATGTGAATCCGTCAGCAATGCGCTCAAGGCGAGCATCCGCTGGAATGATGCGGGCAGCGGCGGGGTCTAGCCGATCGACTCTGAGCGGACTGGAACTGAGGATGCCGGCGTCCGCGGCGCCGACGCCGCGGCTTGTAGCAGCGCCGTCCAGAGCGATGAGAAACAGCGCGACAGCAACGGCAATTCCGGCGAAAAGAAGTTTCGGAAGCGGGTTGGTTCTCTTCATCGAGTTTTCCTCGGCTGAGCGTTCAGGAGGCGGCTGAGAGACTGCGGGAAGCGGGTAGTCACAGCGGAATCATCCTGAAGGGTGGATACGGTGAGGGCGTTTCGACGAACGCGTGTATCGCTTGCGCTCCTCTGCACGAAACGGAGATCCGCGCAGAGGAGATTAAGGGGGCGGCCCTCAGTTCACACCGAGGCCGTCGTGCTGGTGGTGGTTGGGGTATGGCGGAATGGGCGGATAGACCACCGGGTGCTCCTTCAACTGCTGCATCACGACGGAAACCGCACGCTCCAGTTGCAGATCATGTCCCGCAGCGACGTCTTTGGGCAATTCCTCCACTTCGACGTCGGGCGGTATCCCGTGTCCTTCGACCTCCCACTCATCGTGGAGTCCGAAGATCGCATAGCGTGGCGCTGTTACGGAGCCGCCATCGATGAGCGTGGGATAGCCGCCGATGCCAACCAGTCCGCCCCAGGTACGCGTGCCGACCAGAGTCCCCAGATGGGCCTTGCGGAAGTACCATGGCATGGCATCCCCGCCCGAACCGGCCGACTGATTGATGATCATTGCCTTGGGACCGAAGATGGCTCCCTCGGGATCGTAGACCGGCTTGCCGTCGCGCTCGATGGCGCCGGAGAGCATCTTACGGCCGAGCACATCGACGATGTAATCGGCAATGAAACCGCCCTCGTTGTAACGTTCGTCGAGCACCAGGCCCTGCTTGTTCACCTGCGCGTAGAAATACCGGTTGAAGTTGTCATAGCCGGACCCGCCGGTGTTGGGCATGTAGACGTAAGCGACTTTCCCGCCGGAGAGCTGATCGACCAGCTGGATATTGTGATTAATCCAGGCAAGGTTGCGGAGCCCGGCTTCATCGGAGGTGGGAACGACGGTGACGTTGCGGGCATCGGAGCCGTCGGGTTTGGTGCCGACCGTGATGACCGTCTGTTGGCCGGCGGTGCCGTCGAAGAAGCTGTAGAGGTTATCGGTGGCGTGCAGTTCGCGGCCGTTGACGGCAAGGAGATCATCGCCGACGTTCACGTCCACTCCCGGCAGGGTGAGCGGCGCCTTCAGGCCGGGCGTCCAGTTCTGGCCGTTGTAGATTCTGGAGAATTTGTAACGGTTGTTGTCGACTGTGTAGTCGGCGCCCAACAGGCCGGTTTTTGGCACGTCGGAGGGAATATGCGGGCCACGGATGAACATGTGGCCCACCTCGATTTCGCCGAGCATTTCATTGCAAAGGTAGGTGAAGCCGTCGCGCGAGGCGATTCCGGCGACATATGGCTGATACTTCGCCTCGATTTTGGCGAGATCAAGACCGTGAAGATGCGGATCATAAAAGAAGTCCCGCTCGATGCGCCAGGTTTCGCGGTACATCTGCGCGTACTCAGCACGGGGATCGATGGTGGCAAACATGCCATGGTTGTTGACGGGCTTGCCCTGTGATCCGCCCGGCTTGAGGTCGCCGGCATCGATGGTGAACCAGGCATCTCCCTGCGCGTAGAAGAGCTTCTCCCCGTTGAACGAAACAGCGAAACCGGTGAGATGGTTGAGGACTTCTTCGGTCTTGCGATCCCTGGTGGTGAAGCGCCACACGGCCGGAATGGGCGGCCCTTCCATCTCAGAAGGACGACCAACGGCGGAGCCCTCCGCGAGATAAAGGACGCCGGTTTTACCGACCTCAAGGTCCACGTAGTTGCGCTGCGGGATGGGCAGGGCGAGGATGCGGTTGCCGATGCCGTCGAGGTCAACGACCGTGACGGCTGGCTTCTTCTCGGTGTCCTTCTTCGCTTCGTCTTTCTGGTCGGCGGCCTTCGCTGCCTGGTCAGGCTTCTCTTCGCTGGCGGCTTTCTCGTCGCCGGCCTCGGGGGGCACCGGCGAGGCGGTCTTCTTTGCGAGGACAACCACGTAGACGCCGCTGGTTGTCCAGCGATCGAGCGAGGAAAGGTCGATGCCCGCGTCGGACGGGCCACCGGTGGTGGAGGCCGTGAAGTACAGGTACTTTCCGTCGGGATCGAAGACGGGGTTGCCGGCATTGCTCATGCCGTCGGTGATCTGGGTGGACCGATGCGTCTCCAGCGAGTAGAGGAAGATCGCATGGTACTGGTTAAGCAGATCGCGCGTGTAGGCGATCCACTTTGAATCCGGCGACCAGGAAATCTGAAAAACCGATCCGAAGCCGCCGCGAAGACCCGTATCGATAAGCACGGGTTTGCCCGTGGCGACATCCACATACCAGATGTGCAGGTGCTTGTCGGTGTAGGCGATCGACTTCGAGTCCGGCGACCAGTGCGGGCTGTAGAAGAATGACGGGTGCGGGCCCAGGTCGATCGTCTTCGGCGGCTTCAGCCCGTCCTGACCGCTGATATAAAGCTGATATTCGCCGGAGGCGTCGCTGAAGTAAGCGATGGATTTGCCGTCCGGTGACCAGGCCGGATCGCGCTCCGCGACACCGGGAGTTTTGGTCAGGTTGCGCGTGTCGCCCTTGTCGGTGGGCAGCGTGAAAATGTCGCCGCGCGCTTCGGCGACGAGCCGGACCCCCGTCGGCGAGATTCCCATGTTCTGGGTTTCGTCGGGACGAATGTTCGCCAGATGCGGCTCCAACTCAGGCAGGTCGCCATCGATGGTGACGTCCACCGGATGCTGCTTGTGCGTGGCCAGATCATAGAGATGGAGCGAGCCGAACTGCTCATACACGAGGGCACCGGGTCCGGCGGCAACGGTCTTCAGGTCATATCCCGCGTTATCCAGAACCTGGGTGACCTGTTTCGTGTCGGGGCTATAGCTGAAGAGCGAGACAGGTCCGGTGCGATCCGAGAGAAAGTAGACCGTCTTCCCTTCCCAGACCGGGCTGGAATCGTTGGAATTGTCGCGCGGAACTTTGACGAGGTCGAGGGTCTTCAGATCCACCAGCCAGATTGGCGTGGTTTGCCCTCCCCGATAGCGCTTCCACGCCTGCTCCCACTGCAGGACAGGCACGTAGGCGATCGTGCTGCCGTCCGGAGAAATGGCACCGTCCACAGCGCTGGGCAGCGGCAGAGCCGTCGGCGTGCCCGTGCCATCGGCCGCGGCCTGATAGAGTTGCAGGAAATCCGAGTAGCTGTACCGCATTGAATCGAAGAGCACGTCTTTCCCGTCAGGAGTCCAGCCCACGGCCAGGTTGGCCCCGCCAGACATGTGACCGGAGTTATTCCAGGTGAGACGGCGCGGCACTCCACCGTTGGCCTGCATGATGTAAACATTGACCTCGCCATTGCGATGCGCCGAATAAGCGATCTGCGAGCCGTCGGGCGAGTAAAAGGGGCCGGCGACGACATCGTTCTGCGAGGTGAGACGCTGCGCCTCGCCGCCGGTCCGCGGGACCGTCCAGATGTCGTCAGCATAGACAAAGGCAATCCTGTCGCGGGAAAGTGACGGGTTGCGCAGGAGAAGCGGCTCTGCGGCGCGCGCGTTACTGCACAAGGCCGAGCCGGCAACGATGCCGGCACAGACAACGCCAACCAAAGAACGCACAAACCCTTTCCCGGTATGAATCATAAGGAGAACACCTCGACTGGAGCGAAAATGGGCGAGTGGCGGAATGCCCCCGAGACGCAAGGCAGCGCACAGGCATGGATTGTTAAGTCCATAAAACGACTCGCGAAGGCGGAAATAACGATATCACGAGAAGAGGGCCAATAGGCCAGCCGCGAAGAAGGAGGGGCGTTGCCGTGCGTCTGCGCGGCTGGGCAACCGTTATCAGTGTCGACGAAGTAGAGATTCCCGCTCTTATCCACGGTCGCTGCATCGGGGAAGTTGAGATCCGCAGCCGTAGCCTGGCCGCCGTCGCCAGTGGACCCACCGGAGCCGTTGCCAGCGACTGTGTAGATATAGGAGTCTATTGTGCGGAGGCGACGCGGACCAGGATACAGACGGCCAGGACTCCCCGCCAGGTCCCTTGTGGGGGCCATGACAGGCCCTCGTTGCGAGCATTCCTCTTAATCAACGGTAATGTTGAAGACCTGGGTGCTATGTCCCCCGGAGGTATTTGGGTAGGTGGCCGGGCAGGTATTCGTACCTGAAAGCAGCCCAATAGGGTAGAGGATCCGCGAGCTGGAGGAGAAGCCGTTCGGTCCCGAGTCCAATCGAATCCCATCCCGCTCCATCCCCGGTCATCAGCTAACATCGTATGGACAGATGTTCCCGTTGGTCCACCATGTGCCGATCGCCGAGCCGCTGCGCATTCACATCGCCGCTGGCTGGTTCTCCATGGGGTCCGACGTCGGTCAGGCTGTGGAAGCCCCTGTTCACCGTGTCTGGCTGGATTCCTTTGCCATGGCGGCGACCCAGGTCACAGTTCAGGAATATGCGCGGTTTCTGGACGCTACCGGAACAATGCCTCCCCCCTTCTGGGACGATCCGAGCTTCTCTCATCCGCAGCAGCCGGTGGTGGCCGTATCGTGGTTCGACGCTATCGCATATTGCGCGTGGCTTTCCGCAATGACCGGCTCGCACTATCGGCTCCCGACAGAAGCCGAGTGGGAGCGGGCCGCGCGAGGGGGCGCCGAGGGAATGTTGTTTCCCTGGGGGAACGATCCGCCGATATCACGCCCCAGCTACCACAGCCGTTGGACGACCGGCCCTGAGCCAGTCGGACAATCACAGCCGAATGCTTACGGCTTATTCGAAATGTGTGAGAACGTACATGAGTGGTGCAGCGATTGGTACGGGGCCGACTACTATGCGGTTTCACCCGATCGGAATCCGCGGGGACCCGAAGCAGGCACGAGAAAAAGTTCGCGCGGAGGTTCGTGGCGACATCAGATCAAGATTTCACGATGTTCGGCGCGTTCCAGCATCCCGCCGGAATTCAAATACGCCGATTATGGCTTTCGGGTCGTTTCCGACCGGGCTCGCCAAGCATAGCGCACGGAGCCCGCGCAAATTCGACATCGAGTTTGTGGTGATTGCGCTGAGCTGTCTCAACGGGCGCCCACAGCGCTACCTCCTGTCGCCGCCTTGCATCTAACGTCGCAAACCGGAGGTGAACATGCGCTTCGTCATCAACGGCGATCCTTTTGAAGCAGAAATCGATCCACGCACGTCAGTGCTGGATCTGTTACGTGAGCATGCAGGGCTGCACGGCGCGAAGAAGGGATGTAACCAGGGCGCTTGCGGTGCCTGCACGGTGCTGGTGGACGGTGAGCGCATCCTCTCCTGCCTCGCGCTCGCAGTGCAATACGAGGCGCGCTCCATCACCACCATTGAAGGTCTCAGCGAAGATGGAGAGTTACATCCCCTCCAGCAAGCCTTCATCGAGCACGATGGTTTTCAGTGCGGTTACTGCACACCGGGACAGATTTGTTCGGCAATTGGAATGGCGGCAGAGGTGCGGCGGGGAGTTCCCAGCCACGTTACCAATGACCTTGCCGCCACGCCAGTTGCCCTTACGCGCGACGAACTGCGCGAGCGCATGAGCGGCAATCTCTGCCGATGCGGAGCGTACAACGGCATCGTGGAAGCCATCGCCGAAGTCTTCGTGGAGGCCGCCCAGTGAACCTCTTCACCTACGCGCGTGCAGCGACCGCCGTCGACGCTGTTCGTCTGGCGGGCGAGCCTGACAGCAAGTACCTGGGCGGTGGCACGAATCTCGTGGACCTCATGCGAGAGACCCTGGAACGGCCGGCAGCTTTGGTAGACGTCACCAACCTCTCCCGTTCCATCGAAGAGCAGGAAGACGGCGGTCTGCTGATTGGGGCAGCCGCGCGCAACACTGCGGTGGCGGAGCACCGTGCGGTGCGCACCCGGTATCCCATATTGGCGCGCGCGATTCTGGCAGGTGCTTCTGCACAGATCCGCAATATGGCCACCGTCGGCGGCAACATCCTGCAGCGCACACGCTGCACGTACTTCTATGACGATGATGGATCGTGCTGCAACAAACGTAATCCCGGGCAGGGCTGCGACGCAAAGCAGGGATTCAACCGCTACCACGCTATTCTTGGTGCGTCATCCGACTGCGTCGCTACGCATCCCTCGGACATGTGCGTGGCGCTCGCTGCCCTCGACGCAACGGTGCACCTGCGCAGCGCAGCCGGAGAGCGCAGGCTGGCGTTCGTCGATCTGCACCGGTTGCCCGAAGATCATCCCGAACGGGAGACAAACCTCGAACCAGGCGAGCTGATCACGGCCGTCGAACTGCCTCCTCTGGCGTTTGCAACCTGTTCCACCTATCGCAAGGTGCGAGATCGCGCGAGCTATGCGTTTGCCCTGGTTTCCGTCGCGGCGGCGCTTGCTGTGGAGGATGGCGTTGTACGCGATGTACGACTGGCCCTGGGAGGCGTGGCGCACAAGCCCTGGCGCGCTCGAAAGGCGGAGACTTTTCTCCGCGGTCAGCCCGCGCGGGAGGCAAGTTTCCTTGCAGCGGCTGAAGTGGAGCTTGCCGATGCACAGCCCCTTCCTTATAACGGCTTCAAGATCGAGCTCGCCGCACGCACTGTAACGGCCGTGCTCACCGAGCTCGCCGAGGCACAGGCATGAGCGCACCAAAGAGCGCAGGGCAGGCGGTGGTGAAGAAGGCGATCGAGCTCGCTCCGGACAATTGGGTTCCGGGAGGAAAGCCCGATCCGCTGATTCAGCAGAAGCATGGCCTGATTGGAGCGCCGGTCTCGCGGCGCGATGGCGAACTGAAGGTCGGGGGTGAGGCGGTCTTCGCCGCCGAGTTTCCCGCCGAGGGCCTGTTGTATGCCGCGCTCGCCTGGAGCTCGATCGCAAAAGGCCGCATCGCCACGCTCGATACCAGCGCAGCGGAGGCGGCGCCGGGCGTCGCGCTGGTCATGACTCATCGCAACGCGCCGAAGATGAAGCCGACGCCCCTCTTCAACACGAGCCCGAGGGCGGCGGGCCCCAGCAGTTTGCCGATCATGCAGGACGGCAGCATCCACTGGAACGGTGAAGCGGTGGCCGTGGTGCTGGCGGAGACACAGGAGCAGGCGGACTACGCCAAATCGCAAATTCGCGTCACTTACGAGAGCGAGCGGCCCATGGTCGCTTTCGACGAGGCGAAGGCGCACGCGCGCTACCCGGAGTCGGTGCTGGGGGAACCGCCGAAGGTCGAGATCGGCGATGCGGAAGCTGCGTTGCGGTCGGCCCCCCATCAAGTGGACGCTACTTATCGCACACCGCGCTATAACCACAATGCCATCGAACTGCACGCCGTTACGCTCTTCTGGAAGAACGGTGAGCTGTTCATTCATGACGCTTCGCAGGCGGTCGTGCAGACCGCCTGGACTCTCGCTCAGGTCTTCGGTCTCAGGGAAGAGCAGGTGCATGTCACGTCGCCGTATGTCGGCGGCGGCTTCGGCAGCAAAACCCTCTGGCACCATCACGTGCTGGCCGCCGCGGCGTCTCAACTCTCCGAGCGTCCGGTACGCATGGTCCTCTCCCGAGAAGGTGTTTATCGCACCGTTGGTGGGCGTACCAATACCGAGCAGCGTGTGGCGATTGGAGCCGACGCTTCCGGTCATTTCACGGCGTTGATCCACACCGGCATCGCGGCCATGACGTCGCATAACGACTGTCCCGAGCAGTTCACGTTTCCGGCACGGCACCTCTACGCGGCAGGCAGTTTCAAACTGGAGCAGCAGGTCGCCGACATGGACATGGTGCCGAACACGTTCATGCGAGCGCCGGGAGAATCGATCGGAACGTTCGCTCTCGAGTCGGCAATCGATGAATTGGCAGAGGAGCTTGGCATCGACCCCATCGAACTGCGCGTCCGCAACGAGCCGGAGAATGACCCAACATCGGGCAAGCCGTTCTCCTCGCGGAATATCGTACAGGCCTATCGCGACGGTGCCGAACGCTTTGGCTGGAGCCAACGCTCCGCCGCCCCCGGCTGTCGTCGCGAAGGCGATTGGCTTATTGGCATGGGCTGCGCTACGGCCACGTATCCCTATTACCGGATGCCCGGCGGAGCCGCGCGCATCACGCTGTCGAGCGATGGCTGTGCGCGAGTCGAGATCGCAGCGCACGAAATGGGAATGGGCACGTCCACAGTCCAGGCCCAGGTGGCCGCTGAGCGCCTGGGCCTGGCGCTGGAGTGTGTCGAGGTGCGCTACGGAGACTCGGCGCTGGCGGGGGCTTTCCTCGCCGGAGGCTCGTCGCAAACCGCTTCCATTGGCGCGGCGGTGATTGCAGCGCAACGCGCGCTGGTCGCGGAGCTGTTGAAACTTGCGGGTAAGGATTCGCCCCTCCATGGATTGAATACGGAGGAGATCGGCGCCCGCGATGGCTCGCTCTGCTCTCTGGCGGATCCGGCACGGCGGGAGAGCTACGCGTCGATCCTTCGCCGCGCCGGACGCACCGAGGTGTCGGCGACAGCCGAAGCGTCCCCTCCGGCGGAGGTGATGCACTGGTCGATGCATTCCTTCGGCGCGATGTTCTCCGAAGTCCGCGTGAACGCCGTCAGCGGCGAAACGCGAGTGAGCCGCTTCCTGGGATCGTTCGACTGCGGCCGAATCCTGAACGCGAAGACGGCGCGCAGCCAGTTCAGGGGAGGCATCATCATGGGAATCGGCCTTGCTCTGATGGAGGAAACCCAGTTCGACGAGCGCAACGGCCGCATCATGAACCCGAGCCTCGCTGAATATCATGTGCCGGCGCACATGGACGTTCCCGAGATCGACATTATATGGACGGACATTCCCGATCCGCATGCGCCCGCAGGCGCTCGAGGCATCGGCGAAATCGGCATCACCGGCACGGGCGCCGCCATTGCCAACGCCGTCTACAACGCTTGCGGGAAGCGGGTCCGCGAGCTTCCCATTACACTCGACAAGTTGCTGTGACGTCGATTCGTTCTGAAATGCCGGCCAGTGTTCAGCGACCTGTCGTCGCCAGTGGGCTTCAACCTGGCCCCGCCAGCTCGGGTCACCCGAATGCTTCGATGGCCGCCTGCTCTTCGTCATAGACCTCGAAGAGAGGGAGGAGGCGGCACATGCTGAGGGTTTGCAGGACGACCTTGGCGGGATTGACGAGCTTGAGCGATCCACCCGCTTGTTTGGTCAGTTGCAATCCCTTGACGAGCAGGCCGATCCCGCTCGAATCCAGGCGGTTCACATCGGTCATCTGCAGCACGATCTGCGTTTCGCCGTGTTCCAACAGGTTTTCGAGAGACTGGCGGAGATTGTCGACGGGCGGCCCGAGGACCAGCCCTCCGCGCAGCGTGACGGAGGTGACTTCCCCGTGCTTGAGAACGCCGATATCCAGCAATCCGGTCCCCCCCGTCACTGCTCACCGCCGCTTCGGCTGACAGCCGCGCAGAGCCCCCCTGAGCGTCCGAAACAACGGATTTTTGGGCTACGACGGCAATATTGCCGCGGCCGCGAGAAAAAGCTTAACCGGTGAAGCAGCGGCAGGATATCATACCGCGAGCGGTTTCACGGAAAGTGTTGCGGCTTCACCCCCGAAGCGAAAGAGTCCCGGTTTCGATGACGCGGACGCCCCGATAACTGCAAACTTTTCGTCACGGTGATGCCGCTTCAGCGCAGCCGGATGAGGTTGGGTGGAAGGAGTCTCGCGTTTGAACCATCCTGCAACGGTATTTCCATCGGCGGCAGTGGGGGCGGCGTTGCTGGCCGAACTGGAGCTGGGCCCTCGGGCGCGGATCGTTGCGGAGAGCGTGGCCGAGATGGTGCCGGGATCGGCAGTAGTGGTGTTCGCGATTGAAGATGCAGGCGCGCCGGCGTGGGTGGCGAAAGCCATGGTCGGCGACCTGACCGTCGATGGCTCGCCGATCGCGCTGGACGCGGGGACGCTGGGAGCGCTTGCGGACCAGCGCACGATCCTGCAATTTCAGGCCGAGGAGCTGGCGCGGGAGGACTTTGCGCATCTGGATGTGCGGCAGAATGTGACGGCTCTCTCGTATGTGCCGTTGCTGCGCGAGGAACAACTGCTGGGCACGATCGAAATTGTGAGTTTTGGCGAGGCGCCGGACGAGGCGGTGCTGGAGCAGGTGGCTGAGACTGCCGGGATGGCGGCGATTGCGTTTGGCAGCGCGATGGCTTACGTCACGGAGAGAAATGCGGGGCTGGCGTCGGTGATGCGGCTGACGCAGCTGTACGACATTGAGAAAGTCTTTAACGCAACGCTGGAAATGCAGGCGCTGCTGCCGGTGATCTGCGAGAAAGTGGGAGACCTGATCCGGGCGGCAGCGGTGAATTTGTGGATGGTGGATCAGGAGGATCTGCTGCTGGTGCAGCAGGCCGGCGAGGACGCAGGGGCGACGGTCGGGGAGCGGCAGGGGAAGGACGCCGGGGTAGCGGGCAGCGTGGGCGAGACGGGCGAGGCGGTTCTGCTCGGGATCGGCAATCCAGTCCTGATCGCGCGCAATGCAAGGGCAGGGGAGTTTGCGGCGGGATCGCTGATGGCGGCGCCGCTGCTCGATGAAGAGAGCCTGGTGGGAGTGCTGGAAGTGATCCGGCATGAGGGCGATGAGGCGTTCCACGAAGACGATTTATTTGTCCTGACGCAGGTGGCGGCATCGGCGGCGCAGGCTCTGCATAACTCATCTCTGCTGCAGGCGGAGCGGAAGATCGAGGTGCTGCAGACGCTGGTGAAGGTGGGGCAGGAGATTGGGTCGACGCTGAACCAGCAGCGGGTGCTGGAGGCGATCGTGAACCAGCCGCAGCTGGTGATCCCGTACGAGAAGGCGGCGATTGCGCTGGAGCAGAGGAACCGGCTGAGGATCCAGGCGGTAAGCGGAGTGGTGAAGCTGGATACTTCGGAGCCGTCGGTGGCGCGACTGACCGATCTGCTGCGGTGGGCGGCGGGGCTGGATACCGAAATTCATGTGACGCAGCAGGGAGAGGAAATCGACGATCCTCGGCCGGAGACGCGGGAGAAGTTCCGGCGGTATTTTGCGGAGAGCGGCTCGCGCGGGTTCTATGCGATTCCTCTGGCGGACGATGAGGGGCGGCTGGGGATGCTGTCGCTGGAGAGCTCGGACCCGGATTTTCTGACGGACCTGCACATCGAGGTGATCAAGATACTGGCAAGCCAGGCGACGCTCGCGCTGCGCAACGCTTCGCTCTACAAGGAAGTGCCGTTCATCGGGATCCTGGAGCCGCTGATGGAGAAGAAGCGGCGGTTTATGGCGATCGACAAGAGGCGGCGGGCGCTGACGGTGACGGCGGCGGCGGTGGTGCTGCTGGTGCTGGTGCTGGCGCCGGTACCGCTGCGGGTATCGGGGGCGGCGACGGTGGCGGCGGATCAGACGCAGTATGTGCGCGCCGAGGAGGACGGCGTGGTGGAGCAGGTTCTGGTGCGGGAGGGAGAGCGGGTGGAGCCGGGGACTCCGCTGGCGCAGATGGCGGACTGGTCGCAGCGGGCGACGCTGGCGAGTGTGCAGGCGCGATACAACACGGCGTCAGCGCAGATGGCGCAGGCGCTGGTGAGCAACGATGCGACGGGCGCGGGGCAGCGGCAGCTGGAGGTGAACTATTTGCGCGGCGAGTTGGAACTGGCGACAGAGCAGCTGTCGCGGATGACGCTGCGGGCGGAGATCGCGGGGGTAGTGACGACGCCGCATGTGGAGAATCTGGTGGGGCGCAAGCTGTCGCTGGGCGATCCGATGATGGAGCTGATGAGCACTAACGATGTGGCGGTGGATGTGGCCGTGCCGGACCAGGATGTGAGCCTGTTGCGGGCGGGGGATACGGCGCGGGTGAAGCTGGAGTCGTATCCGACGCGAACGTTTGACGGGACGGTGAGCGTGGTAAGCCCGGTGGCCCAGGTGGTGGGGGACACCCGCGCGTTCTATGCGCGGGTCACATTGCCGAATCCGAACGGCAACCTGAGGCCGGGCATGCAGGGGTACAGCAAGATCAGCACCAGGATGCGGCCTTTAGGGTATGTGTTGTTCCGGAGTCCCGCGCTTTGGATTTGGTCGAAACTCTGGGGATGGTTTGGATGGTGAGGAACAGCATGGCGCGTCTGACAGCAGCGATGGCCGCGACGGTCTGGATCGCGATGATCCTGGGGTGTTCGTCCGGTGGGAGCGGGGCGAATGCGGGAACGGTTGCGGCCGCGTCCGCGCCTGCGCCCGCGGTTCCGCCGTCGAGCCCGGCCGAAGCGCCCAGGGGCGCCGCTCCGGCGGACGATGCGATTGTGACGAGCGGGCCGGTCATCCTGGAGCAGCAACTGGATGTGGTGGCGCTGCGCGCGGGCGTGATCACGAGCATGGACGTCGATGTGGGGTCGGGCGTGCAGAAGGGCGAGATTCTGGCGCAGCTGGACGATCGGCAGATTACGGCGGATCGCAGTGCCGCCGCGTACAAAGTGCAGAGCCTGGAGTCGGACCTGAAGAACTGGCAGGCGGAAGTGGATATTCGGAAGGCGGACCTGCGGCGGGCGGAAGCGATGCGGCAGGCGGGCATCAACACCCAGGAGGCGCTGGATCATGCGAAGTACGACCTGACGGCGACGCAGTATGAGGTGGATCGGCAGCGCGGAGACGTGCTGAGCGCCGAGGCTACGCTGCAGTCGCTGGACCTGGAAGTGGGGAAGGCCCGCATCACTGCTCCGTTTGAGGGAGTGGTTTCGCAGCGGTACGTGCGGCTGGGGCAATACGTGGTGACCGGGGACAAGCTGTTTCAAGTGACAGGGAATTCTCCGCTGGAGATTCGGTTCACGCTGCCGGAGCGAGAGGCGACGGCGCTGCGGCGGGGGGATCTGGTGACGGTGTCGCCGACGCCGGACTTTCGGGAGACGTCGACCGCCGCGGTGACGCACCTGAGCCCGGTGGTCGATCCGGGCAGCGGCACCAGGGAGGTGACGGCGGTTCTGACCCGGAAAATGCCGGGACTGCTGCCAGGCATGGTGGCATCGGTTCGTATTGGGCACAGACCTTGAATCTTGCCGAAGCCCTGAATGCGGCGCTGCCGGACCTGCCTGCGCGGCGAGCGCCCGTCGGCTACCCAAAGCTCGACCCGGGGCTGATCGCAAACGAAAACATGGAGGACGGGCTGCCGGTGGTGGTGGCGCTGATCCGGGGGCGGGACCAGATCTTTCGTTTCACTCCACAGCACTGGAAGATCATCGAGCTTTTCGACGGCGAGCGGTCGTGGGACGAGGTTGCCGAATTGCACGCGCAACTGCATGGCGTGCGGTATGGAGCCGAAGACCTGCGTGAGTTCACGACCGGGCTGGACGCGATCGACTTCTGGTACAAGACGCCGCTGGAAAAAAACATTGCGCTGCAGCAAAAGCTGGAGTCCGGGAGGCACCAGCACGCGCATCGCAAGAGCAAGTGGGGCGACGTTGCCCACATGCAGTTTTCGGCATGGGATCCGGATAAATATTTCAACCGGGTTTATCCGTGGCTGCGGTGGATCTTTACGAGGGGATTCGGGGCGCTGTGCGGGGTGCTGTTCGTCTTCATGGTGTATGTGTTTGTAGCGAACTGGGGGCAGATTGGCCGGGACACGCTGCTGTACTACACGTTCACGCAGAAGAGCGCGGCGGACCTTGCCGAGTTCTGGGTTCTGTTTCTGATTCTTGCTTTTTTTCATGAGTCGGCGCACGGGCTGGTGTGCAAGCACTACGGCGGGGAAGTCCACAAGATGGGATTTCACCTGATCTATCTGACGCCCGCGTTCTTTGTGGATGTGAGTGAGGCGTGGGTCTATGCCGACCGGTGGCAGCGGTTCATCACGATTCTGGCGGGGATCGGGATCGAATTGTTTTTCTGCGCGATAGCGAGCATCGTGTGGTGGGGAACGCCGCCGGGCAGCCCGGCGCACGACCTGGCTTACAAAATCATGCTCATCACCGGGGTGGCGGTGGTGGTGGTGAACATGAATCCGCTGATCAAACTCGACGGCTACTACGCATTTTCGGAGATTATCGGATTCTCCGACATCAAGGAGAAATCGACAGCGTATCTTTCCGGGCTGTTGAGGAAGAGGGTGTTCCGGCTGCCGGTAGAGATGGATTTTGTGCCGAAGCGGCGGCGTGTGGGGTATGTGGTGTACGCGATCCTCTCCGGACTCTACAGCTATGCGCTGCTGTTTGCGGTGGTGCGGTTCTGCAGTAATGTATTTTCGAGAATCATCCCGGAGTGGGCGTTCGTGCCGGCGCTGCTGTTGGCGCTGCTCATCTTTCGTTCCCGTATTCGAACTCTTCTGAGGTTTATGAGCACCGTGTATCTCGACAAGCGCGATCGTGTTCGTTCCTGGCTGACGGGGCCGCGCGTGGCCGCGGGCCTGACGGCTCTGCTCATCTTTCTGTTTCTGCCTGTCTGGCACGAGACCGTTTCCGCGCGGTTCCTGTTGGAGCCGGTGCACATGGCGGTGGTGCGGACGACGGTGCCGGGGCGCGTGACCGCGGTACTGGTGCACGAGGGACAGAGGGTGCGTGGCGGAGATGCGCTGTTGCGCATGGCAAATACGGATCTGGATTCGGCGCGGGCCGGATCGCGCGAGCAGGTGGCGCTGACCGGGGCGGAGCGGGTGCAGGCAGAACTGGCGCACGGGGATCTTGGTGCGGCGCTGCAGCAACGGCGGCGAGCGGGCGTGGACGATGTGCTGGCGGTCGAGGAGTCGGATGCCCTGGTGGTTCGGGCTCCGATCGACGGAGTGGTAACGTCCGCACGGTTGCACGATCTGGTGGGGAGCTATCTGGATGCCGGAACGCCGATCACGGGGATAGCGGACGCGCGAGCGATGCGCGCGCGTATCTTTGTTCCGGAATTTGCAATAGGGCGCGTGCACCCCGGAGCCAGCGTGAGTTTCCTGGTGGATGGAATGTTTGGGCCGAGGTTCGGGTCAGTGGCCAGCCTGCAGCCGGCTTCGGGCGAGCTGCCGCCGGCGGTGGAGGGGACACAACAGATCAAGGGCGGCACGAGCCTCGAGTACTATGTCGCCGACGCAGTGATCGTGAACCGCGGCTCGTTGCAGAGCGGGATGACCGGGAGTGCGAAGATTGTGGTCCGCAGAGCGAGCCTGGCGACAATCGGGGCGAGGGTGATTCGGGAATTCGTCGATCGCAAGGTTTGGTAGCGTCGAGACGCCTACGCAAAAGAGGAAGAGCCGGAGCTCTTCCTCTTTTTTTCACACCATGGAGATCACTGGCTGTAGGCTCTCCGGAGCAAAACTGTCGAAGTCTGGAGGCGCCAGCGATTAGATGGCGCGCTTGGACAGACCAACCTGCTTGGACAGACCAACCTGCTTCGACAAGCCAACCTGCTTGGACAAGCCGACCTGCTTCGACAGACCAACCTGCTTGGACAAGCCAACCTGCTTGGACAAGCCAACCTGCTTGGACAAGCCGACCTGCTTCGACAAGCCGACCTTCTTGGCCAAACGGAAGCTGGCGGCGACGTTGCCGGAGATGGACGGGTTGGCGGCTGGAGCGGGGGAGTTGGCGGGAGCCGACTTCTTCGTGGAATTCAGATTGCTGATGAGGGACTTTTTCTGGATAGGCATTTCGGTTGATTCTCCTCGATTGATTTTTCAGCTGTCTGGATCGCTCCAGTTTGCTTGCACCCTGCCTTATTGCGATTGAATGGCCAAACCGGAAAGGGCCCGGATTTTTTGAATATTGGCGGAATTTTCGAGACATCGGGGCGTGGGAGGGGTTCTGCAATAGCTTTGGGAGCCGTGACAGGTCAATATTTAACCCTCCGCGGGGTCATATTTTGACCCCAGGAGGGCAGCCCCATGCGTTGCGGTTCAAAGGCCGTGTTTGCGGCAGAGGTACTTCATCTTCTGGACGGGAATGCGCAGCAGGGCGGCGGCGGCTCGCTTGCTGCCGGCTCTGCGGATGGCGGCTTCGAGATACGCGAGCTCAATTCGGATCAGCTCGTCGTCGAGATCGACGCCTTCGGAGGGGACCAGGATGCGATCGTGGCTGGCGGTAGCGGCGATGAGGACTTTTTCCGGGAGATGCTGCACCTCGATGAGGTCGCCGTCGACCATGAGGGCCAGACGCTGGGTGAGGTTTTCGAGCTCACGGACGTTCCCGGGCCAGCTGCTGGTTTCGAGCACCTGCATCGCCTCGGGCGAGAAGCGCTTGAGGGTCAGGCCGGCGGCCATGCAATGGATGCGCATGTAATGGTCCAGCAGCAGCGGAATGTCGCCCTCGCGCTCGCGGAGCGGGGGCAGCGGGATGGGAATGACGCAGATGCGGTAGTAGAGATCCTCGCGGAAATGGCCTTTCTTCACCATCTCCTCGAGATTGTCGTTCGTCGCCGTGATCAGCCGAAAATCGATTTTGCGGGGCTGCTTGCCGCCGATCCGCTGGACAGCGTGATCCTGGAGAACGCGCAGCAGCTTGCTTTGCAGGGCTAAACCGAGGGCGCCGATCTCATCCAGAAACAGAGTTCCGGCAGCGGCGAGTTCGACCTGGCCGGGACGCGCGGCATGGGCGCCGGTGAAGGAGCCTTTCTCATGACCGAAGAGTTCGGATTCCATAAGAGTTTCAGGAAGCGCGGCACAGTTGACACCGATGAAGGGGCCGTCGCGGCGAGGGCTGAGGGAGACGATGGCGCGTGCGGCGAGCTCCTTGCCGGTCCCGCTCTCGCCGCGGAGCATGACTGTGGTGTTGCTGGGTGCGACGCGGCGGACGGCATCGTAGACGCGCTGCATGGCTTCGCTGCCACCGATCATGCCGCAGAACGAATTCCTCTGGATAATTCCTTCGCGCAGCTGCTGCGCCTCAATGCTGAGCCTGCGCTCTTCCCCGGCTTCGAGCAGGTATTCGCGCAGTTCGGAGAAATCGACGGGAGCCAGGAGAAATTCATCGCCGCCGGCCTTCTTCGTGCGCTGCCGCGCGTTGCGCAGGGGAGTGCGGGAGATGACGATGAACAAAGTCTGCGGCGCGGCCTCGCGCACGGAAGCGACCCAGGCGAAAACCTCCTGGTCCTCTGGCACGATGGTATCGAGGTCGACGACCACGACGTCCGGCGCATGCTCCTGAACGCTGCGGAAGAGCGCTCCCGCATCGGGCGCCAGGTTAACAAAAAGGACAGGGGCAAGCTCCTGCCCGATGTCGGTAAGCGCGGCATCGTCGCTGGTGGCAAAGACCAGTCTTAACCGTTCGTAATGGCCTGGAGCCATCGCCCTTCCCGCCATTGGGGAGCCCATGTCCTGTTCCAGGGTAAGTCGCGATTATATGTCAGGTACGGTGCGCCGGGCGGCCGACGATGCGGGGAATGTACAGCAGTGGAGCTCTTCTCGTCCCTAATTACCCGGCGATCGTGAGGGCTTCCGAAGCCCTGGTAATTGCAGAGTGAGGGGCTGCCCCACGACAATGGCCCCGAGAGCGCTTCCACAATTTCTTCAATTTTTGCCAATAGGACGATACCATTCATCCAGATCGGCTCGGTGCACACTGCAGTTCAGGTGTGTTTTATCCTGTCGGAAGAATTGCTCGTGATTCTCTGTGCCTGGGATTTTTCTCCGGCATCCCGCAGAGAACTCGCGGCTGAGCAATATTCGTTCCTGTCAGTTCCGGTACCGGAATTGAACGCAAGAAAATTCTGTAGGGAGCACGCATGGCGCAGTCGACTGCTGCCTCTTCCGCGAAGCTGCGGGACGCTGACAGCGAATTTCATTTTGACGAAACCTGGAAGCCGCGATTTAACCCGTGGGTTATTGCCTTCACCGTCACGCTCGCCACCTTTATGGAGGCGCTTGACTCCTCCATCGCCAATGTTGCCCTCCCGCATATCGCCGGCTCGCTCGGCGCTTCTTACGAGGAAGCCACCTGGATTCTCACCTCCTATCTCGTCTCCAACGCCATCGTGCTGCCGATCAGCGGATGGATCGCCAACCGCATCGGACGCAAGCGTTTCTACATGATCTGCGTCGCCGGCTTCACCATCTTTTCCTTTCTGTGCGGACTCTCGGCGTCCCTGGGCATGCTGGTCTTCCTCCGAGTCCTTCAGGGAGCTGCAGGCGGTGGCCTCCAGCCCAGCGAGCGTTCCATCCTCGCCGACACCTTCGCCCCGGAAAAGCGCAGCATGGCCTTTGCGCTCTATGGAATGGCCGTCGTTGTCGCCCCGGCCATCGGCCCCACCATTGGCGGCTGGATCACCGACAACTATAACTGGCGATGGATATTCTTCCTCAACATCCCCGTCGGCCTGCTTTCGCTCTTCCTCACCAGCCGCATCGTGGAAGACCCACCCTACCTCAAGCGCGTCCGCACGAAAATCGGCAGCATCGACGGCATCGGGCTCGGATTGCTCGCCCTCACCATCGGCGCTCTCCAGATCATGCTCGACAAGGGTCAGGAGAAAGACTGGTTCGGCTCGCACCTTATCGTCGCCTGCGCCTTCCTCGCGGGCATCGGCCTCATCGCTTTTCTGTGGCGCGAGCTCACCACTCAGCACCCCATCATCGACCTCTCGCTCTATCGCAGCCGCAACTTCAGCATGACCCAGCTCGTCATGCTCGTCATCGGAGCCGCACTTTACTCCACGACGGTCATGATCCCGCAGTTCCTGCAGGAGATCATGGGCTACACCGCCACCGAGGCTGGAATGGTGCTCTCTCTCGGCGGCCTCGTGTTGATCGTTCTTCTGCCCATCGTCGGTTTCATTGGCCAAAAGGTTGATCCCCGTGCCATGATCTGCTTCGGATTCGCTGTGGTCAGCTTCGGCATTTGGCGGATCTCCAGCCTCGACCTGAGCATCAGTTTCTGGGATGCAGCCAGTTGGCGCGTCATCATGGTGCTGGGCATGCCGTTCCTCTTCGTACCGATCAGTGTCATGTCTTATGTCGGCGTCCCGCAGGAGAAAAACAACGAGGTCTCCGGACTCACTGCCCTTGCCCGCAACATTGGCGGCAGCCTCGGCATCTCCTTCATCAGCACCATGCTCGTGCGCCGCGCGCAGGTGCATCAGAACTACCTCGACGCGCAGATCCATCCCGGTTCGGCCAACTACCGCACACTCAGTCGCGCCTTCAGCGGGATAATGCAAAGCCGGGGCTACTCCCCCGCTGGGGCCGCCAGCCGCTCCATGGCTCACATTTACGACATGATGGTGCAGCAGGCCAATGTGCTTGCATACATCGATACCATCCACGCCCTCGTCATCCTCACCGTCTGCCTCATCCCGATTGGCTACCTGATGAAGAAACCACGCTTCCGCTCCAAAGAAACTGCTCCTGTCGAATAGAGGCGGCGGATGAATTTGGAGACCGAAGAAAGGTGCAGTCGGACAGCCTTTCAGGAGCGAGTCGAAGGTTGCGAGGAGTCCCCTCTGCCGCGGGCTGGCGCCTTACGCCTCTGCTGTTGACATCTCTCGGGGAGAGGCATAGAAAGAAGCTGAAGAGTGGCAGGTGACGGAGTTCACCTTTAACCGCTGTCCTCCTCTTTGTTGAGCGGGACGGATGATGACTCCTGACAGGGGATCCCCTGTTACGGGGTCATATCTGTAGCCGGGAATCCCAAAGACAATCTGGAACCTGAGTTCATGATGCCCATGGCTTCGATGCGTTTTCTGCTTCGGCTTCGCCATCGCTCCGGATTCGTCCGCGCGCGGGAGATTTGCGCCTTTGCTCCGCCTCATTCCCGGCGCGGACCGATGAAAGCATAACTGTCGTGTGGGTGTTGGAGTCCACCTTAACTGCCGCTGGGCAAATGACTCCTGCAAGCTGAAAAGGCCTGGAGGAGTCAATGCCCGAACCCGAGGTGGATGATCCGACGAGGAGACGGGCAGCACCCCAACCAGCAAGCTTGCCGCGGGCCCCGCGGTTTCCAGGGGAGTTGAACGGACCCCAGCAGAACCGTCTCCGGATCAGCTGCCAGTACATTGATAAGCTGCTCAGCGACGTCGAGCACATTCTGCATCAGGCAACCTCGCAGTCGCCATTCCCGCGCTACGTTATCGACATGGCTCCGGCTCAGGTCCGTGTGATCGAGGACTACATTCGCCGGCTTCGCAGGCAGCTATTGCGAGCGCTGGAATGGCAGCATATGAAGCCCAATTCGGCCGACATTCCGGCTACGCGGGCGGTTCTCACCAATCTTGCCTTTATCGACATTGCGATCGAGGAGCTGCGCCCCGGCTACATGCGCGGATCGGGAAAGGTGCCCGAGGATGCGGTAGGCGAGCTGAATGGGGTTGTGCACGAATTGCGTTCGCTGGTGGAAGGCATGGAGCGTTATCTCCGTCAGGAACTGACGGAGAATCTCGAAACCCGCTTGCGGAAGCTGGGCGAGACCGGGTACGACGTCGATCTCCTGCAGGCCATTGAGGCAATTGTCACCCGCCAGGGACTCGTCGAATTTCGCCCCCGCATCGCCTCGCTTGCCGGCCGCATGGAAGACAACAATCTCGAAGTCGCCCTGTTTGGCAGGGTCAGCAGCGGTAAATCGTCGTTGCTGAATGCGCTCCTCGATACCGATGTGCTGCCGGTGGGCGTGAACCCGATCACGGCTGTGCCCACCAAACTGCGTTACGGAACTGCGCTGCGGGCGGCAGTGACCTACGGCGACGGCCGGAGTGAGATCGTCCCCGTCGAGCAATTGGCCAGCCTGGTCACTGAGAAAGGCAATCCAGGCAATCTGCGCAATGTCGTCCGCGCGATCGTGGAGGTACCCTCGCGACGACTGAAACAAGGCATTGTGCTGGTAGACACTCCCGGGCTCGGATCCCTTGCCAGAAAGGGCGCTGCAGAGACGCTGGCCTACCTGCCGGTCTGCGACCTCGCGCTTTTGCTCATCGACGCAGGCGCAACGTTGAACGATGAAGATATCGGGACCCTTCGGCTGCTTTACGAGACGGGCATCCCTTCATTGGTCCTGCTCAGTAAGTCGGATCTGCTCGCTGAGGGAGACTTGCACCGCGCTATTGCTTACATAGAAGAACAGCTGCACGGCGAACTCGGGATCACGGTCCATGTTCACGCTGTTAGTGCCTTGCCCGGGTCGGCTGCGCTTCTCGATCACTTTTTCGAGCGAGAACTGCTACCCCGTTTTGAAGAAGCACAAAGCCTGCGCGAAGCTTCCGTCGCTCGAAAGATCGGCGCTTTGCGGGATTCGGTTATCGCGGCACTGGAAATGATCGCCGATCGGCAGGGCCGGGATCAGCCTCCCGCGGTCCCTCCTGGGCTGGAGTCGCAGCTGCGCCTCATTACCGGGCAGATCGGAGAGATGCGCACATCTCTCGATCACGCGTTCCTTGAATTCGGCGAATCTCCGGATGCGGTTCTGGGAAAAGTTGTGGATCGGGCTCTCACATGGATTCGATCCAATCCAGGCCGACCCATCGGCGCACTTCAGCTCTCGGAATGGATTCACGATGAAGTGCGGGGGTTCGTGAACCAGCAGGTGGAACGGTTACGCGGAGCGATGGAGCAGGCCGTTCGCACCCTGCGCCAGGGCGCCGAGGACCTGGGCAGCAACGAAGCACCCGCGCCTGAGGATATTGAGAACATCCTGCGCGACGTACCGCGCTTTGAACTGGCGGCCGTCCCCCCGGAATCCAATGCAGGACGATGGAAATGGATGGGAGACCGTGTAATCCGATCCGTTATTACAAAACATCTCCGTCGGAACATCGGAGATGGGCTCCGCAATGAGTTTCATCTTTATGGCCATTCACTGCGTAACTGGAGCGAGCAGGCGATTCGCAAAGCGGTGACTCTCGTGAATTCCTATGCCGGCACGTACAGGGCGCAGATTCAGCGTTTAAGCGGACTCAATGAAGGGCCGAAGGATATCGCGAAGGTCATTAGCGATCTATCGATGCTTCGGGAGTGGAAGGCAGACAGAGATTCCGGTTTGGCAGTGAAACGGGCCTAATCCATCAGGGAGAGAGGAATTGCAGAAATACTTTTTCATTGCATTGGGCGGCGCCATCGGTTCGATCGCGAGATACTGGGTCGGTTCAGCGATATCCGGCCGCTATGGAACGAAGTTTTATTACGGAACCTTTGTGATCAACCTTACGGCCTGCGTCATCATCGGCTTTGCGCTGACATTTCTTGGTAAGCGGGCAGATCTGAGCCCTGCCTGGCGCTATCTCGTCCCCATTGGTTTTGTCGGAGCCTACAGCACGTTTTCGACCTATGAGTGGGAAACGTTCTCGTCGATCAGGACGGGCGCATTCTTCATCGCATCCTTATATGCGGTGGCCAGTTTGTTGCTGGGTCTGGTTGCCATCTGGTGTGGGGTGGCCATCGCGGAGGCGATCTCATGAGAAGGCACAAGCAGCATGTCGTCTGTCATTCCATCCTTCCGGTGCTTCATGAGGGCGCGGTCGGCCGGGCCGCCAGGTTTCCTGTTTGGCAACGGGGACTGCATCCCCAGGGAGAAGAGTTGAAATGCTGAACGCCGGAAAAGCAGTCAAAGTGAGCATTTATCTGAGCGAGGGTTCGTCCCACCACGGGGTGTCCGCCTATTCCCGAATTCTCGATTTTCTCTTCTTCCGAGGGGTTTCGGGAGCAACGGTCCTGAAGGGCGTTGCTGGTTTCGGGGCCGATCACCACATGCACTCTTCGAGCTTCGTGGAGATATCCGATCACCTTCCCCTGAAGATTGAGTTCGTCGAATCGCGGGAGAAGGTGAATGAGCTGCTCGGCAAGCTGGAGCAACTCGTCGGCTCGGGGATGATTGAGATGCAGGAGACAACGGTTGCCAAGCCGGCGCAGCCGACCCGGGCGAAGAAGCTGGTACCGGCCGGACATCAGAAAATTGAAGGCAAAGCGCGGATGATGCGAATTTACATTGGCGAGTCGGACAAATGGAAAGATCGGCCGCTGCATCAGGCACTAGTGGAGGCCATGCGCGCCAATGATATTGCCGGCGTCACCGTCTATCGCGGCATTCTCGGATATGGCGCCCACCGCAGAATGCACAGGGACAGGCCGCTGCACCTTAGCCACGACAGCTCGATCATGCTGTCGGCAATCGATTCCGAAGAAAAGCTGCGTTCGTTTCTTCCCATCGTCGAGCAGATGGTGCAGGAGGGCCTGGTGGTGCTTTCGGACGTCGAGATTATCAAATATTCCCATCGCGCCATCGAAGTCGAAAGTGGAGAGGATTCAAGACCATCAGGCGAAATTTTGGCGTGAACGGAGGCTGAACCATGAAAGAGGAATTTCAGGCTCGCATGCTGCGGATTCACTTTGGCGAAAGTGACAAATGGAATGGCAAGCCCCTCCACGAAGCAATCGTGGCCAAATGCCAGGAACTGGGTATGGCGGGTGCGATTGTCTATCGGGGCATTGAAGGCTATGGAGCCAGCACCCGCATCCGCCACTCCAGTCACTGGAAGTTTTCGCATGATGCACCCATCATGCTGAGCATCGTCGATACCGAACCGCAGATCGCGAAATTGATTCCCCATCTGGACGAGATGGTGCAGGACGGTCTGATCGCCATGTCAACGGTTCAGGTTATCCGATATTCGCGCAGTGCGACCGCTGCGCCGGAAAAGCTGTGAGCCGATGGAATCGGGGCTTAGAGAACGCAATGGCGGTCTGACCGTTATGGACGACGGCGCACCGACGGAGACACTCGTGTCGATGGACGGCGCCGCTCGTCTGTTGCGGCTCGCGGAGCTGGCTCAGGAGGCCGGAGCTGAGCCGATCGCCGAGCAAGCCCGCGAACTCGCAGCGCGGGTTGCCGAAGGACGTTTCTACGTCGCGTGTGTCGGCCAGTTTAAGCGAGGCAAATCCACCCTGCTGAATGCTCTGGTCGGCCACGCTGTGGTTCCCACAGGATTTATCCCCGTCACGGCCGTGCCCACCGTTCTTCGCTTCGGCGACCCACTTCACGCGCGGATTCGCACGCGAGACGGTTCCTGGCGGGACATTGCCATGCTCGAACTGAAGGAATACGTAACAGAAGAGCTGAACCCTGAGAACAAGAAAGGTGTGGATGGCGCGGAGGTATTCGTGCCCAGTCCCTTATTGTCCTCCGGCATGTGTTTTGTGGATACGCCCGGTTTGGGCTCGGTCTTCACGGGAAATACGGCCACGACGCAGGCTTTCATCCCTCATATTGATGCGGCGCTGGTTGTCGTGGGAGCCGATCCTCCGATTGCGGGCGAGGAACTGGCATTGGTGGAAGCCGTCGGCAGACAGGTTCAGGATTTAATCTTGGTGATCAATAAAGCCGACCGCACCAGCGATCCTGAGCGTGCAGCCGTCGCTCAGTTCACGCGCCGGGTGCTGGAAAAGCGGTTGCATCGCCCCTTCGGCGAGGTCCTTGAAGTGAGCGCCGCGGAACGGATGGAAAATCGCGGTCCGCTGCGGGATTGGGAAAGACTGCTGGAGAGTCTGCATCGCCTCGTTGAAGACTCGGGCAGAGACCTCGTTCGCGCCGCCGGCGAACGAGGCCTTCAGCGCTTAAGCGAACAGCTGCTGGCCATGATCGATGAGGATCGTGAAGCGCTTCAGCGGCCCGTCGAGGAATCCGAACGGCGCATCGCGCTCATGAAGGAAACCATCGCTGAGGCGGAGCGTTCCATGCGCGAGATGAATTTCCTGTTCATGGCGGAGCAGGCGCGGGTTTCGGACTTCTTTGTTGCACGGCGGTCGCACTTCTTCCGTTCCTCGTGGACGGAATCTGAAAAGGAATTTACTCAGGAGCTACTGTCCACTCCCCGTGGCCTGGGCCCGAAATATCGACGGCGACTGATGCACCTCGCCCAGGAGATCGCGCGCCGGCATGTGATGCCCTGGATCAAGCCGGAGCAGGAAGAAGGGGAGCGACAATATCGCGCGGCCGCTCTGCGATTTGTGGAGATGGGCAACAAGTTTCTTCAAAAACTGGCGGATGCGGGCCTCAACGAGCTGACGCGCATGCCCCACGCGCTCGATCCGGACAAAGGCTTCCGGGTTCGTTCCAGGTTCACATTCGAGGACTTCATCGGAACGGCCCAGCCTCCATCGCCCCTGCGCTGGCTTGCTGACGTGTTCCTTCCCCTTCTTGGTGGACGCAGGCTGATCAGGAAAGATGCGCGGGAATTCCTGCACCACCTATTGGAAGTAAACAGCTCGCGTGTACAAAACGACGTTCTCAATCGTATTCAGGAGAGCCGGGGCCATCTGGAGGTCGAGATCCGCAAATTGCTGCACGAAATCAGCCGCATTGCGGAACAGGCGCTTGAGCGCGCGCGAAGAGTGAAAGAAGAAGGAGCTCCCGCAGTACAGTCGGCCGTGGAACGGCTCAACCAGCTGAAACGAGAAGTTCAGGCGCTCGTCTGATTCCGTTTAGGCAAAGAACCGCAAGCCGATGCTCATCTTCGATCCCGAGGGAGTCGATCCTTACTGCGCTCCCGCACCGCTATTGCTGTTGCGCCACCGGCAGAGTGATGTAAGTCTCGTGATCCGGGGTGTGATAAATGCGCTGCGTGGCCTCCTTATAGTCAGCGGCCGTGGCATGGAAGATATTCGGGATAAATGTCTGCGGGTTGCGATCGTAGAGCGGGAACCAGCTGGACTGGATTTGTACCATCATCCGGTGGCCGGGGAGAAAGACGTGATCGATCGCTGGCAAAAAGAAGGTGTACAGCAGCGGAGCATTCGGGGTCAGTGGTGAAGGGTGCGACAGGCTCTCACGATAGCGGCCACGGAAGATGTCCATGGAGACGGACAGTTCGTAGCCGCCCATGTCCGGTTCCTCGGTGTCCTGCAGCGGATAGACGTCGATGACCTTGACCACCCAGTCAGAATCGGTGCCGCTGGTGGAAGCAACCAGGTGTACTTCGGGGCGACCGCTCACCCGCACCGCATCTTTCAGAACCGGCGTCTCGTAGGTTTCCACATCGGGGCGTCCGGAAACGGCGCGCTGATCGCCAACCAGCCACTCGGGCCAGGTCCTGGTTTGGGCGGCTGGCACGGGGCGCGGCCGGTAGGGCACGGGCGTCGCCGGATTCGAAACATACTGGTCATAGTCATTGCCGCTTGAGGACTGCGGCGGCTCGAAACTCAGAGCATGGTCGGCTTGCAGGTAGAGCGGCTTCCTCTCGATGCTGCAGTCGCCCGGGCAGGACGGCCAGTTGGGCAGCCGTTCCCACTTGTTGGGGCCGGTGAGAAATGCATTGACGTGGGCAAGATGCGCGTCCGGCCCCTGCTCCTGGAGATGCTGGGCCAGGAAGGGCAGCAGAATGTGATCAACAAAATACGCCGAAGTATCTGAGCCAAACTGAATCGCCCCCAGGTGGGTGCCCTGGGTGGATTCCTGCCCGTGAAACCAGGGTCCGAGGGTCAGATACAGATTGCTGCGGTTCGAGGACTCAGCGTAGAGCGCGCGATAGACAGCCAGCGCTCCGTAGATATCTTCCTGGTCCCATTCGCCCCCAACCAACATGGTGGGCACCGTCAAAGGTTCCTTTGCCAGTATTTTGTCCACCGCCTGGTCCTGCCAGAATTCGTCGTAGGAAGCGTTCTCAACAATTTTGTTCCAGAATCCAAGCTGTCCCATGTTGTGCTCGGCGGCGATCGCGCCGGCGTTACCGGCGTCGAGATACATGGTGTAGTCGTCGTCGTATTCGCTCCACCACGGGTCGGTGTCTGAGCGCGTCGCTTCCTGCGTGTAGATGTAGGGGATCATTTGTTCGCGGAAGGCGCCGTAATGGAACCAGTCGTCGCCCAACCAGCCATCCACCATTGGATTTTCCGGCACCGCCGCCTTAAGAGCCGGATTGGGATGAACCAGGCCCATCAGGGCTTCGAAGCCGTCGTAGGAGATCCCCATTATGGCGACGCGCCCATTGCTCTGGGGCACATTTTTGACCAGCCAGCCAATGGTGTCTGAAGCATCGGTAGCGTCGGAAACGGGGGTTGGATTCAGGGGGCCGAGGACATAGCGGTTCATGACGTAGTCGCCCTCGGATCCGTACTTGCCGCGCACGTCCTGAAACACATGGATGTAGCCCGCCTTGAGCGCCCAGTCTCGAGTCTCGCGCGCTTCGGAACTGAAACGGTCAGCATCATAGGGCGTTCGCTCCAGAACGATTCCGGTATGCGTCGCGCCTTTGGGAACCACAATGACCGTGTTGAGCTTGATGCCGTCACGCATAGGAACCTGCACCACGGTGCGGGTGTAGCTCAGGTTCTGCGTCGGCGGTTTGAAATGTTCCGGAATCTCGGTCGGCAGGCTGGGATAGTGCGAGTGCGACTCCGCCTGCGGCGATTGCGAAGTCTGCTGTTGTGCGGGAGCGCCCTGTGCATCGATCGCAAACAACGCTGAGACCAGGAAGAGGGGCATCATCCGAAGGACGAGAGAACGAACGCCAGTCATAATTGGTTGCCAGCATACATCCAAAGATGGGGTCACCGCGTCGCAGTGGCACCGGGACGTGAATTATTTGTTCGAGGATGCCGATGGCCGGTGGCTTGACCTAAGCCCCGTCTCGGCGTGGGCGACCTGTTCCTGGGCGGCGTCGTACTTTCCCGTAGAATCGCGGGGTAAGCGGAGGCGCGGCCGGAGGTGACGGATGGCGGAGCGGTTTGAAAACAAGGTGGTGCTGGTGGCGGGCGGCACCGGGGCGCTGGGGCGGGCGGTCAGCCTGGCCTTTCTCGCAGAAGGCGCGCAGGTGGTGGTGACCTATCGTCAGGCGAAGGAGTTTGAGGCGTTGCGGCAAGTCGCCGGGGAACGCGGGTCGGCACTGTCCGGACACGCTCTGGACGTGACGGACATGGCCGCGACCGAAACGCTGGCGCGGAAGATCGTGGCGGAACAGGGGCGCATCGATACACTGGTGAACGCGGTCGGCGGGTATGCGGGCGGGATGGCGCTGTGGGAGACACCGCCGGAGGTCTTCGAGCGGATGCTGGCGCTGAACCTGCGCGCCGGATTCGCGCTGGCGCGGGCGGTTGTGCCGGCCATGCTGCGCCAGGGCAGCGGGGCGATTGTGAACGTGGCGTCGCGGGCGGCCTTCGACCACGGGGCTGGAGCCGCGGCGTATGCGGCGTCCAAGGCGGCAGCGGTGGCGATGATCGACTCGCTGGCGGCGGACGTGAAGGGCCGGGGCGTGCGCGTCAACTCGGTCGTGCCGAGCATTTTCGATACGGAAGAGAACCGCAAAGCAATGCCGGGCGCCGATTTTGCGCGATGGCCGAAGCCGGAGCAAATTGCGCAGGTGGTGCTGTTCCTGTGCAGCGACGAGGCGCGGCTGATCCACGGCGCATCGGTTCCCGTTTACGGAGAGACTTAGAGCGGCGGCGAACGTACCGCGAGGATCAGGCAGCTGGGATCAGGAAGTCGGGATCAGAGGCTGTCTTCGAGCAGCGGCTCGGTGCTCTGGACGCTGGACGCGCAGCGGCGCGACTCGAGCAGAAGAGTGCGGAACTCCGACATCTTTGTGCTCATGGGCCGAGCGGGATCGTGCAGCGTGGAACGGAGGCGGAAGCGGAGTTCCGCGAGTTCGACATCCATTGAGGAAACGGCTGTGGCCATGGTCATTGCTCCTGGGGGGCTGAGGTCGCGGCAAGGGAACTGCCTGGCGGAAACGCCCGGCGTTCGAAGGCGACTTCCCGCCATGTGCCATTGCGACGAATCAGCATGGCAATGCGGGGCTGCCGGCCGTAGCTGGGGGCGCCTTTGCGGCCGCCCTGCTGATTGGTTTCCGAGACTCGCGCCATGGCGAAAATGTACGGCGACCGCCCACGGGCGGGTATGCCACGACAGGGGCAGATAGCTCCCCCAGGGGCGTCAGCGGAAATCACGGCCTCGGGATTACCTCAGTCGTCGTCGCTGCCAGTGCCGGCCGTGGCGGCGACCTTAGCAGAGCCTCCGTTGGGGACAACCGTGATGCGCTGAACATTGTTCCTGGCCAAAAGCGCGTTGTAGGCGGGCAGATCGGCGTCGTCAATATGCTTCACGGCCGCGTCCACATTGCGGAGTTGGGTGTCGAGTTCGGCGAAGACCTGCTTCTCCGGCTCGGTGGGCGGCCAGTCGGAGTTGCCGGATACGTCGGCCTCTCCGACCCCGACCTCAGCCTGCAGCCAGACGAATTTCAAGTAGAGGCCGAGCGGCCCGCGGAAGGATTTCTCATCGCCCTCCGCGATAGTCGGGTGCATGAGCTGGTCTTCCTGATCGAGGTATTTGTTGTTGAGCGCGTCGGTGACATCGAGGAGAGACTTATCCGCGTCCCTGGCGACGAGGAGACGGCGCGTGTCTTCGAGCTGCTTACGCGACCACTCGATCTGATTAATGAGCTGTGCGGAGCGCTCGGTGTTCTTGTAGATCTTGTACGAGAGCGCCGAGGAGGCTATGGCATCCTCAAGGGTGGCAGGCGTGTTGGGGTCTTTGACGACGTCGACGGGCTGCGACTGCTCGTGTCCATCGACGGTGAGCCTGACGGTGTAGGTGCCTGGAGCGACGAGGGGCGCGTTGTTGCCGCGGCCGATTCCGTAATAGAAGATGGGACGGGTGAGCTGACCGGCAAAGCGCTTTTCACTCCAGATGTGCGGATTGCCCGGAGGGGTGGTGCGGAGGGCGACGGAGACGGTCTTCTCGTAGCGGAGATCCCACCAGACGCGGTTCACGCCGGGATGTCCGGTGGCGTGCAGGTGCTGGACAAGGTTGCCATCCTTGTCGAAGACATCGAGTTTCACGTCTTTCGTCTCGGCCTTCAACAGGTAGTTGACGGGCACGCCATAGGGCGGATTGTGGCCGACCGAAACGCTCTCGGCGGCGAGTTCACGGCGAATGCCGTTGCGCAGACGCCACGCCTTGCGGACGGGGAAGAGTTCTGCCGCGGGACGCCCGCTTTCGGCTTTCATGTGCTGCAGGGGCGAGATGTCATCGAGGATCCAGAAGCCGCGGCCGTAGGTGCCAATGACGAGGTCATCGAAGGTGGGCTGAATGGTGAGCCAGTAGACGGGCGCGTGCGGCAGGTTCAACTGGAAGGGTTCCCAGTGCGCGCCGTCGTCCATGGAAATGTAGAGGCCGTTCTCGGTGCCGGCGTAGAGCAGCCCGCGACGGAATGGGTCTTCGCGGAGGACGTGCGTGTAGCTGAGCGGCGAAGAGGGGATGCCGTCGGTGATCTTCGTCCAGGTCTTGCCGTAATCGGTGGTCTTGTAGAGGTAGGGATCGAAGATGTCGACCTGGTGGCCGTCGAAGGCGACGTAGCAGGTGCCGGCGTCGTATTTCGAGGGCTCGATGCTGTCGACGGTCATCTTCGGCGGCAGACCGGGAATGTTGGCGGTGAGATTGGTCCAGTGTTTGCCGCCATCGCGGGTCATCTGCACCTGGCCGTCGTTGGTGCCGGCCCAAATCTGGCCCTTCTCGACGGAGGATTCAGCGATGGCGAAGACGACGCCCGCGTATTCGACGCTGAGGTTGTCGACGGTGAGGCCGCCGGAGTCGCCATGCATGGAGGCAAGGTTGAGGGTGAGGTCGGGGCTGATCTGCTGCCAGTTCTGGCCGCCGTCGGTGGTGCGTTCAACGTACTGCGCACCGACGTAGACGGTGTTGTGGTCCCATGGCGAGATGGCGATGGGATAAGTCCAGTTCATGCGGATCTTCACCTGACCCGCATTGGCGCCCATGGTGCGATCGGGCCAGACGCTGACCGAGCGGGCGAAGCCGGACTTCGCATCGAAGCGTTCGGTGACGCCGGCATAGCAGCCGCCCCAGACGATGTTGTTGTCGACCGGGTCGGGGATATTCCAGCCGGTTTCGCAACCGGCGGTGGTGGTCCACTGATCGGCCCCGATTTCGTAGCCACCCGGGACGTCGCTCGGGCCCTTGAGGGGCATGCCGTCCTGCATCTGGCCGTAGACGTAGTAGGGGATGCGGTTGTCGGTGGCGACGTGATACATCTGCGCGATGGGCAGGCGGATCCAGCGGAAGGAGCGTCCGCGGGTGGTGCTGATCATGACGCCGGCATCGTTGCCGATCATCATGCGGCTGGGATTGGTGGGGTCGGCCCACATGTCGTGGTTGTCGCCGCCGCAGCCGCCGTGACGGAGTGAGCTTTTAGCGGCAGGGTCGAAGCCGGGGCACTGCATGTGCTGGGTGGTTTCGCCGCCGTCGTAGGTGACGCTGATGCCGTTCGACGGGAAGTAGACTTCATTCTCGTTGTCGGGCATCACGAGCATGCGCGTGTAGTAGTGGGGGCGCTCGTTGAGCAGACGGCTGTAGTTGACGACCATCCAGTCGGCGCCGCCATCGTCGGAGCGCCAGAGAGTTCCGCCTTGACCGGTTTCAATGAGCGCGTAGACGCGGCGCCCGTCGCTGGGGGCGAAGTTGACGGCGATTTTGCCGAGAGGCGAAGGCGGCAGGCCGTGACCGGTGAGGCGCGTCCAGTGATCGCCGCCGTCGTTGGTCGCGAAGAGACCGCTGCCAGGACCGCCGCTCTTCTGACCCCAGGTCTTGATGTCCATTTGCCACATGCCGGCGATGAGGTGCTGCGGATCGCCGGGATCCATGGTCAGATCGGAGGCGCCGGTGTTCTCGTCGACGAAGAGCACGCGCTTCCAGGTCTTGCCGCCGTCAGTGGTCCGATAAATGCCGCGCTCCTGCTGCGGCCCATAACAGGTGCCGAGAGCGGCGGCGTAGACGATGTCGGGATTCTGAGGATCGATGACGATGCGGCCGATGCGCCCCGTCTTCTCCAGGCCCATGTGTTGCCAGGTGCGGCCGCCGTCGATGGATTTGTAAATGCCGTCGCCCAGGGAAACATCGCTGCGGATGAAAGTCTCGCCCGTGCCGACCCAGACGACGTTGTGGGCCGATGGAGCGATGGCGATGGAGCCGATGGACTGCGCGTCTTCATGATCGAAGATGGGATACCAGTGGTCACCGCCGTCGAAGGACTTCCAGACGCCGCCGGAGGCTGCGCCGGCATAGTAGACGTTGGGATTGCCAGGCTCGCCGATAACTGAGGTAACACGATTCCCGGGAGGGCCAATATAGCGGAAGTGCAGCGCCCCATAAAGCGACGATGTTGCGGGGGCGGCGTTGTCTTCAGGTTGCTGCGCACAGGCGCCGGAGACGAACAGGAAAGCAACCAGACTGGCGGACACACAAAGGCGGTGCAGCTTCAACAGGGGCCTCCTGAAAACGAGACTGCGGGATAGGCATTCATTAGCGGCCCGAGCAGCTCATCAAGGGCCGGAACGCACTGGAAAAGTTACCACACTTGCGGCGTGTGTTTCTTGCGCGCGGCAGGATGCGAGAAGGGGCGCTGGTTCCGGCGAAGGTCAGAGCGTCAGCCAGATGGCTTCGTTTTCGACAGCGAGTTCCAGGCCGGCGCTGTGCGCGGCTTCCTGCAGGGCGGCGCGGAGCATCACGACCGGGTCGGGGCTGATGTCGAGGCGGCGCATGAGGCCTTCGCCCTTTTTCGCACCCATGGAGAGGACGATCTTCAGACCGCGGCGCTTGCACTTCAGCGGGGTTCCGTCTTCGAGCTTCACGTTCATCGGCTTGAGATAAGCGTCGACATAATGGACGCCGATGCCGGATTTGTCGCCGGTGTGCTGCGGCAGCTTGTTCATGGCCTCCGGATTCACATCACAAAGTTTGACTTTCACGCGCAACTCCCTCCGGCTGGATTCCCTTCTCTTCCAGGAATACGTCCATCCCTTTTCTGAAGGCGCGAATGTGCTCCGGAGTGCTGCCACAGCAGGCGCCGACGATATTGGCTCCGGCATCGAGCAGGGGACGGAGGTCCTGGACCATCTGCTCCGGCGTTTCGTCGTAGACGACCTTCATGTTGACCAGACGTGGCTGGCCGGAGTTGGGCTGCACCATCACCGGGAGATGCGTGACGGCCCTATAACGCTGGACGGCGGTGAGGGCGCGCTGCATGTCCATGCGGGTGCCACAGTTGAGCGCAACGACGTGGGCGCCGTGCTCCGCCATAAATTCGGCGGCGCGTTCAGGATCGATACCCATCATGGTGCGGAAGGTGGAGCCATCGAGAGTGACATCGTAAGCCATGGAGCCGATGATGCAGGGCGCGCCCGCGGCTTTCGCCGCTGCGATGCCGAGGCCCAGTTCTTCGAGCGAGGTCTGCGTCTCAATAATGATGCCATCGGCGCCGGCGGAGACCAGCGCAGCCGCCTGCTCTTCGAAGGCGCTGCGCACCTGCGACTCGGTGAAGTCACCGAAAGGTTCGAGGAGTCCGCCGAAGGGGCCGATATCGCCGATCACGTAACCGTCGCGGTCACCGAAGGCCTCACGAGCAATGCGGACAGCAGCCTGGTTGATTGCGACGCCGTGATCGGCTTCTCCGTGGCGGGTGAGCATGATGCGTGAGCCGCCAAAAGTGTTGGTGAGGAGACAGTCGGAGCCGGCATCGACGTAGCGGCGCTGGATGGCCAGCACGCGCTCGGGGTGAGTCAGGTTCCACGCCTCGCCGCAGTTGCCCTGCTCCAGGCCGGCGAGCATGAGCTGCGTGCCCATGGCGCCGTCTCCGAGCAGAGGGCGCTCCAGGATGACTTTGTGCAGAAGAGGTTTCATCGGGATTCGGTTTTCTGGTTGGCCTGGTAGTGAGCCAGCGCGTAGTGGATGGTTTCCAGCACTAGACCCCATTTGTGATTGCGGCTGGCAGCTTCGCAGAAGCAGCCCGCTGCGTTCGATTCGCGCTGCCATGCAAAAACCGCGTCGAGAGGCTGACCGCGGAGAGGCTGCTCCGCGGCGATGGCATCCATGAGCCGCTCGGGATCTTCGCGGTACTGGCACATGAAGGTATGCCCGGTATCGCCCACGATGGGCTCGCAGCGCTGCCCACGGATGCGATAGCCTTCCTCGCGCGGCCCGAGACGCACGGTGTAATCGAACGCAAGCGGGCGGCCCATGTTGGTGCAGGTGGTGCCGTCGTAGCGAAAAACGGCCTGGAGAGAGCCATCGGGGCAGGGGCGCAGCGAAAGGCGCTCCTTCGACCAGCGATCGAGCGCTTTGCGATTGACGGTGTACGCGACGTGCAGGGCCGGAGGACTCTGCCCGTTCACCTGCGCAGACCGCCGATACGGCGCGCGGCGATAAGTGCAGGGTCCGAAGGCGCAGTTCTCGCACGCGACGAGATCGCTGAGGTGGCGCAGGCGCTCAGTGTGGCAGGTGAGGCCGAATACCGCGAGGAGCGATTTGCGTGGGCGCAGCATACCGGAGTCGAGAACCTCCAGTTTCGAGGGCAGCGACGCGTGGCGAGTGCGCCCGAGAATCTCCAGGAGGCGCGGCTGCTCGGCGACGTCCCAGTCGGCATAGCCGGGGCTGGCATGCGGCAGCACGGCCAAGCCCTGCGGCTCGGCCCAGTCGCAGAGGCGAGCGCCGGCGAGGGTGATGAGGTGCTCGACAACCCCAGAGCCGTACATCTCAAGGAAAAAATAGTCGTCGGGCCTTTCGGCTTCCCAGCGGTGGCGGGCTTCCTCTTCGAGTTCCGGTCCGGCACCGGCAGCGACCAGGATCGCATCGTGGGCCTCAGCCTGATCGAGCGTCTCCCGCAGGCGGGAGCTGGTGAAGGGGACGCCATCGATGCAAATCGTGTCGCCGTCGAGAGCGAAGCTCTCAGCCTGCCGTGCGTAGAACCAGGGGCGACCGTGCTCGGCATACCAGGCGCGGGCCCAGTCCGCCAACTCGCAGGCGCGCCCTTCCAGCACGTGGCCGCGCGGATAGCCGAGGAGGCGGGCGTACTCCTCCGGGGCAACGTCAACGCGCGCAGGCGTGGCGGCCAGCTCGAGAAGCTCCGTCACCGGCCGCACGGAATCGCCTCCACCGGCTTAAACTGGCAGCCTTCGACGAAGAAGTCAAAGAAGTGCGGGTCGGTTTCGAGGCGGCAGTGCTCGACGCGCCGGACCAACGTCTCCAACTCCTGCCGTTTCGTCCTGGAAAGCAGAGCCATCGTCGCGCCTTCGATGGCGAGATTGCCGGCGCGAACGAACTTCTGCACGGGCAGGTTGGGGACCAGGCCGATGCGCTTCGCTGCTTCGACATCGATATGGCGGCCGAAGCCCCCGGCAAGGTAGAAAACGTCGATGTCCTCGAAGTCAAGGCCATAGCGGTTGAACACCACATGCAGGCCGCCAACATTGGCGCCCTTGGCCTGGGCAAGCTCATTGACGTCGCTTTCGAGCAGGAAGACATCGCCGGCATCGGCGTCGCCTCTCCAGAGCGTGATGCGCGGCTCGTCGTGCTCGAAACGGCCCATCGCATTCATGCGGCCGGTGCGCAGCAGCTCGCTGAGAGTGTCGATGAGGCCGGAGCCGCAGATGCCTTCGGGCTTGCCGTCGCCGAGGACGGCGAGGCGGAAGTGCCCATCGTCCTCCACGACCACCGATTCGATGGCGCCGTCGAGCGCGGGCATGCCGCAGGCGATGGCGCCGCCTTCGAAAGCCGGGCCGGCGGGACAGGAAGCGGCGAGGATGCGATCCCGGTTTCCGACGATCAGCTCGGTGTTGGTGCCGATGTCCATGATGGCGACGCGGCGCGTCTCGTGGGCGAGATCGACAGCGAGCATGGCCGCAGCAGCGTCGGCGCCCACGTGCCCGCTGATAATGGGCGCGCCGTAGACGCGGGCGCGGGGGTGGATGGGCAGGAGGCTGCGGAGGCCGGTTTGCGTGAGGCTGGTGGTGGCGCGCTTCCCTGCCGCCATTTCAATTTCGGTGATCGAGCGATAGGGGCTCTGGCCGATGGAGTGGACGGACTGGCGGAAGAAGAGATCGCGCATGGTCGAATTGCCGACGACGACCAGCTCGTAAATCGTCTTCGCATCGACGGGAAATTTCTCGATGGCGTGCGAGAGATACCCGGCGAGCGTGCGCAGCAGCAGACGGCCAGGGTGGTCCGTGTCATAGGCGATGCGCGCCATGACCTCCGCGCCTCCGAAGCGCTGCGGGTTTTCGAATGAGGTATCGGCGAGCAGTTCGCCGTTTTCGAGATTAAAAAGGCGGAGGACGACGGTGGTGGTGCCGAGATCCATGGCCAGACCGAGAATCGGGCCGGTGGAGCGCTCGACCTCGATGCCGTCGATGAGGATGCGGTCGCCCTGGCGGGTGACCGCGGGATCGAGAGACAGAACGCGATCGCCGAACCCCACAGCGTGGCGCTCGATGCGCATCGCCCCGCGCCGCATGGTGTGGCAGCGGACATGGCCGCTGTTCATAACGACGCGCGTTTGGCAGGAGAGGCGGAAATTACCCTTCAGGTGCCGCTCGGGATCGGTGTGCGCGGAGAGAGCGCTGAGGCCTTCGACCACTTCCACCATGCACTCACGGCACTTGCCCTGCTTGCGGCAGGAGGTCGGCACGTCGATGCCGAGGGCTTCAGCGTGATCGAAGAGGGACCAGCCGTCGCGCGCTTCGATAGACTGCCCGTTAATGGTGAGGGTCACCGACATCTCAGTTTTCCGGCCAGCCCTTCGCTTCGAGTTCGGACTTGAGGGCCTCGGCGACTGCGCGGGCGGACCCTTCACGCTCCTCATCGTCGCTCCACTGCCACTGGGCCAGATAGTCGTCGGCAGCCTGCAGGCCGCGCTTTGCGGCGAGAATGTCGACCTGGCGCAGGAAGCGACCGTCCAGTTCCAGCGTCACCTCGTCTTCGTCGTCCTCGACGCGGATCTGGGTGGGAATTTCCTGCCAGTAGAGAATCTTATAGGTGGCCACGTTCCACTCCGGTACGGCTCAGGCTGCCTCCACGAGGCGCAGAAACAAATCCACTGCGGCCGAGGCGTTGGCGCCATAGCCATCGGCGCCGATCTCATCGGCAAACATCTGGCTGATGGGCGCACCGCCTACCGCCATCTTGATGTGCGTGAGGCCCGCGGCCTGAAATCCATCGATGACCGTCTTCATGTAGGTCATGGTGGTGGTGAGCAGGGCGCTCATGCCGACGATGTTGGGCTGGCACTTCTCGGCAGCGGCCATGAATTTCTCCACGCTCTGGTCGACGCCGATGTCGTGGACCTCAAAGCCGGCGCCTTCGGCCATCATGGCGACGAGATTCTTGCCGATGTCATGAAGGTCGCCGCGGACAGTGCCCATGAGGAGCACACCCCTGGGCCTGCTATTGCTGTCTTTCGAGGTGAGCAGCGGCTTGAGCACCGACATGCCGGCCTTCATGGCGCGCGCGGCGATCAGCACTTCAGGGACGTACAGGACGTTGTGCTTAAAATCCTCACCGACAACGCTCATGCCCGCGATCAGTCCTTCGTTCAGCACCTCCTGCGCGATGCGACCCTCGGCGAGGGCTTCCTTCGTGAGCCGCTCGACCTCGGCCGCGTTGCCCTCGTAGAGGAACTGATTCATGCGGGCGTAGTCAGGCATGGTTTCCTCAGCGGGCGCTCGCCACGGCGGCGGAGCGCTTCGCGTTGAATTCGTTCAGGGCCTCGAGCATGGCGAGGATATTCGCTTTCGGCATGCCCGGGCTGGTGCCGCCGCCGACGGAGAGGATGATGCCCTCGCCGTCGGAGCCTTCGAGAACCTCCAGCGTTTCGTCCTTCACTTCCTCCGGAGTGCCGCGTACGCCGATTTCCAGCGGGTTGACATTGCCCATCAGGCACATCCGGTCGCCGACGCGGCGCTTGACTTCGGTAATGTGCCGCTGCTTGCCCCAGTTCAGGACGTTGAAGCCAGTGTCCGGCAGATGGTCGAGGCACGCGTCCACTTCGGCGTCGTTGTGGTAGATCTTCACCCACTCTTTCGGGAAGGCGTCGCAGATGCGCTTCAGATAGGGGTGCGCGAACTCGAGGTAGTGCTCCTCGTTGATGAAGCCGACGATGTCATCGAGGATGAAGATGCTCTCGACGGTGTCGCCCATGACTTTCTGCTGGGCCTTAAGCCAGTCGATGATCATGCGCGTGCAGAGATCGATGAGGCGGTGCGCGCCTTCGGGGTTCTCCACCAGATCGATCATGAAATTCGTAGTGCCGCGGACAAAGCCCGCCGTGCAGAGCGGCCCACGGGCCGTGACCATGGGCAGAATGTAGCCCGCGTCGAGAATGCGCTGGCGGGCCATTTTGATGCGGTGCAGCGTAAGGCCGGCAAAGCCGTCGGCTTCCACCTCGTAATCCGGGAACTGGTCCATGTCCTCGAGGTGGTGAAGGGTGTGGTATTCGCTGGGCGTGTTGTCCTGCCAAAATTTGATCTTCGCGCCGAGGACCGAGGGTTCGGCAGCCATCCCGTACTCCATCCACCAGGAGGGGATGAAGATGATGTCGGGGAACTCACGCATGATCCTCAGGTTCGACTGGAACCACAACTCGGGGTCGAGGAAATAGTCGAGGTGGCTGATGCCGAGGTAGCCGGGGATCCAGGGGCTGTCGACAATGAGCGCCATGGGGATCTTGTCGATCTTTTCGCGGCGGGCCGCCCGCTTAAACGTTTCCCATTGTTGTGGCAGCATACTTTTTCTTCCCTGGCCTTGAGAGTTGCAATCGTACCCCATTCAGACGGGGCTGGCTATTGACCTGGACGGGCAGGTTCCCCGTGTCGGCGCGGATATTGTTGTAACACAAAACAAATCCCCCTCACTCCGCTGGGGAGCCGGGGGAAGGATTGCCTTCCATTGTCGCAGCAAGGGGCCTTTTCGGCCAGGAATTTGTTTCGCCGGCGGGTGGCCTGTCCCTAAGGAACTACATCGCCGGGCCTTCCGTACACTGTGCGCATGGCTGGCTCGGCACCACCCATCACCAAGGGACGCAATCCGACAGCGATTTTGCTGTTGCTGGCGGCGCTGACGGTCGTCTTCCACTTTGCCATCGGGAGCCGCTATGGCTTCCATCGCGACGAACTGCAGTTTCTTTTCGACGCGCGGCATCTGGCGTGGGGGTACGTGGCCTATCCGCCGCTCACGCCGTTCCTGGGCCGGATTGCGATTGCCCTGTTTGGGATTTCCCCGGCGGTTTTCCGGCTGCCGGCGTCGATCGCCGATGCAACGTCTCTGGTCCTGATCGCTCTGCTGGCCCGGCAGCTGGGCGGGCGACGGGCGGCGCAGATTATCGCCCTGCTCGCGGGTCTCGCCATATCGCTGACGATGGGCGCGCTGATGCAGTATGTCTCCTTCGACTACCTGGCGTGGACGCTGGTGGCCTTGTTCACGGCGATCGTGCTGCACACGGAGAACCCGCGGTGGTGGCTGGCCGTCGGCGCTGCCGTGGGCTTCGGCATTCTGTCGAAGTACAGCATTGCGTTTCCGGTCGTCAGCCTGATCGCCGGGCTGGCGCTGCTGCCCTCACAACGACATCACCTGCGCAGCCGCTGGTTCTGGTATGGGGCGGCCCTGGCGCTGCTGATCGCCGCTCCCAATCTGGTGTGGGAGGCGCGCCACGGCTTTATCACCGTGCGGATGGAGCGGTTCGCGCACACCCGCGATGTGGGCGAGGGTCGCGCGGCAGGCTACTGGAGCGATCAGCTGACGTTCATGGCGCTGGGGCTGCCGATCGTAGCGGCCGGGTTGTGGTGGCTGCTGCGCAGCGCGCGCTTTCGGCTGCTGGCGTTTCTCTATCTGGGCCCGCTGATCCTCTTCGCGCTGGCCCAGGGGCGCGGCTATTATCTGCTCGCCGGATATGTACCGCTGTATGCCGCGGGCGCCGTCTGGTGGGAGTCGTTTCTGGGCCGGCGGTCGCGGCCGATGCGGGCGGGGGTCTGGACCCTGCTGACGATCGGGCTGCTACTGGATGCGGCGGCGTATACACGGGCGGCGCTGCCCGTCGCGCATATAGGGTCGCGGCTTTTCCGCTACCAGGTGGAGCACAGCACCGACCTCGCCGATGAGATCGGCTGGCCGGAGGTGGTGGCGGACGTGGCTGGAGTGTGGAATCAGGTGCCGCCGGAAGAGCGCGGACGAGCAGCGATTCTCGCCGGCAATTATGGCGAGGCGGGCGCGCTGGCGCTCTATGGACCGAAGTACGGGCTGCCGGAGCCCATCAGTCCGGTGAATTCGTTTTACGATCGCAGCTACGGGTCGCCGGCGCCCGAAGTGGTGGTCACGGTCGGCTTCAGCCAGCAGAAACTGGCTCGCTTCTTCGCGACCTGCAGGCTGGCCGGACACCTGCACATCCCGTATGGGGTGAAGAACGAGGAGTCGGAGTACCACCCGGATCTGTTTGTCTGCCGGAATCCGCTGGAGAGCTGGGAGAAGTTGTGGCCGCGGATGCACGGGTTCGGGTGAGGGTCGCGCAGGCGGCATTGGGCCTGCGGGTTCGCGTGCCGCGCTGGCGCTGTCGATGCGAGACACTGGAGGCATGAGCCCGGAACCCTGGCTGCGCGGGACACACACGGACCTGCCGGCGACGATTCGCGCGGTCGTCCACGCCCTTGAGCTCTGCCGCGAGGACCTCGACGAGCACTGCGGCATGCTGAGCGATGAGGATCTGAACGCGCGCCCCGCGCAGGTGGCGCCGATTGCGTTTCACCTGCGGCATATTGTGCGGACGCTGGACCGGCTGTTGACGTACGCCGAAGGCGAGCAGCTCAGTCCTGAGCAACTGGCGGCTCTGAAGACGGAGCTGGACCCGGGCGCCAAACGAGATGATCTGTTTTCTGAATTCCACGCTTGCCTCGACGCCGCTTTGGTGCGGATCCGCGCCTTCGCTGGGGCCGATCTCGAACAGCCGCGCGCAGTCGGGCGGAAAGCGCTGCCGACCAGCGTCGGCGGGCTGCTGGTGCACTGCGCGGATCACACGCAGCGGCACACGGGTCAGGCGGTGACCACGGCGAAGATCGTCCGGGCACAAAATGGATGACGCGAAAGCTTCGCAACGCGGAAGGAGCGGTCGCATCGAAGGAGCTATGAGCCAGCTTGATTCGCAAATCGCCGTTGTCACCGGCGCCGGTCGCGGCGTAGGAGAAGCCATTGCCCGCAAACTCGCGTCGATGGGCGCGCACGTGCTGCTGGTCGCCCGGGATGCCACGAGTCTTGAGGAAGTCCGCAGGAAGATCCAGAAAGCTGGCGGCCAGGCGACGCCGGTTCCCTGCGATCTTCTGGACCCCGCCTCCGTCGCCGAGCTCGGCAAGCGCATCGCGCGCGAGTTCCGGCGCTGCGACATCCTGGTGAACAACGCGGGCGTGAGCCAGAGCGGCACGCCGCTGCACGAGGTCGCGCCCGACGAGTGGGATCGCGTGCTGAACACGAACCTGCGCGGCCCCTATCTGATGATCGGCGCGCTGGCGCCGCTCATGATCCGTGCCCACTCCGGCCACATCGTCAACATTTCGTCGCTGGCCGGGCGCAATCCTCTGCCTAACGGGGCTGCGTATGCGGCGTCAAAGTGGGGACTGAACGGGCTCACGTACTCAGTCGCCGAGGAACTGCGCCAGCACAACATCCGCGTGAGCGCGATCGCTCCGGGATCGATCAACACGCATTTCGGCGATGGTCACTCGGGGAAGAATCCCGACAAGATGCTGCAGCCGGAAGATGTGGCCGGGGTGGTGGCGACGCTGGTCACGCAGGCGCCGCAGGCGTTCATCAGCGAAGTGCTGATGCGGCCGACGCAGAAGCCCTGACGTTATTCGAAGATGGGGTGCAGGAGCCGCACCAGATGATCGGGCTCGGCGAGAAATGCGTCGTGTCCGTGAATGGAGGCCATTTCGCGATACTCGCAGCGCGCACCGGCCGCTCCAACGATGGCGGCGAGCGAGCGAACGTCTTCCGGCGGGAAAAGCCAGTCTGTCGAGATGCCCACCAGCGTCACGTGCGCCTGAATGCGGCTGTAGGCGGCGAAAGGCGACGCGTGGGCGCGCACCGGATCGAAGGTGTCCATAGTGCGCGTGATGCAAATGTAAGCGTTGGCGTCGAAGCGATCGTTGAACTTGTGGCCCTGATAATCGAGATAGCCTGCGATGTCGAAGCGACCGTTTTGCCCAGCGACGGCAGAGACGAAGGGATTCTCGCCGGAGCGGTTCGGCTTGCGGCCAAAGCGCGCCTCGAAAAGGGGCACGCTCTTGTAGCTGATGATGCCGAGGGCGCGGGCAACGGCAAGGCCAACGTGCGGCTCGTCGTCGGGCAGGTAATACCCGCCGGCCCATTTGGGATCGAGCATGATCGCCTGGCGCTGCAGATGGTTGAGGCCCAGCCCCATCGCCCCCAGCGGCGCGGCGCCGATGCTCACCGCGCGCGCCACACGATCCGGAAAAAGCACGGCCCACTCCAGCACCTGCATCCCTCCGATGGAGGCGCCAATGATCAGCTTCAGCTTCCGGATGCCGAGCGAGGAGATGAGCTTCTCCTGCGCGCGCACGATGTCCCGCACGTTGATGAGAGGGAAGGTCGGGCCGTAAAGGCGTCCCGTGTCAGGATCGACAGAACCCGGTCCTGTCGATCCATAACACGAGCCGAGCATGTTGATGCCGATGACGCAGTCGCGGTCGAGATCGAGAAGGCCGCTGGGCTTCCTGAAGAGTTGTGGCCACCAGGTGGCCACTTCGGCGTTGCCGGAGAGCGCGTGGCAGACCAGCACGGCATTGTCGCGCGTGTCGTTCAGCTCGCCGTAGATCGCATAGTGTTGGGTGGGACGCGCCAGGACTTCCCCGCTTTCGAGCGGGACCAACTCGTCGATGAGGAAGTCCCCTTCGAAATCAGGCTGGCGCGCCTGCACCTGTTCGACCGTGGCGGTCACGCGCCCACCAGCTCCGGACTGGGCACCGCGACCTCCAGCGCCTGGTCGATGTCGGCAATCAGATCCCGCACGTCTTCGATGCCGACAGAAAGACGGATCAGCTCCGGCGTCACGCCGGTTCCAGCCTGCTCTTCAACCGAAAGCTGCTGGTGCGTGGTCGAGGCGGGGTGAATGACCAGCGACTTGGCATCGCCCAGGTTCGCCAGCAATGAGAAGACCTTCAGCGCGTTGATGAAGGCCTTGCCCGCGTTGAAGCCGCCTTTGATGCCGAAGGTGATGAGTCCGCTGGAGCCGTCGGGCAGATACTTCTTCGCCCGGGCGGCATACTTGCTCGACTTCAGGCCGGGATAGTTCACCCACTCCACGCCAGGATGCTTCTCCAGGTGCTGGGCGACCGCGAGAGCGTTCTCCGAGTGGCGCTGCATACGCAGATGGAGGGTCTCGAGGCCCAGCAGGAAGAGCCAGGCATTGAACGGCGAGACCGCCGCGCCCGTGTCGCGCAGCCCCTGCACGCGCGTCTTGAGGATGAAGGCCAGCGGCCCGAAGGCTTCGGTGAACGAAAGGCCATGATACGAGGGGTCCGGCTCGACGAAATCCTTAAACCGGCCGGAAGCCTTCCAGTCGAATTTGCCGGCGTCCACGATGATGCCGCCAATCGAGGTGCCGTGGCCGCCGATGTACTTGGTCGCCGACTCGACGACGATGTCCGCGCCCCATTCGATCGGCCGCAGCAGCGCTGGGGTGGCGCTGGTGTTGTCGATGACCAGCGGCAGCTTGTTTTCGTGAGCGATCTTCGCCAGCGCTTCTACGTCCACAATGTCGAGCTTGGGATTGCCCAGCGTCTCCGTATAGAGCGCCCGCGTTTTCGGCGTGATCGCCCTGCGCATGCCGTCGAAGTCGTCCGCGTCGACGAACTTGACCGTGATGCCGAGCTTGGGCAGCGTGTAGTGGAAGAGGTTGTACGTGCCGCCGTAGAGCGAAGTTGTCGAGACAATCTCGTCGCCGGCATTGGCCAGCGTGGTGATCGCCAGGGTTTCCGCTGCCTGGCCGGAGGCCGTCGCCAGCGCCGCGACTCCGCCTTCAAGCGCCGCCACGCGCTTCTCGAAGACGTCCGTCGTGGGATTCATGATGCGTGTGTAGATGTTTCCAAACTCCTGCAGCCCGAACAGCCGGGCCGCGTGGTCGGCATCCTGAAAGACGTATGAGGTGGTTTGATAAATCGGCACGGCTCGGGATCCGGTGGTGGGGTCTGCGGTCTGCCCGGCGTGCACCGCCAGGGTCGCCAGGTGCTGCTTCTGCTGTTCGTCTGCCATTGTTCCGCTCCTTTGCGTGTTTGCTGCCGGCTGGTCCGCTGTCTGATCTGTACCGTCCAAATGGAAACGGCCCGCGATCGCTCTGACCGTGGGCCGCCGGAACTTTTCGGATTTGCGCTACTGCGCCTGTCCGCTCCTGCGCACGGTCGTGCCGCACATACACATACACATGTACATGCCGAGGGAGAAGGCCGCGCCGCTGGTGCGAAGAACCATTGCAGCCAGTATCAGGCTATGGGGCGAAATCCGTCAACGCAGCCGGAGCCGCGCGCGGATTCAGTGCCCTCGTTTAACGTGCCTGGAGCGCATCAGGAATGAGATGGCCAGCGTGAGCAGAACCACCTGCAGGCCAATGCAGACAAAAACAACCCAGAAGGGCAAATGAACGCGAACCATCATTGGAAACAGGCCCAGAACTGCCGCCATTGCAGCCGTTACTACGGCTCTCCTCCGCAGACCGCTCAGTGTGCGCATGCCTGTTTCCTTTATCACAAGGCGGCGAGCGATCCAACGACACGAAAGGGTCAGACGCTGGTTAGATTACCGTCCGCGCATACCGCCGAGCATGCCCATGGCGCGGCGCTGCAGCAGGCCGCCCTTGCCCATGCCTTTAAACATCTTCCGCATCTGCGCGTACTGTCGTAACAGCTGGTTCACTTCCTGCACCGTCGTACCCGACCCGGCTGCGATGCGCTTGCGTCGGCTGCCGGAGATGACCTCGTGGTGGTCGCGCTCATGCTGGGTCATGGAGTTGATGATGGCCTCCACGCGGCCGAGTTGCTTATCGTCCACCTGCCCGGCCGCCTGCTGCATGTTGGCAAAGGGACCCACCGACGGCAGCATTTTCAGAATCGACTCCAGCGAACCGAGCTTCTTGATCTGGCGCAGCTGATCGCGGAAGTCCTCCAGCGAGAAACCGTCGCCGGAAAGCGCCTTGCGCGCGAACTCCTCGCTCTTGCGCTTGTCCAGCTTCTCCTCGGCGCGCTCGATCAGGCCCATAATGTCTCCCATGCCGAGAATGCGGCCCACGATCCGATCCGGATGAAACGGCTCGAAGGCGTCCGGCCTTTCGCCCGTGCCGATGAACTTCACCGGCTGGCCGGTCACATGCCGGATCGACAGGGCCGCACCGCCGCGTGCATCGCCGTCCATTTTGGTGAGCACTGTGCCGGTCAGGGCAAGCCGTTTGTGGAAGGCCTCGGCCGAGCGCACCGCGTCCTGGCCGGTCATGGCGTCGGCCACGAAGAGGATCTCCTGGGGCGAGAGCTGCGCCTTCAGCTTCGCCATCTCCTCCATCAGCTGCTCGTCCACGTGCAGACGGCCGGCGGTGTCGACGATGAGTGTGTCGCACCCGGTGATGACGGCCTCGCGCCGCGCTTCCTTGGCCAGGCGCTCCACCAGAGGCGTACCCGCGGGCTCGCCTTTCGCATTGCCTTCATAGATGTTGGCCTTGATCGCCTTGGCCACCACCCGCAGTTGCTCGCGCGCCGCCGGGCGGTAGACGTCCACCGAGACCAGCATCGGCCGGTGACCGCCCTTCTGCAGCCACGCCGCCAGCTTGCCGGCCGTGGTTGTTTTACCGGAACCCTGCAGCCCCGCCATCAGGATCACCGTCGGCGGCCGCGAGGCGAACTGGAAGCGCGCGACATCTTTGCCGAGGATCGCAATCAGCTCATCGCGGACGATCTTGACCACCTGCTCGGTCGGCGACAGCGAAGTCATCACCTCCTGGCCCGTCGCCTTCTCGCGGATGTGCTCGATCAGCTCCTTCACGACGTTCAGATTGACGTCGGCTTCAAGCAGCCCCACACGGATCTCGCGCAGCGCCTCCTGCATGTTCTCGTCGGTGATGGCGCCCTGGCCGCGGAGGTTTTTAAAGGCGCGCTGCAGTTTTTCGGAAAGATTCTCAAACATATAAGTGGAATTTCAGTTTACCGGAGGAGTGCCGGTCAAGGCAGGAACCGGCCGTCCAGGCAACCGCGCTTCCCGCCGAAGAGACCGTGAATCGTTTTCCGCAAGACGCTGATTTCCCGAGCCCCCGCGGCCGCATCCCATCTCTTATGGTCCGTCCCGACATCCCGAGACATGTGCAGCAGCCCCCGCCGCGCTTCAACGTGATGCGGGTCGTCGTGGTTTCCACCCTCATTTTCCTGCTGTTTCTGCTCGGCGCGTGGCTGCTGGTGGACCGCGACGGCCGCAGGTTGCTGCCGAGAGTTCATGGACCGGAAGCGCCGCACGCCGCGTGGCCGGTTCCAGCACAAGGGTCTCGCTCGCTACTGCGCCAGGTCTGAAGGCTGGGGAGACTCGCCAGCACCTGCGAACGACCCCGTTCCACGGCCGGTGCGCTGATTTCCTGGCAGCCCTTCCCGGATAAGGTTCGTGTCTCTATTTGGGCCACGCCAGTGACCCTCTGCGCGTGATCCCTGTCCGGATTTCTGCCCCCGCGCGGCGCGCCGCCGATGACTCCGCCAAAGGGCAAAATCCGCCCTGGGGAAAGCGGAATGCGAAGCGTACAGAGGGTGCAGTGGCCTGTCGCCGTCCTGTTGGGCGTGGCTTTAGGTATGGTTCCCTGCGCCACTTTCGGGCAACGGATCTCAGCCCCGCAGCCGAGCCTGACGATTGCCTCCTCGGATCTGCCGCCCTGGGGGGCAGGCGCATTTCCAGGGGCGTTCCCGGGCGCATTCATGGTTCGGCCGGTGCAGCCCCGGCCGCCAGCGCCGCCGTTTCTCTCCAGCCGCTGGAATCGAACGCTGGTCGCCGCAGATTTTGGCGTGCGCATGCTGGACGCCTTCAGCTCGTGGACGGATCGCCCGGCCAACTGCCGCTATTGCGCTCCGGAGGTGGTTCTGCCCCAGGCCTGGTCCAACAGTCTGCCTACAATGCTGGTCTTCAGCACCACGGTGAGCGCCACGGTTGACTTGTCCGCGCGCTTTCTGTGGCGGCGGCATCATCCGCACCTGGCGCGGATCGCGCTGCTGAGCGACATGGCCGGAGATGGCGAAGCCGGCATCGGCAACGTCCGCGTCTATGCCCAGGCGCAGCGCTACGCGGAAGCGCTGCGGGCCAGAAGCGCGGCAGCCTGCTCACACCCCTGAGAACAAGTCCCGAAGGGCACCGCCTGGACGGCCAGCCCTCACTCCGCGCGCAGGGCTTCCATCGGCTGAATCCCTGACGCCCGCCGCGCGGGCAGCCACGCCACCACCAGGCCGGCGAGCGCGACGATGCCGCACACCAGCACCAGCACCGCCGGACTCCTTCCGCTCACTCCATACAGCATCGCCCGCAGCACGGGCGCGAGCGCCAGCGTCGCCCCCAGGCCGATCGCCGTCCCCAACCCAATCAGCACGATGGCCTGCCGCAACAAGTTGGCCTGCACCGCGCCACGTGCGGCTCCCAGGGCAAGGCGCACGCCAATCTCCCGCGTGCGGCGCGCCACGGAGTACATCATCACGCCGTACAGCCCCACCACCGTGAGCAGCAGAGCCAGCCCCGCGAACGCACTCAGCAGCACCATGGCAAAACGCGGCTCGGCGAGCTCCAGCCCGATCCGATCCCGCAGGGTCTGGACATCGGTCACGGGAATATCCCGGTCCATCGACGCAACTAGCTTCCTCGCCTCAGGTTCCAGGCTCAGCGGCTCCACGCTCGTCCGCGCCACCGTATACATACAGCACCAGTTCGGCAACTGGCCTGCGGGCAGGTAGTACATCGTGGCCATTTCCCGGTCGGTCGCGGTGGTCCGGATATTTCCCACCACACCCACAATCGTGCGCCATGCAGGAGGAGCGGAGGGGCCATCGCTCGTGCCCGGCTTCAGCTTCTTCCCGAGCGGGTTTTCGCCCGGGAAGAACTTCTCCGCGAACGCCCGGTTCACGATCATCACCTGCGGCGACTGCACCGTATCGCCATCGTTGAAGTCGCGCCCCGCCAGCAGCGGGATTTCCATGGTGTGAAAGTATCCATCCGACAGAACGTCCAGTCTCGCGCTCTCCAGTTGCCCCTTTGGCAAAGGATGCTCCGGATTCTCAAAGCTCACGTGCGCGTCGTTATCGGTCATCGGCAGCAGGATCGACCCGCCCGCCGACTCGACGCCCGGCAGCGCCCGCAGCCTTTCAAAATACTGCTGGTAAAACTCGGCTCGTGTGTGCGAATACCGCGAATCCGGCGTCTCAAACAGAAAAGTCAGCACGTGATCGGGATTAAAGCCGTCGCTGCTGTGCATCAGGTGGACAAAGCTCGTGACCAGCAGGCCCGCTCCCGCGGTCAGCACAATACCCAGCGCCACCTGGCCTACGATGACCAGCGATCCCAGCCGATGATGCCCGCCGGTGTGGGTCCGGCCGGCCTCCCTGAGCGGAGAAAGCAGGTCGGTGCGTGCCGACGCTACCGCCGGCGCGAGGCCAAACACAATCCCGGCTGCCAGCGACGCCAGTAGCGCAAACGCCAGCACCGGCAAATTCACGCCCGCATCGGCAGCCCGCGGTACGCTGCTGCCGATCAGTTGCAGCACCGCCGGCGTGGCCGCAAAGGCCAACCCGCATCCCGCAATGCCGCCCAACAGCCCCAGCATCACGCTTTCCACCAGCAGTTGCCGGATAATTCTCCCGCGATTCGCACCCAGCGCGGAGCGCATGGCCATCTCCCGTTCCCGCTCGCTGGCCCGCGCCAGCAGCAGGTTGGCCACATTGCCGCATGCGATCAGCAGCACCAGACCCACCGCTCCCAGAATCACCAGCAGCAGCGTCCGCGTATCCCCCAGTATCCACGTCAGCTCATTCTGGACGTCCGCCGAGTTGTTTCGGGTATTGGTGTCTGGATATTTTTTCGCGAGCCGCGTAGCGATGGTCTTCATCTCCGCGTTCGCCTGCGCGATGCTGACGCCGGGCTTCAGCCGTCCCATCACCGCCAGCTCATGGTCGCCGCGATTCGCGGTCTGCGCCCGTGGCGTGCCGTCGTTGTCTACGGCCAGCGTTGTCCAGAAGCTGTTCTGCGGCGCATCCACCGGAAAACGGAACGACGCCGGCATGACTCCGACGATGGTATAGTCCTGGCCACTCATGTGCATCGTTCGGCCTGCGATGGCAGGATCCGATCCAAACTGCGATACCCACAGCGCATGGCTGATGAGGACCACGCGCGTACCCAGCTTCTCGTCCTGCGGACGGAAGCCGTGGCCGATCTCCGGACGCACGCCGAGCAGGGGAAGCAGGCCCCAGGCGACGGTCGCGCCATCCAGATGCACGGCCCGCTCCACGCCGGTCAGCGTGCCCGAGTCACCCTGATACGACACCAGGTGGCTGAAGCTGTGATTCTGGGAGCGCCAGTCGAAAAAGTCGGGATACGAAACCGCTCCATCCTGCAGCACCTGGCGCGACCGCACCTCGACCAGTTGTTCCGGGTGCGCATAGGGCAGCGGCCGCAACAGCACGGCATCGACAATGCTGAAGACGGTTGTATTCGCGCCGATGCCCAGGGCCAGTGTCACGATCACCACCGTCGTAAATCCCGGTGCCTTCTTCAGTTGCCGCAGCGCATACCGCACATCGCGCCACCCTCCCTCCAACCCCAGTGCCGCATCCACCCCCATCGTCCGCTCCTTCATCAACACAGGATTCCCAAACCGCAGCCGCGCTGCGCGCCATGCCTCAGCCTCCGGCACGCCTGCCCTCACCATGTCTTCGACGGCCATCTCGATGTGCGTGCGCAACTCGGCGTCAATCTCGGCGTCTGCGCGCTCGCGCCGTAACAGATTCCCGATTCGTTGTGTCCACCCCATCGCTGTGCCTCGCTCCTTTCCCTACTCCGCGCGCAGAGCCCGCATCGGATCGACGCTCGCCGCACGCCGCGCCGGAAGCAGCGCGGCCACCAGAGTCGCCAGCCCCAGCAACAGCGCGGCCCCCGTCAGGATCCATGGATCCCACGGCCGCACCCCGTAGAGTTCACTCGCCATGAGCAGTCCCGTGCCGATCGCCGCCGGAATCCCCAGCGCAAGGCCAATCGCCACTTGCAAAAGCGCACCCCGCAGCACCAGCGCCAGCACCGAACCGCGGTCCGCGCCCAGCGCCATGCGCACGCCGATCTCGCTCGTCCGCTGCTCCACGCCATAGGCGGTCACACCGTAGAGTCCCGCGGCGGCCAGCACCAGCCCAATCGCGCCAAACAGCCAGGTCAGGCTGGCGATCATGTTCTGCTGCGCAAAACCATCGCGGATCACCTCCGCATACGGCTCCATTCCGGCCATCACCAGGTTCGGATCCACATCGGCTACGACTTTCTTCACCTGCGCCTCAAGATTCGGCGGGTTCCCCGGCGCCCAGAGCACCACGTTGTACAGGGAATGCGACCAGATTTCGCGGCTCTCCGTCTCGGCGTCGTCGAAATACGTGCTCTGCGCCTCCGGCAGGAAATACATGGGCTCCTTCAGACCGTCCTGGAACGCCAGATTCGCAGCCACGCCCACAATCGTGTACATACCCGCGTTCCGCTCCGGAGCCGGCCCGAAGTGCTGCCCGATGGGGTTCTGCCCGCCAAAGAACTTCTTCGCAAATGCCTCGTTCACCACCGCTACCGGCTGCGTGCTCGCGTCGTCTTCTTCGCTGATGGGCCGACCCGTCACCATCCGATCATTGAAGGCGGAGAAGAATCCGGGCGTCACCCGCGTCCACCCGGACACCCATTCGTCTCCGGTTCCCGGTTCCGGCTGGCCCTCGATGCGGATGTCATGCGTCATCCAGCCCCCCGGCGGCGCCTCCAGCACGCTGCCCACCGCGCGTACTCGCGGCAACACGCGCATCCGACCTTCGATCTCGCGAAAGAGCGGCACCAGTTGCTCCTGTGCAACGCCGGACACCTTCGGGTCGATAGACACCAGGTACCGGCCCGCCGGATCGAATCCGAAGCTCTGATGCTCCAGGTTGTGCAGGCTCCGCCCCAGCATCGCCGCCGCGCTCAGCAGCACCAGCGCAACCGCCGCCTGCACCGCCACCAGCGTGTTTTGCACCCAGTGCCGATCTCCCGCCACGGCCCGGTTCGCGCCACGCATGGCTTCCAGCGGGTCGGCATGCGTGGTCATCCACGCGGGAGCCATGCCGAAAATCATCCCGGTCGCCGCCGAAACACCCAGCGCGAACAGCAGCACCGGCAGCGAAGGGGAGGCATGCACCGGAAGCCAGTTGCTCTGCGCCGAGTGGCGATACGCGAGGTGCAGGATCAGCCGCGCTCCGGCCCAGGCCACGCCTACGCCCGCCGCGCCGCCCATCGCCGCCAACACCAGACTTTCCACCAGCGCCCTGCGCACCAGCCGCCCGCGCGGGGAGCCCAGCGCCACATGGACCGCCGTCTGCTGCCGGTTCCGCAGCCCGCGCGCCAGCAGCAGATGCGCGAGGTTGGCGCATGACAGCAGCAGCACGCACACGGCCGCTGCTAGCAACAGTTGCAGCGCCTCCCTGGAATCGGCGCCCATCAGCGAGACGCCCGCCCCGCCCGGCGTCAGCCGCAGCGTTTGCTTCTGCCAGACGGCCTTCTCCGGCGCGGTCATTTCCCCGGTGTGGCTGGCCAGCCAGTCGTGCAGCTCGCCCTGCAGTTGCGCCTGCAGGATCGTTGGATTCGTGCCCGGCCGCACGCGCCCGATCAGATCGAGCCAGGCCAGTCCAGGATTTTTCAGGCGCGACGTCGCTCCGGCGATCAGCGGCTCCGCCGTCAGTGGCAGCCAGAAATCGGGCATACCCCAGTCGGCCACCTTTGCCCCATAAAGGCCCGGCTGCGCCACGCCAATCACCGTAAAGGCGCGGCCGTTGATCGCGTAGGTCGCGCCCACCACCGACGGATCGGCCCCGTACTGCTCCTGCCAGGTGTGGAAGCTCATCACCGCCACCGGCGGCGCGCCCTTGCGGTCGTCATCGTCAGTGAAAAGCCGCCCTCGCCACGCGGCAACCCCGAAGGTCCGGAAGAAGTTCCCCGAAACGTATTCGCCATTGCGCGACTCGGCGGGAGCCGGTGAACCGGCCCGCCGCACCGCCAGCTCCGCATTCCCTTCCCCGATCTCAAACGCCGCCAGGTCGGTGAACGCCGGCGTATTCGCACGGAAAAGCCGGTATGCCTCCCATGAAAAGAGGCTCCAGTCGTTCGCCCGGTCGTCGCTCGTCTGTGAGTAACCCTGCGCGTAGCAACACGCGGCGGAATCGCCAATGCGCCAGAGCTGCCCAGGCTTCGCCACCGGCAGCGAGCGCAGCATCACCTGCTGGATGAGCGTGAAGATCGCCGTCGTGGCGCCAATCCCCAGCGCCAGCGTCAGAATCGCCGTCACCCCAAATCCGGGCGATTTCCGCAGTTGTCGCAGGGCGTAGCGCAGGTCGCGCCCCAGATTGTCGAGTCCCAGCGCCGCATCCGCTCCCATCGTTCGCTCTTTCACCATCACCGGATTCCCAAACCGCAGCCGTACCGCTCGCCGCGCCTCTTCGCGTGACATGCCCGCGCGCACCCTGTCTTCCACCGCCATCTCGATGTGCGACCGCAGCTCGGCCTCGATCTCGGCGTCCACCTTCCCCCGCCGCGTCAGATTCCGAATTCGCTTGATCAGGCCCATCACGCGTCCTTTTTTGCTTCAGTGGCCGTCGGCAGTCGGCATTTTCCTGAACGCTGATCGCTGCACGCTGCACCCTTCCGCTATGCGTAGCGCAGGATCGCCCTCACGCCCTTCACCAGCTGCTCGAAGCTGGCCTCTGCCTCGTCCAGCTGCTTTCGACCCGCAGGGGTCATCTGGTAGTACTTTGCCTTCCGATTCGTCTCCGTCAGCGCCCACTCGGAGCGGATCCACCCGCTCTGTTCCATCCGGTGAAGCGCCGGATACAGAGAGCCCTCTTCCACCTGCAGCAGTTCCTCGGAGGCGCACTGGATGTGCCGGACGATGCCGTAGCCATGCAGCCGTCCCCTCTGCGCCAGCGTCTTCAAAACCAGCAGATCCAGACTTCCCTGCAGATCGTTTCTCGCCATCGCCACCCCTTGACTTCTCAGTGTGAGACCTACCCTACCCCTAGAAGCGGAGGCATGTCAAGACGAGCCTGGCGACGCAGTGCGGCCGAGCTTTCCATTAGGCTGTTGCTATGCTTTCTCTCTCTGTCGAAGGCAAAATCGTCCTCATTACCGGAGGCTCGCGCGGCATCGGGGCCGAGGCGGTTCGCCTCTTCCGCGACGCCGGAGCCCGGGTGGCGTTCAGCTTCCGATCCGCCCAGTCGGCCGCCGACGCCCTGGTGGCCGAGACCGGGCCCGAGCTGTGCGCCGCCTTCGCTCAGGATCTGTCTACACCGGAAGACGGCCGCACCCTGGTCCGGCGCACCGTTGAGCGATTCGGACGTCTCGACATTCTGGTGGTGAACCACGGCGTCTGGCCGCCGGGCGATGCCCCCATCGGCGCCATGACCGACAGTCAGTGGCGGAGCACGCTCTCGACCAACCTCGACAGCGTCTTCGGGCTAATCCAGGCGGCGGTGCAGCAGTTCCAGGCACAGAACCCGACGCCGCCGGCCGGCAAGGCCGCTGCCGGCCATATTGTCCTGGTCAGCTCCACGGCCGGGCAGCGCGGCGAGGCCTTCCACGCCGATTACGCCGCCAGCAAAGGCGCCCTCATCAGCCTGACCAAAGGCTTGGCAACCGAGCTGGCGCCGCAGGGGATCCGGGTGAACTGCGTCGCTCCCGGCTGGGTGGACACGGAGATGTCCGCGCCGACCATGGCCGATCCGGCGCTACGGCAGCGGGTGCTGGCGACGATTCCCCTGGGCCGGATCGCCGATCCGCGAGAAATTGCCGGGCCAATTCTCTTTTTGTGCACCTCGCTGGCTGGCTTTATGACTGGAGAGATCGTCAATGTAAATGGAGGAGCCGTCTTAGTCGGTTGACCATGCGAACGATTTCCCGTCTGTGCCTTCCCGTTTTTGCCCTCTTGCTTGGTTGCAGCCTTGTCCACGCCCAGGCGCCCTCGCCCGATGCTCCGCCCACGTCGTCGGTAGCGGCCACCGCGCCAACCCAGGACCCGAGCGCAGCGAAAGCTCGTGCTGTGCTCGACGCCATGATCCAGGCGCTCGGCGGCCAGCGCTGGCTCAACCTGCAGAATCGCTTTTTAGAAGGGCGGATTGCCGCCTTCTATCAGGGCAAACCGACCGGCGCTACCATCCGCTACTGGCAGTGGGATACGCCGGGGGCGACCCGGCTCGATCTGACCGAGGGCAAGAAGGACAAGCACAACTGGACGCAGGTGTTTGAGAACGGCCAGTGCTGGGAGATAACGTTCCGGGGCAAGAACCCGATGCAGAACAACTTGTGCGCCGCGGACAACCGCAGCCTCAACCACTCGATCGAAGAGGCGGTGCGGGTGTGGATGAAAGATCCATCGACGATCATGATGTACGAGGGCCAGACGCTCGCCGGGCGGCATCTTGCCCAGCAGGTAACGCTGTTGAATGACAAAAACGACTCCATCACGATTCAGGTGGACGCCCAAACCCACCTGCCCCTGAGCCGCAGCTGGTCATGGCGCGATCCGGTGTACAGGGACAAGAACGAGGACTCCGAAGAGTATGACGACTACCAGGTGATCGACGGCCTGCCGACGCCGTTCACCATCACCCGCACGCACAACGGCGACGAGACCCAGCAGCGCTTTATCTTCAAAGCGGCCTACAACGTGGCGCTCCCGCCGAACGGCTTCGACGTGGATGCCATCGCGGCCCGCTGGGACAGAAAATAGCGCTGCGGACAAACACAAAGCCGCACCCAAAGGTGCGGCTTGCCGACGGGAAGCCTCCCGGCCTGGATTGACGGCTTACTTCGTCTGCGGCGTGACCGCTTCGGACTTCGTCGTAGTCTCCTGCTTGGCGGCGTCCGTGTCCGACGTGCCCTTGATGCCTTCCTTGAAGCCGCGGAAGGCTTCGCCGAGGCCCTTGCCGAGTCCAGGAAGCTTGGTCGGTCCGAAAATCAGCAGGGCGATCGCCAGAATGAGCAGCAGGTGTTCGGGTTTTAAGAGGTTGTCAAACATTCGGATCCTCCGGAGGCGTCGCACCCTTGCGCACACGCACTTCTCCGTATACCCCCCATTGTCGCATACAAAGCTCCGGCCGTTGCGATTACGCTCGTCCCGCGGCTCCGCGTTGCCCTCTCGGCGCCGTGTACCTTAGGGAAGTGAGTCCGAGCACGTCATGAGCAGTCCCGAACGAGCCATCTGCATCCACGGTCACTTCTACCAGCCGCCCCGGGAGAATCCCTGGCTGGAGACGGTCGAAGCGCAGGAATCCGCCGCGCCGTGGCACGACTGGAACGCCCGGATTACAGCCGAGTGCTATGCGCCGAACGCCTCAGCGCGGATGGTGGACCGCCAGAACCAGATCATCCGCATCCTGAACAACTATGCGCGGATGAGCTTCAATTTCGGGCCGACCCTGCTCTCCTGGCTGGAGCAGAATACGCCCCGGGTGCACGAGGCGATCGTTCGCGCCGATGCACGCAGCCGAAAGCGCTACTCCGGCCACGGATCGGCGATGGCGCAGGTCTACAACCACCTGATCATGCCGCTGGCCAACACGCGGGACCGGATCACGCAAATCCGCTGGGGGATCGCGGATTTCGAGCATCGCTTCCATCGCAAGCCCGAGGGTATGTGGCTGCCGGAGACGGCGGTGGATTCCGAGTCGCTGGATCTGCTGGCGCAGCATGGCATCCAGTTTGTTCTGCTGGCGCCCCATCAATGCGCACGGGTGCGCTCGCTGGAGCGTTCGCCGCCGGGAACCGAACCGGCCGCGACCGCCGCTGCGAAAGTGGTGGAAGCGGGCAAAGAATCGCCGCGCAAAGCCGCGAAAGGCACAGGCGAACCCGCCTGGACCGAGACTCCGAACGCAGCCGTGGACCCGACGCAGCCGTATCTGGTGCGTTTGAAGGAAGGCCGGTCGATTGTGGTCTTCTTTTATGACGGTCCGCGCTCGCGGGCGATTGCGTTCGAAGGACTGCTGAACAGCGGCGAGGGCTTCGCGCAGCGGTTGCTGGGCGGCTTCCAGCCGGAAGGGCGCAGGGCACAAATGGTTCATGTCGCGACCGACGGGGAGAGCTACGGACACCATCACCGCTACGGCGAAATGGCGCTGGCCTGGGTGCTGCATCGGTTCGAGGACACGAACCACCAGGCGGACCAGGGTGCGCGGCTGACCAACTACGGAGAGTTTCTCGAAAAGCACCCCCCGCGCTGGGAAGCGCAGATTGTCGAAAACACCTCTTGGAGCTGCGCGCATGGCATCGAACGCTGGCGATCCGACTGTGGGTGCTCCAGCGGACGTCCCGGCTGGAACCAGAAATGGCGGAAACCGCTGCGGACGGCGCTCGACGAACTGCGTGACGCGGTGGCGCCGCTGGCCCACGAGGCGGCTATCCGGCTGTTCCACGATCCGGAGGCTGCGCGCAACGACTACATCCGCGTCATCCTGAACCGCTCAAAGGAATCGCGGGATGCGTTTCTGTCGTCGCACAGCCTGTACGAACTGAACGAGGAGGAGCGGACGCGCGCACTCATGCTGATGGAGATGGAGCGCCACTCCATGCTGATGTACACCAGCTGCGGGTGGTTCTTCGACGACATCTCCGGCATCGAGACGGTGCAGATCGTCGCTTACGCCGGGCGCGTGCTGCAGTTGGCGGCAGAACTGTTCGGCAAGCGGGCGGCGAGCCTGGAAAAACGGTTCATGGAGAAGCTGGCTGAGGCGAAGTCGAATCTGCCGGAACAACTCGACGGAGCGACGGTCTACAGCCGGTATGTGAAGTCCATGCAGGTGGATCTGGAGCAGGTGGCCGCTCACTATGCGATCAGCTCGATTTTCACCAGCTATCCCGACGAAGCCGATTTGTTCTGTTACTCGGTCCGGCGGCTCGCGTATGAGTCAGTCTTCTCCGGCCGCGTCCGCCTGGCCGTGGGACAGGCGCTGATCTCATCGAAGATTACAGAAGCAGCGGAGACGGTCGCGTTTGGGGTGCTTCATTTCGGCGACCAGAACATCACGGCGATGGTGAAGCCCTGGGACAACGGCGAGTCCGCGGAGTACGACGAGTTCGTCGAAAAAGCAAAAGCGGCCGTGAATCTGGCCGATTTCCCGGAAGTGGTGCGGATCTTCGATCGCTACTTCGGCGGACAGACCTACTCGTTGCGCTCGCTTTTCCTGGACGAGCAGAAGCGCATCCTCGAGATTCTCCTCACCGGCACGCTGGACGAAGTGGAGTCCAGCCTGTCAGCCATCTACGAGAATCAGGCGTCGCTGCTGCACTTTCTGAGCCAGAGCAAGCTGCCGCGGCCGGAGGCGCTGACGGTGGCGGCGACCTTCGCCATCAATGCCGGCGTTCGCCGGGCCCTGGAAGCCGAGCCGATCGATGCGATCCGGGCGCGCTCGTGGCTAGCGCTGGCGAAATCGGATCAGGTGTCGCTGAACAGCCAGCTGCTGGGATACATCGCCGAGCAGAAGATGAACAAGGCGATGCTGACGCTGCTGGCGGATCCGGAAAGCGTACGCTGCGTCGAGGACGCGTTGCTGATCGCACGCACGCTCCCGGAGCTCCCTTTCGAGGTGAGCCTGTGGCAGGCGCAGAACCTGTGGTACGAGACCTATCGCGACCGGCGAGACAAGCCCCCCTCCGCGGAGTGGCTGGAGAAGATGCAGGAACTGGGCCGGCAGCTGCACATCGCGGTGGAGTCGATCGTCGCCGAAGAGAGCAACGGGAACGGGCATGCAGCTGTGCTGGAGTCGGCGGCTCCGCAAGCTTAGCGACGGCCTTGCACTCTCTCTCGGCGTGCTTTTTCTGTGCGCTGCCCGCTGTACCCTGTACGCTGCCTTTAGCTGCGCCAGTGCAGCGTGACAGGCTCCGGGATCGGGTGCTTCATCGGCGCGCCGGTTCGTTCAGCCTCGAGCCGCGCCTGCTTGAGAGCGAAATACCACTTGGCCGGCTTGTCGGCGTCATCGATGAGCATGAGGGCGGGTTCGTACTGCAGCCCCTGCGCCTGCTGGATCATCGTCACCTGATCCTGGCGTACGAACATGTTGCCGAAGAACCTCAGGATCGACGTCATGAACGGCAGGTGGTAGAGCACGTTCCACGCGCCGGCGACGTCGATGCGGCAGGCCGTCGAGGTGGTTGGCGTGACCGTGGTCAGACTGGAAAACCACTTGTCGCCACAGCGAATGGTTTCGTAGCGCCGGTTGGGCAGGACGAAGTCGATGGTGGTGACCACGGGCTCGCCATAGACGCCGAGAAGCTTATAAGGCGCGGAGTTCTTCGAAGGCGCATGTGTGGCCATGCGGAAGCCCTGCGGAATGGGCTCGAAGAGCTTCTCCTTTTCGTGGATGCTCGCCTCCTTGCGCCACCACCACGACTGGTGGACGAACGGCCCGTGGGCGGGGTCCATGAGTCCAATGATGCCGTGATCGACGTTGCAGGGCAGGTCGGCGGTGAGGTGCGCGCTGCGGAAGCGGGAGCCGAACTTCGGGACCTCGGGAACCGGGATCAGCGCGGCGGGTTCGGGACTAACGCGGCCGCGGCCGGCCTCCGGCACGTAGACCCAGGCGTAGCCGTCGCGCTCCTCGCAGGGATAGGCCATGCCATGCAGGTTGTGCGGGAAAGGATCCTCTTTCGTCAGCGAAGGGATCTCCATACACTGGCCGCTCACCGGCTCGAAGGTCCAGCCGTGATATTTGCAGGTGAGAGCTTTGCCGTCGAACCATCCGCAGGAGAGCGGGATGCCGCGATGCGGGCAGAGGTCGCGCATGGCGAAGAGTCGGCCGTCGTCGCGTCGGCCCAGAACCATGGGGACGCCGAGGAGCAGCGTAGTCGCCATCCGCTTGCCCTGAAGCACCTCACTGCGCAGAGCCGGATACCAGTCGTTGAACAGGAGCGTGGCAGGGGGTCCGCTGATTTTGGGTACGACACCGGTGGTCGTCATGGTTCGAGTAGGAAGCCTTTGAGTCCACTATAGCGCCGGGGATTTGAGGCGAGATTCGCGGCGAAATCCGGCCGGTTTTTGGCGGCCATCGAGGAGACCCTGCGAGGGGGTCTGCATGTAACTGAATCCATTGATCCAGACGGGGTTGTGCGCAGCTAACTCTTCCTTTATCATAAAGATAAGTCTTCGGTCGCACCTCGCAGCAGACCCTCCCGGCGTGACCCCCGGCTCCAAAAAATTATGGCAGACGATCAGAATCCGCAGCTTCCTCTTGGCGGCAACTCCGGCGACGGTCCCACCGGTCCCGGCGCCGCGAATCTTGTTCCCATCAACATTGAAGAGGAGATGCGCCGGTCGTATCTCGACTACTCGATGTCCGTCATCATCGGGCGTGCGCTGCCCGACGCGCGCGACGGGCTGAAGCCCGTGCATCGCCGCATTCTGGTGGCCATGGAGCGCGAGGGGCTGCAGTACAACAAGCGCTATTCGAAATGCGCCGGCGTAGTCGGCGAGTGTTTGAAGAAATACCATCCGCACGGCGACTCGGCGGTGTACGACGCCCTGGTGCGCATGGCGCAGCCCTGGGCGATGCGGTATCCGCTGGTGGACGGGCAGGGGAATTTCGGCTCGGTGGATGGCGATCCGCCCGCGGCCTACCGGTACACCGAGTGCCGCATGACGAAGATTGCCGGCGAAATGTTGGCGGACATCGAAATGCAGACCGTCGACATGGTGCCGAACTTCGACGAGTCAACGTTTGAGCCGGTGGTGCTGCCGACGCGCGTGCCGAACCTGATCATCAATGGCTCCAACGGCATCGCGGTGGGTATGGCGACGAACATTCCGCCGCACAACCTGACCGAGGTGGTGAACGCGGCCATCGAGATGGTGAACAATCCGAGCGCCGGACTGGCCGAGGTGCTGAAGCACGTGCACGGACCGGACTTCCCCACCGGAGGATTTCTCTACGGCCGCGCCGGCATCGCGCAGGCTTACAAAACCGGCCGTGGCCGTTTCCTTATACGCGCGAAATGCGCCACCGAAAACCTGAACCAGGGGCGCCAGTCGATCATCGTCAGCGAGATTCCTTACCAGGTCAACAAGAACACGCTCATCAAGCGCATCGCCGAGCTGGTGAACGACAAGGTGATCGACGATATCAGCGATGTGCGCGACGAGAGCGACCGCGACGGCATGCGCATCGTGATCGAGCTGAAGCGCGGCGCCGAGGCCCAGATCGTCCTGAACCAGCTCTACAAGCACACGCAGATGCAGGAAAGCTTCTCGATGATCTTCCTGGCCGTGTTGAACGGCCAGCCCCGCGAGCTGTCGCTGCCGGAAGCCATCCGGGTCTTCATCGACCACCGCATGGACGTGGTGCGCCGGCGCACGGACTTCCTGCTGCGTAAGGCACGCGAGCGCGAGCACGTCCTGCTTGGCTACCAGATCGCGCTCGACCACCTCGACAACGTGATCAAAATCATCCGCGGGTCGTCCTCGCGAGCGGACGCGCGCGAAAATCTGTTCCTGTTCTTCTCGAATAAAACGATCGCCGTAGGGGATGAGGCACTGAAAGGCGTGAAGCTCGATCCGGCGAAGTACGGCATCGACGCGGCGACGCTGATTACCCCGACGCTGACGCTCAGCTATCGCCAGATCGACGCCATCCTCGAACTGCAGCTCTATCGCCTGACCCAGCTCTCGATCGACGAGCTGGTGAAAGAGCTGGGCGAGGTGCGCGGGAACATCGCGGAGTACGAATCGATCCTCGCTTCGGAGAAGAAACTGCGCCAGGTGATCGTGAAGGAGCTGGAATTCATCCGCAAAGAATACGGCGATGAGCGACGGACGCAGATTGTGGATGAGACGGCCGAGCTGCAGCTGGAAGACCTGATTGCCGACGAACAAGTCGCAGTCACAGTTTCGCATTCCGGCTATTTGAAGCGGACGCCGATCTCCACTTACCGGCAGCAGCGGCGCGGCGGAACGGGCCGGCTCGGCATGAAGACGCGCGAGGAGGATTTCGTCACACAGCTGATTGTGGACTCCACCCACGCGTATCTGCTCTGCTTCACGAATAAGGGTCGAGTCTACTGGCTGAAGGTGTACGAGATTCCCGACGTCGGCGCGGCCGGCAAGGGCAAGTCGATGGCCAGCCTGCTGAGCCTGCAGCCGGGCGAGACGGTACGCAATATCCTGCCCGTGCGCAACCTGGAGGAAGAAGGCAAGTTCATCTTCTTCGCGACGCGCAATGGCACCGTCAAGAAGACGCCGCTGAAGGACTTCTGCAATGTCATGTCACGCGGAATTATTGCCATCGGCGTGGATGACGACGACGAGCTGGTGGGCGTGCGCATTACCGACGGCCAGCAGATTGTTTTCCTGGCCACGCACGACGGGATGGCGATCCGCTTCCCCGAAGAGGATGTGCGCTCCATGGGCCGTCCGGCGTACGGCGTGCGCGGTATCGACATTGGCAAAAATGACTATGTCGTGGGCATCGCGGTTACACCGAAGAAGAACGGCACAACCCACCGCATCCTCTCGGTCACCGAAAACGGCTTCGGCAAGCGCACCGACGTGGAAGAATACCGCCTGCAGACCCGCGGCGGCAAAGGCGTCATCAACGTGAAGACAACGACAAGGAACGGCAAGGTAGTCGGCATCCAGCTCGTCGATGAAACGGCGGAGATCATCGTGATCAGCCAGTACGGCAAGATCATCCGCATCGACACGAACACGGTGCGCGCGGCCGGCCGCTCCACCCAGGGCGTGAAGCTGCTGAACCTCGAAGAAGGCGACAAGGTGGCGGCCGCGGTGGTCATCCCGCCGGAAGAGGCCAAGATCGAGCCGGAAACGGGCACGCTGCTGCAGTAGGCGGCGGCCCATGCTTCCCGGAAAGCGAATCCGTGCCCCGTTCTGCGGAGGTGTGCAAGAATACCGCTATGAAACGCCCCTTTTCGGCAACGGTCTGGAGAGAAGGCGACTGGTACGTTGCCCAGTGCCTCGAAGTTGACGTCGCCAGCCAGGGCGAGACGGAGGAGGAAGCGCTCTCCAATCTAAAGGAAGCGCTTGAGCTTCATCTCGAGCCTCCTCTCGCCACTCGTGCGGCCGAAATCCGCACCATCGAGGTGGAGGTTGGGGCGGCTTAAGCCTCTACCCTTCCGCGATGTGAAGCGCCGTCTCGAGGCCGCTGGGTTTCAGGTAGCGATGTGAAATTTGTGCGGCAAAATGGAGAGATCGTGGACACCGCGATCGTACCTCGCAAAAGTGAGGTTGCGGTCGGCACACTGCGCAGCATTTTGCGTCAGTCCCGCATTGATCCAGAGATTTGGGACAAGCTTGGCGAATAACCATTCTGCCTTAACCTGAATCTGTGCAGCCGCGGTTTTCATCCCGAGCCCGCGAAATCGCCGAACTGGCAATCGGCTACGGCCTCATCCTGATTACGGTGTGGACGCGGAATCCCGAACAGCGCTCCTTCTACTGGTCGGCCTTTGCGTGGATCGCCATAACCGGCTGGCTGAGCCGCAACCGCAGCCGCCCGATCGGCCTGGGGCTTCAGGGCCTGGGGCGCGCGCTCTGGATTGTCCCCGCGGCGACGGCTCTCCTCTTCATCGGGATCGGGATCGCGGCGGAGGTGCATTCGCTGCACAAGCTCTACGGACCGCTCCCGTTTGGCGTGCATATTCTCGAATACTCGTTCTGGGCGCTGATGCAGCAGTACATTCTCCAGGTCTACGTCCTGTTGCGGCTGCTGCGGCTGGGCCTGGGCCGCGCCTCCGCCGTGGCGCTGGCGACACTGCTGTTTGCCATCGTGCACATTCCGAATCCAGTCCTGGTTCCGGCGGTGGTGGTCTGGGGCGCCGCTTCGTGCCTGCTGTATCTCCGCTATCGCAATCTCTATCCGCTGGCCATCGCACACGGCATGCTGGGCATGTGCCTCGCGGTGAGCGTGCCCAATGCGCTGCAACACCACATGCGCGTAGGCATCGGTTATCTGGACTACCCCGGCCACCACGCCAGACTCAAGCTCAACGGCCACTAACTTGCCAAGCCCCGGCCGAATGAGCAGTTTCTGGCCCCAGGCGCATGCAATCCATGACAGTCCGGAAACATCTGCGCAAAATCTGTCCGCTTCCGGACAACATCGCGGACTTCTCGCGACTGCACCCAAAAAACAATCCGGCGGAGTGGCACGAGGCGTAGTAGTTTATGTAGTCTAATTCGCACCGCGAGGTCCCCCGCCCGGCGCTCCCCAGAACCCGGCCCGCCCCTCAGGTCCGCTCTCGACTCCTCAGGGAGGGCTCCCAGTTTTTAGGTCGCGCACGGTCTGGTCCAGCGGAAATCGATGGAGGAATGACAATGAAGCAATCCATGAAGACCCTGATGGTCGCTGCAGCCGTTTCGGGCCTGCTCACGGGCGCGACTGCCATGCACGCGTCTGTTCTCAGCTCGTCCGGCGCAACGCCCATTCTGAAGGCGGGCAGAGCGTCGTTCAGTGGCGTCGAACAGGCAAAACCGCCCAGGCACTCCTGTAAGGGCAAGAACGACTGCAAAGGCCAGGGTGGCTGCAAGAGCAGCGACAATGGCTGCAAAGGCAAGAACAGCTGCAAGGGCAAGGGCGGCTGCGCGACCGACGGCTCCCATATGCCCAAATAACAACGGCCTCTGCGACGGGCCGCGCCGTACGCGGCCCGTCGCGGCTTTGTGCCTTGCGCGAGCTGAAGAGCCCGGACATCCCGTCGTTGCTGGTACCTTTCACGTCCGGCCGAATCGAATGATCAGCGCCGCAATTTTCCCCCAGAGGTTTCCCCATGCCCGCCAATCGCTTTAACGGATTCAAAGACTATGGCGTCGGCATCGGTCTGCGCATTCCGCACTACCAGCACATTCTCAGCCGCAAGCCGGTTGTGGACTGGTTCGAGATTATCTCCGAAAACTACATGATCGATGGCGGCCGTCCGCTGGAGGTTCTCGACCAAATCCTGGAACAGTACAAAGTCGTGCAGCACGGCGTCTCGATGTACTTCGGATCCGTGGATCCGCTCAGCCGCGAACATCTCAAGCGGCTGAAGCAACTGGTGCGCCGGACAAAAACGCCCTGGCTGAGCGATCACCTCTGCTGGGGCTCGGTGGATGGCCGGTATACGCACGACCTGCTGCCGATGCCTTACACGTGGGAGGCCGTCGAAGTGACGGCGCAGAAGATCCGGCAGGTGCAGGACTTTGTCGAAGTTCCGGTGGTGGTCGAGAACGTATCGAGCTACGCCGAATTCCACGTCTCGGAAATGACCGAGTGGGAGTTCCTGACCGAAGTGGTGGAGCGGGCCGACTGCGGCATTCTTCTGGACGTGAACAATATCTACGTCTCGTCGAAGAACCACATCTTTGATCCGTTTAAGTATGTGAACTTCGTGCCCGCGCATCGCGTTGCGCAGATCCACATCGCCGGACACAGCAAGTTTGAAAAGTACATTCTCGACACGCACGATCACCCGGTGTTGCCCGCGGTGTGGCGGCTCTACGCCCGCGCCATCGAGCGCTGCGGCCCAACCGCAACCCTTCTGGAGTGGGACGACAACATCCCCAGCTTTGAGGAAGTGCACGCCGAGGCCCTGAAGGCGAATAAGTTTCTGAAGGCGGCAGCCGAAGCCGCTCCGGAGAGCGCCACAGCCGCAATGGAAGCCGCGGCCGCCTCGCTGAAGCAGCCCACCATGGCAGAGTCAGGAGCGGCGCGATGACCCAGTCTTCCGGCCAGCTTCTCGAAATCCAGCGCCGCATGGCCGCTGCGGTGATGCATCCGCTCACCCGCGGTGAAACCATGCCGCGGCGCCGGCGCGACGGCACATCGAACCGGAGCGAGGCCGACGCCATCATCCGTCCCAACGACCGGCTGACTTCGTTCGAGCGCCTCGAAATCTACAACCGCCAGTACTGGTTCCGGCTTTATACGTGCTTCGAAGACGACTTCCCCGGGCTGCAGGCAATCCTGGGCCGCGCCCGCTTCGACACGCTCATGCGCGCCTATCTCACGGAGTGCCCCTCGGAGTCGTTCACGCTGCGCAATCTGGGATCGCGGCTGGAAGCCTGGCTCACGCAACACCCCAGCTGGGTTGAGCCGCATCCAACGCTGGCTCTCGACATGGTGCGTCTGGAGTGGGCGCATATCGAGGCCTTCGATGGCGAAGAGCGGCCGCTCCTGACCCCGCAAGGACTCGCCGCCGTCAACGAAGACTCCGTCCTCCACCTGCAGCCGTATCTGCGGGTTCTTTCCCTTTCCTACCCGGTCGTCGATCTGCTCCTCGAGGTGCGAAACGAGAACGGCAGCAGTGCGTCTTCGACTAATAACGCCAGCACCGCCCGCAAGCGCCACCACGTTCGGCGCACGGCAGCTCTGGAGCCGAAGACGATCCATCTGGCCGTCCATCGCCACCGGAATTCGGTCTGGTACAAGCCGCTGACGGTTGAGGAATTCCGGCTGCTGTCAGCACTGCTGGCCGGCACGCCGCTCGGCCCTGCCCTCGAACAGGCTCTCCACGACAGCCCGTTGGCTGAGGAAGAACGCGCCGCCTTCGTGCAGGAAGTCTTCGCCTCCGGGTCGGCGCTGGGCTGGTTTACTATTTGACCCGTCGAAACCTTCCATCCTGACCCGCTTAAGAAAGGACACACCATGACCGATGCGGCTGCCGGCTCCGTGAAAGAAAAGCCACCCGGTCTCATTGCCTCTCTCTACCGCCGCTTTCAGCACGGCTCCGCGGCGCTCGGGTCGCCGTTCCTGCTCCTCGTCCGCGTCTACTGGGGATGGCAATTCGCGCAGACCGGCTGGGGCAAGCTGCATCACCTGTCCCACGTGACGCAGTTTTTCTCGAGCCTGGGCCTTCCGCTGCCGGGATTCACAGCGGTGTTCGTCTCCGGGCTGGAATTCGTCGGCGGCATCCTGCTGATCGCCGGCCTCGCCACCCGTTTCCTGGGCCTGCTGCTCGCGGTGGACATGATTGTCGCCTACATCACGACCGACCTGGCGGCCCTGGCCGCGATCCTCAGCGATCCGGACAAGTTCTACAATGACGCGGCCTACACGTTCCTGATCGCTTCGCTGATTCTTCTTGTTTTCGGAGCCGGGCGATTCTCGCTCGATTACCTGATCTGGCGGCGCTGCGACTGCTGAACTCGGCGTCGAAATAACCCGTTTCCCCATCTGCGCGTCTAATGGGTGGTTTAATAGACATCCAGGCGCCCTATGACGATTCCGATCCGCCTCCGCCCCATTCTGTGGGCCGCCACCTGCGCGGCCCTCCTGCCCTGGCTTTCCACGCCCACTCTGGCTCAGACCGCCAACAAGCCGGTCGGCGCCACGGCCGCGGTTCCATCGGCAGCGCAGCCCGTTCATCTTTGGGTAACGGTAGTCGACGCCAAGGGTGACCCGGTGAAGAACTTCACTCCGGCCGACCTGGCCTTCACCGATAATGGCCGTATCCAGCGGATCGACTCCTTTGCTCTCGCCCAGCCCTCACCCATCACCTTTGGCCTGCTCGGCCAGACGAACGCTTCTCTGCGTGCGGAGCTGGGGGATGTGCGCCTGGCTACGGAGCATTTTGTCGATCACACTCTGCCCGGCACCGACGATACGGCCTTCGTAGTCCAGTTCGGCGATGAGGTCGACCTGCTCGTGGACCCCACCGCCAACAGCAACAAGCTGCATGATGCCATCGATCACCTGGGCTCGACCAGCTTCAGCAACGGCGGCGGCGACGATCAGAACAGCAACATGACGACCAGCCACGGCAACAACCTCTATGACGCCATCTACCTCGCGTCGCTCGAGGTGCTGAAGAAAGCGCCCGGCCATCACGTGATCGTCGTCGTCACCGACGGCGTCGATCGCGGCAGCAAGGAGACGGCAGCGGAAGCCGAGGAAGCCGCGCAGGATGCCCACGCCCAGATCTTTGCCATCTACTACAAGGGCGAAGAAGAGGAGCAGCATAATCAGAACCGCGGCAATAATCGTCGCGGAGGCATGGGCGGAGGCGGTTATCCGGGCGGAGGCGGCGGCTACCCAGGTGGGTATCCAGGCGGTGGCGGCGGCTATCCGGGGGGTGGCGGCGGCCGGCGCGGAGGGGAGCAAAATCCTTCGTCGGAACCGCATGTGGACGGCAAGAAGATCCTCGAGAATATGTGCAACGCAACCGGCGGCTATATGGTCGAGGGCCGGCGTGACCACGCCGATGATTCCTACTCGAAAATTGCCGCGCTGCTGAAGAACCAGTACACCCTCACGTACACGCCGGACACCACGGATACCGTCTCGCACCACCTGACCCTGACCACGAAGAAGAAGGACATATGGGCGATCGTGCAGCAGAACTACACGACCTCCGTGCAATTAACCGGAACGGGTTCAGGCGCAAAATAACGCGATCCGCACTGGTTCCGGTTCCGGATCCCCTGCTACTATGATCCAGCAATGCGACGCGCATGGGCAGCCATCCTGGTTGTACTTTTCAGCTATCCGCTGATCGCGCCCGCATTTGCGTCCCTGCCCTCTGACTCCCAGCTACCCGCCTGCTGCCGCCGCAACGGGAAGCACCATTGTGCAATGTATAGGGCGGAGATGGAACTGGGACAGCTTCCCTCGCGCTTTGTCACTCTGACAGAAAAATGCCCCTATGCGCCGTTCGCCCGGCGCCCCCTGATGCTGCCGCACTCGTTCACCCCGGCCGCGCAGTGCATGGTCGCAGGTCCCAGCCAGGGACCATCCCTGATCGTTCGCGCGGCAGAGGCCGGTTATCGCATCTCCGCTGACCGGGCGCGGCATAAGCGCGGACCTCCCGGGCTCCTCAGCCTGTAACGCAAAATCAGCAAACGGAGTCCGCACCGAGGCTGGGTGTGCCCGTTTGTCTCTATCCCCGTTACAATTGCGAGCTTTTCCTCAGGAGCCCCTAATGGTAAGTAAGACTTTGCTGTTCCTCGTCTGCCTGGTGGCAGCGCCGCTGGTCTATGCCGCGCTGCTCGGTCAGGTACAGGGCATTGTGCATGACCCCACCCACCGGCCCATAGCCGGAGCCAGCATCCAGTTGGCTGCAGCCCACTCCCAACTCAGGTTCTCCGCCACCAGCAACCCCGACGGCTATTTTTCCATTCCCGCTGTGCCCCCCGGCGTCTATATCGTCACCGTCTCCGCCCAGGGATTCGCGACCACCCAGCAGACCCTCTCCGTCGCCTCGAATGCGTCGGAAGTTCTGCATTTCCCCCTGGAAGTCGCTTCCGTCCGGCAAACGGCCGTCGTTCATGCCGAGGAGGACATGGCCAACCCTGATTCCGTGACACCCACCACCATGATCAGCCGCTCCGACATTACCGAAACCCCGGGAGCGGATCGCACCAACTCGCTGGCCATGATCACCGATTTCACTCCCGGCGCGTACATGACCCACGACATGCTGCACATGCGCGGCGGGCATGAGCTCAACTGGATGATCGACGGCGTGCCCATCCCCAACACGAACATCGCCGCCAACGTCGGCCCCCAGGTCGATCCGCGCGATATCGACACCCTCGAAATCGACCGCGGCAGCTATAACGCCGACCTCGGCGACCGCACCTACGGCATGTTCAACGCGGTGCCGCGCACCGGGTTCGAGATGAATCGCGAGGGCGAATTCGTCGCCAGCCTCGGCAACTTCGACCAGACCGACGACCAGATCGGCCTCGGCAACCACACCGAGCGCTTTGCCTGGTATGTTGCGGCGAATGGCAATCGCAGCAACTACGGCCTCATGGCGCCTGTTGAAGCACCGGTCCACGACGCGGCTAACGGCTACGGCGGCTTCGATTCCCTGATCTACAATCGCGACCCGCACGACCAGTTCCGGTCGGTTTCCCAGCTCCGCACCGACTACTATCAGATCCCTTACGATCCCAACCCCAACGACTGGGAAAACCAACTCTACGACTCCTCCGGTCTGCGCGACGGCGATCACGAAACTGATGGCTTTTCTACTTTTTCCTGGATTCATACCCTCAGCCCCTCGACGCTCTTTGAGATCTCTCCTTACTATCACTACAACGAAGCCCTGTATCAGCCCTCCGCAACCGATCTTCCCACCGCGACCACCGCACGGCAGACCGGCCAGTACACCGGGGCGCAGGCGTATTTCTCCACCAGCGTCGCGCGCAACAGCCTGAAGGCCGGCCTTTACGGTTACGAGCAGCACGAGAACGACCAGTTCGGCGTCGTCTTCAACGACGGCAGCGCTCCGACTTTCTCCCAGAATTCCGTCGTCAACGGCGGCGTCGAAGAGATCTTCATCGAGGACAATTATCGGCCCACGTCCTGGCTCACACTGATCGGCGGCGAGCGGCAATCCCACTTCCAGGCCGCCATCTCGGAGAACGCGATTTACCCCCGCATTGGCATGGCCATCCAGATCCCTTACCTGCACTGGGTGCTGCGCGGATTCTACGGCCACTTCTACCAGCCGCCCCCTCTCACCAGCCTCGCCGGCCCGGCGCTGGCCTACGCGCAGTCCAGCAACACCAGCTTTGTTCCGCTCCGGGGTGAGCGCGATGAGGAGCATCAGTTCGGCCTCCAGATTCCCTGGCGTGGCTGGCTCCTCGACGCCGACACCTTTCAGACCCGCGCCAACAATTTCCTCGACCACAGCAACATCGGCGAATCCGATGTCTTCATTCCCGTCACCGTGCAGGGCGCGCTCATCCAGGGTTGGGAGCTGACCCTCCGTTCGCCCCGTCTCTGGCGCTACGGCCAGGCCCACCTCGCCTACTCCAACCAGATCGCCCAGCAGATCGGCCCCATCACCGGCGGCCTCATCTGCTATCCACCCAACTCCGCAGCCTGCGCTGTTCCCCCCGGCTACTCCGCCCTCGACCACGATCAGCGCAACACCCTTAACCTCGGCTTCGACGGCCATCTGCCGAAGCAGGCCTACGCCTCCGTCAACATCTACTATGGGTCAGGGTTCTCCAACGGCTATACGGACCCGCCCTCGCCCTACACCGGCGCCTATCTGCCTGGTCACACCACCTGCGACCTCGCGCTCGGCAAATCCTTCGGCGAAACCTGGCAAGCCGACGTGAACGCCACCAACATCGCCAACACCCGCGTGCTGCTCGACAACAGCCTCACCTTCGGCGGCTTCCATGAAAATGATCCCCGCCAGATCTACGGCGAGCTTCGTTACCGGTTTCACTTCTAGAATGAGAGTGTGGCCTTTGCCGTTCAAATCCCCAGGGTCTGCGAACGGCCGCGCTCTCGGCTGTTGCGAGGCGCCCTCTATTGGCACCTTCTCAGTCTGGATGCGCCCACGGTGGCGGTTCTGTGGGCCTGGAGTTTCGATCGCGCGGTCGGGGCGCGCAGCAGCATCAGCGCCCTCGCCGTACTCGGCCTGGGAACCTGGCTGATCTACGTAGCCGATCGCCTGCTCGATGCGCGGGGGGCCCAGAGCCCTGTCGCGCAGCTTCGCGAACGCCACTTTTTCCATGCGCGCCATCGCCGGACGCTGCTCGCCGTGGCCTGGCCCGCAGCGGCGGCGCTGCTGTGGCTGATCGCCCGCATGCCGGCCGTCGACCGGCGCGACGACGCCGTCCTGTTTGCCGTCGCCATGCTCTATTTCGGCAGTGTGCATCTGGCGGTACCGCGCGCGCGTCGCTGGTTTACGCGCGAAGTCATGGTCGGTGTGGTCTTCGCGCTCGCCACCGCCGTTCCCGCGTGGTCGCAGGCATTGGCATCGCGAGAGCAGATGACGCTGCTGGTTGTGCTCTTCGCCGCGCTTTGCTGTCTGAATACCATCGCCATCGAGGTATGGGAACAGGCCGCCGGCGCCCGCCGATTCTCTGTCTCGCTGGCCGCCGCCGTGCTCGCTCTCTGCGCCGGTGCGCTGGCCTTCTCGCCGGAGATCCACGATTCCGCCGGTGCCGCTCTTGTCCTCTGTGCCGGCCTCTCCGCAATCGTTCTGTTCTCTCTCGATCACCTGCACCGCCGGCGCTCGAGCCAGACCGCTGCGCCCGACCAGACCGCGCGCTGGCTGCTCCTTGTGCGTGTCGCCGCCGACGCCGCCCTGCTGACGCCTCTGCTCTTCGTGGTGCCGTGGCGATAGCCGATCGGCCACCTCGCTTCGATCGTGTGGCGCGTGTGTACCGCGCCCTGGAGTACCTGTCATTCGGGCCCATGCTGGAACGTTGCCGCTTCCATCACTTGCGGGCTCTTGCCTCCATGCAGGTTACCAGGGCTCTGGTCCTCGGTGACGGCGACGGCCGCTTTCTCGCGCGGCTCCTGGTGGCCTGTCCGCAGCTTTCCGCCGATGCCGTCGACGCCAGCCCGGTCATGCTGCGGCTCCTGCGCTCCCGGGCTGCTCAGCAGGACGCAGAACATCGCCTCACAACCTTCTGTGCCGATGCGCGCAGCCTGACACCGCCCGGCCGCGAATACGATCTGGTCGCCACTCATTTCTTTCTCGACTGTCTCACCGAAGCAGAGACCGAAGCCCTCATCCTGCGTTTGCTTCCCCTTCTCGCCACTGGCGCGCGCTGGATCGTTTCGGAATTCGAGATTCCCTCCGGCAGCCGTACGCGAGCCGCCTTTGCCCGTGGGCTCATTGCCGGTCTTTATGCCGCCTTTCGCGTCCTCACCGGACTCCGCACGCGCCAAATTCCACCGTGGCGCGGCCTGCTCGCGCGTTCCGGCTTTACCTGTGAAGCCTCGCAGTCCTTTCTCGGCGGCCTTCTGGTCACCGAAATCTGGCAACGACCCCAGGCAACCGGCCTCGCGCATCCCGGCTCCCAACAGGAGATGCCATTCTCCGTCGAGTTTGTGACCCCGTCCGGCCCTCTGCCCGGTATCGATCCAGGCCCTGAACCCGCGCCCGGTCCGCCAGCCATCCCCGAGCCAAAGCCCGCTCCCGGTCCTCCGCCCGAACCCGACCCCCAACCCTACCCCGGTCCCATTCCGGCGCCCCAGCCGGTCACCCGTGCGTTCTGACCTGGATCGCACCCACGTCAGGAATATTGCCGGGACGCGTCACAACCATGCCTCGAAACCAGCGTGAAGGCCCGCGAAATTAACATTCGAGGCATATTTCCATTGTTACAATCGCGTTAAAAGCGAGAGCATTTCACCCTTTTTTACTCATGAATCTTTACATTCTCCGCCACGCCAGCGCCGGCACACGCCGCGCCAACCCTGCTGTTGACGTAAAGCGCCCCATCGACAAGGAAGGCAAGCAGCAATGCCTCCTCGTCGGCGGTTTTCTCAACAGTCTGAATGTCCAGTTCGACCGCGTTGTCTCGAGCCCGCTGAAGCGTGCGCTGCAAACCGCCTCCCTGGTGGGCAACGAGACCGGCTACGACACCAAAATCGAAGTCACCGACGCGCTCGCGCCCGACGCAACCGTGCAGAAGTTTCGCGATCTGGTGCGCAGCCTCGAACAGTACGACAATGTTTTGGTCGTCGGCCACAATCCGAACCTCACGGTGTTCTTCGGATCGCTGCTGTCGCCCACGGGCCGCATAAGCACCCGTATGCGGAAAGGCGCGATTGCCCGCATTGACTGCACACGCTTGCCGGGCACGCTGCACTGGCTGGTCGATCCCCGCATTCTTCGCGGCCTTTACAGCAAGGCGACGAAGAGATCGCGTCCGAAAACCTCCCGGAAGTAGGCGGCCTCCTTGCGCAGCGACCACAGCTCCAGTTCCGCGCCGGTGCGCCCAGGCGCCAGTTCCAGCAGTACGCGTTTGGGATAAACCCGCACCCGCATGCGCAGTACGTCGCTGGCGCGATCCTGGTTCAGCGCCACCGCCAGCCGCAGCAGCACCACGGTGCGCCGCACGTGCTCGTACTCCTCCGGAGGAACCTGCCGCATCGTGCGCCCTTCCGGCGCCGGCCGGCTCTTGCCCAGATAGCGGGCGATCGCAGAGGTCACGACCCGCTGCTGCGGCGTGAACCCATACAGCTCGGAGTTAGCGATGATGTACTGCGCGTGCCGGTGATAGCCCTGGTGATTCAGGAATTTTCCGATGTCGCGCAGCGTGGCCGCCGCCTGCAGCCAGGTTTGGTATTCGTCCGGCAGCTCGTGAACCGAGACCAGATCGCGAAACAATTGTGCCGCGTGCTGCCGGACGGGTTCCGCGGTCCGCGGGTCGATGCCATAGCGCCGACACGCCTCCAGCACCCCCTGCCACCGCTCACGCTCGAACTGCTGGTGAACCGAGGCCCGCGGATCCTGCTCCGCCAACATCTGCTCGAGGATCCCGTCGCGCAGGCCCATAGGTGAATAGCGGAAACCCCGCAGACCGAATTGCTCCAGAATATGCGCGAACACATGCGCCCCGGCCACGATGATCTCCGACCGCCGCGGCCCGATGCCCGGCACCATGGCGCGCTGGTTGTTCGTCATCTTCGCCAGCTTCGCGGTCAGCCGCCGCACCAGCTCCACCGGGGTTTCGTCTTTGCTCGCCCGGTCCTTGCCGGCGCGCTTCCTGCCCATTGCCCGCGCCGCATCCGACAGGGCCGCGGCCGTCCCGGAAGTCCCGATGACCAGCCGGACACCGCTGCCATCGATGCGACGGCAGCCCCGGCGCAGCTCGCGATCGATGAACTGCCGTAAGCGGCGGATCTCATCCTTCTGCGGCACCTCGCTCTGCAGGAATTCCTCAGTGAGACGCACCGCACCCAGAGGCAGGCTGACGGTCTCCCGGATGGTCTTGTGCTCGGAGAGCGTGATCTCACAGCTGCCGCCGCCCACGTCGATCAGCAGGCACCGCCCGCCGGCGCCCGGCTCATTCTCCACCACGCCCCGATGGATGAGGCGTCCTTCCTCCAGCCCCGAAATGATTTCGACGTTCCAGCCGGTCTCATCCTGTACCCAGGCCAGGAAGGCCCGCGAGTTCCGCGCGTCGCGCATGGCTGAGGTCGCCACCGCCCGCACACGGTCGGCCCCGTGCTGCTGCACAGCCTTGTAGAACCGCTTCAGCGTGCGCAGGGTCGCGGCCATCGATTCCGGAGAGACAATGCCCGTCTCGAATACGCTGGCCCCCAGCCGCGTCACCTCGCGATCCTCATGCACGGTGCGCAGCTCGTGCTTCACCACGCGGCTGATCTTCAGCCGGCACGAGTTCGATCCGATATCAATGGCTGCGAAAGTCTGCATGTTCGCTGAAAGCTGCCGGTCTCCCGCCGCAAGCATTCACAATACACGAGCAGGGTCGGGTTGCCGCACTCCGCCCCTGCCCGTTCGTTCTGGAAGACGTGGCTCTTTGCGCCGGCCGCCGCGCAACCGCCTGCCACTCGCCCATCAGCCGCCCGCGCAGCTTCGCCGCCGTTTTCATAGCCGCCACAAAATGCTGCTCGCGCCCGGCCTCCAGCAATCCGATCAGTTCCGTTGCCGGGTCGCCCAGAGCAGTCTGAGCTTCTGCGCTGAGCACCAGCCAGTCGTGCCAGTCGCCAATTTCGTCCTGCAGTTTTTTCAGGCTGCCGCCGATCTTCTCCGCTTCCTGGTCACCCTGCGCCGCCAGCTCGGCCACGTACCGCGCCTTCTTGGCCCCCTTGCGAAAGTCGTGGAGGTTGCTCGCGTCCAGCAGCTGCATCTCCGTGGCCAGCCGGGCGAAGCTCTCCAGCGCCACCACGCCCGGAGCCTTTTTCCTGGCTCTACGTCCGGGTCTGCCGCGCAGGGCTGCTTCCAGATCCGCCAAGCGCTTGTCGAATTTCGCCACCAGACCGCTCGCCTCCGACTGCAGATCGTCGGCGACCTCCTGGCGATGGTGCTTCAGCCAGATATCGAGGTGATCCGTCTGCTGCTCCACAGGAGTCACCCGCAGCCCCGTTTCGGGCGTCTCCAGAATCGTCGGCTCTTCTGCCTGTGCCTCCTTTTCCCTCTTCGCAACTGGGCCGCCCGGTCGCACGGCTCGCTTCATCAGCTTCTCCAGGAGCTTGCGGTGCACGTCCAGGTCCCGCACCGGCCCGGCCGCATGCCGAATCCTCTTCAGCAGGCGCATCATCGCCACAGCGGCTGCACGGACTGGCTCACCCTCGGCGCCGTCCGGCAGTTCGCGCACCACGTTTTCCAGCGTCGCCTGCAGCCGGCGCGTCCCGGTGCGTGTGTCGTGCACGGGATCCAGGTGCGGATCAGCGGCACACTTCACCAGATTTTCGCGCAGCGCGGCAGCAAGTTTGCGAATCGACTCCATCTCGTCCGTCATGCTCGCACCCCACAGCCCCGCAGCTTCACACTGATATTCTGAACTTTGTGCCAGGCTTCGAACAAATGACACTTCCCCCTGCTCCTGCAGCGCCCTCGACCGCTCCCAGCCGTCCCTCGCTCTACTCGACGCCCCGCCGGGCCTGGACTCTGCTGTCGCTCGTCTTTCTGGCTGTCTATTTTGCCGCTCTTTTCTCGCCCGCGCTCCTCGACGACGCCGACGCCACCCATGCCCAGGCCGCCCAACACATCGTCACCAGCGGCGACTGGGTCACGATGTACGTCAACGGCATCCGCTACCTCGAAAAGCCGCCGCTCCCCTACTGGATGGTCGCCGTCGACTATCACCTCTTCGGCTTCAACGTCTTCGCCACCCATTTGCCCATGGCCCTGGCCGTGCTCGGCTGCGCCTGGCTTGTCTGGCTCTGGAGCCGCCGCGCCTGGGGCGACCGCGCCGCCTTCTACGCGGCCCTCGCCATCCTTACCTCGGTGGGGACGTTTCTCTTTACCCGCACCCTCATTCCGGAATCCATCCTCACGTTCTTCCTGATCCTGGCGCTCTTCAGCTTTCTCACCGGCGTCGAGGACCGCAAGCCATCCCGCTTCTACCTGGCGTACGCTGCGGTTGCCATCGCCCTCCTCGCCAAAGGACTCATTGCCCCGGTCTTCTTCGTCGCCGCCGTAGTCCCCTACCTTGTCATTACCGGAGAGTGGCGGCGTTGGCGGCAGTTCCAGCTCTTCACCGGGCTGCTGGTCTTTCTCGCCATAGGCGCTCCCTGGCATATCCTCGCCGGCCTGCGCAATCCCGATTACGGCAACCCCGTCGGCAACGTTCCTTCGCCCGGCCACGTCCACGGATTCTTCTACTTCTACTTCATCAACGAGCATTTCCTGCGCTTCCTCGGCACCCGCTATCCGCACGACTATAACCGCCAGCCCTGGTATGTTTTCTGGTTCGGGCAACTCATTTGGCTGTTTCCCTGGAGCCTCTTTCTCCCCGCGGTGCTGCGCCGTGCCTGGCGTAATCGCCGCCTCTTCGCCTCGGACCTGCGCTACGACGTCACGAATACCATCCACTTCCTCGATCCAAAGCTGAGCGCGTGGGAATCCTCCGCCCTGGCCGCCCAGCTTCGTTTCAGGGCGCGCACCGCCCTTCTGCTCACCATCTACTCCGTCTTCATTCTGGTCTTTTTCGCGTTCTCGACGAACCAGGAGTACTACACCTGGCCCATCTACCCGGCCGTTCTCATGCTGATCACCGGATCTCTCGCCACCATCGAGCAGGCCCCGGCCGATCGACGTCGCGACACCAACGCCTGGATCGCCGGCGCTCACGTCTTCTTCGCCTTTCTCGGAATGCTGGCCGCCGCCCTGCTGGCTTACGGTCTGTGGCAGTCGCGCCATCTCCCCTACATCCACGACATCGGCACCCTGATGGCGCATCGCGGCGTGGGCCACTACACGCTCTCCATGTCGCATTTCTTCGATCTCACCGGCCCATCCTTTGCCGCTCTGCGCCTGCCCGCCGTGCTCGCCGCCGCGATCTTCCTCTTTGGACCCCTCGCCGCCTGGCGCCTGCGTCGCCGCGGCCATGCTCTCGAGTCCACGGTCACCATGGCCTTCACCCTCGCGGTGGTTCTGATCGCCGCCCACATTGCGTTCGTTCGTTTTCAGCCCATGCTCTCGTCTAAGGCCATGGCCGACACCATCAACCGGCTCACCGCCGAGCCCGGGAACGCCGACGCCCAGCTGATGCTCTATGGCGATCAGTCCGGCGGCTCATCCATCATTTTCTACACCCAGCGCCGAGCCCTGCTCGTGCACGGGCGCACGTGGTATTTCCAACCCGACAAAAATGAGGATCAGGGCAAGCTCTTCGGCTCTTCCATGATCTGGGGCTCCGACTACCCCGACGCCCCCCACATCTTCCTCAGCGATGCCGACCTGCTGCGCCTGTGGGGAACCGGCCCGCGCCGGTTCCTCTTCGTCCCTGACGAGTTTCACGAGCACGTGGAGAAGCTGCTGGGATCGCGTCTGATCGAAGTGCAGGAGCTTTCCGACAAGACCCTCTACACCGACCGGCCGCTCTGAAGGGTCAGTGCAGCTGCTTGATTTTGATTCCCGAGGGGATCTTCAGCTCGAATTGATCGTTGGCGAGAGGCAGATTTACCCGCAGCTTCTCAATCGTGATCAGAATCTGCTCCTGCTGCTGCGGCCACTTGATCGTGATCGTCCCCGGGAAGCGCTCGTCTCCGAAGGTCTGCAGCCGTCCGTACAGCGCCTCGGTCTGCACCTGGCCGTTCTGGTCGTAGATGTCCTGCTCCACAGGCCGGAGATCGATCCGGCTGATGTGAATCACCCGATGGACCTGGGTGAACCGGCTGTTCGGCTGGCGCACCTGCACCGTCAGCAGGTATTCCGGCCGGATCTCCAGCTTTCGGGTCTTCCGATCGACAACCATGTTGTTGCTGTCCGCAGTCACGGAAAGAATTTCATCCGGCCCAATCTGCGGAATCACCATCGCGTCGAAAAACATAAACGGACGCAGGTTCTCGATGGCATTCTGCGAGGGCTGCGTCAGCGCGTTCGGTCCTTCGATGGCCTCACTCTTCGGCGGAACCAGCAGCTTGAAGGTGTTGCCGTTGCTCGCCATATCGAATGCGGGCGAGTGCACCACCGGCAGATAGCCGATCACCCGCAGCGAATCCGGCTTGCGCAGCAGGATGTAGCCGCTGAACGGTGTAATGGTCTTCTCCTTGCCGCTCAGCGCGCCCCCGGACGTGGCCTGGAACGTCACCGCCGCGCTCAGGGAGTGGATGGCATCGTACCGTTTGTTGATGATGTCGACCAGTTGCTGGTTCGTCGCAGTCAATACCGTCGTTGGCAGCATGGCCCGCGGCACCCTGCGCGTATGCCACAGACACCCGTTCAGCGCCAGCAGAGCCAGCAGCACCACGAGCGAAAGCCTGGTCTGGATCCGGTGCATTCCTTTCAGCGAGCGGTCCTCCCCACCCAATCCACACGTTCCACGGCGTCCCGGCGTTCTCATTATTGCGGCTGAGCCGCCTGGCGCACGGCGCGCCGGTAAGCCTGCACGTCTTTTGCGTGCTCCTCAATCGTCGACGAAAAGCGCGACTTCCCGGAGGGATCGGCGCTCGCCGCCACAAAATACAGGTAATCCGTAGTCGCCGGATGCATCGCCGCTTCCAGCGACTTTAACCCCGGGTTGCAGATGGGTCCCGGTGGCAGCCCCTCATGCCGATACGTGTTATAAGACGAGCCCGCCTGCAGATCGGACTGATAAATCGTTCCCCGGTACCGCCCATCCAATAACGCGGCATAGATGACCGAGGGATCGGTCATCAGCGGCATGTTTTTCGCCAGCCGATTCTCGAATACGCTGGCCACCAGCGGCCGCTCCGCGTCGATCGGCGTCTCCTTCTCCACCAGCGAGGCGAGCGTGACCGTCCGGTGAATACCGGCAGTCAGTCCAATCCGGGCCGCCGCTGCCCGGAAACGCTTCACCATCGCGATCATCATCTCCTGCGGATCGGTGTGCAGCGCAAAACGGTAAGTATCCGGGAAAAGATAGCCCTCCAGGCTCGGCGCCTGCGGATCCAGATCCTGCACCAACGAAGCGTCCTGCTTCGCCGCCGCCACAAAGGCGTCCTTTGTGCCCAGCCCTGCCGCCTGCACCCGCGCTCCGATGTCGAAGATGTTCGATCCCTCGGGGATCGTGACCTCCACCGTGTACACCTCGCCGCGCCGGATCTTCTCCCAGACCTCTGTCATGGGCAGCGGGTGGTCGAAACGGTATTCCCCGGCCTTCAGCGTTCCGCCCCGCACCAGGCGCAACCCCAGGAAGACGTACTTGCTGCGGATAATCCCCTGCTGCTTCAGTTGTCCCGCGATCTGGGCGCTGGGCGTTCCCGGCAGAATGTCCACGTAGGTTGCTGTCTGCGGACCCGTGGGCACCAGCAGGGCGAAAGCAATCGCTCCGGCTGCCACAAGCACCACCAGCACAACCAATAAGAAAAAGCGTCGCACGAAGGGGAGTTCTGCTCCTGGGTCTGACCCTTTGGATTCTCTAACTCATTGTAAGATGCCGTTCTTTCCGCCGGTCTTGCCCGTATCCTCCGCGCTACTATACGTCTGTGCCGCCTCGCCTTCTCGGCCTCGATTTCGGAGATCGCCGCATCGGTGTCGCCGTCTCCGATGAGCTGGGTCTCACCGCCCAGCCGGTTCTCACTCTCGTCCGCAGGAATGCGAAATCCGATCTGAAGTCCCTCGCCCGCCTTCTCCGCAAATATGGATGCACCGGGATCGTGCTGGGCCATCCGCTTTACATGTCCGGCGACGTCAGCCCCCAGGCCGCCAAAACCCAGGCGTACGCAGACGCTCTGCGTACTGCCTTCTCGCTGCCCGTGCACCTCTGGGACGAGCGCCTGACCTCCGCCGAAGCCCACCGCCACCTCCACGCCGCCGGCCGCCCCCTTTCCGGGCACCGCGAGGTCGTTGATCAGGTAGCTGCCGTGTTGATATTGCAGAGTTTCCTCGATGCACATCGCCCCCAACCCGCATCGTATAATCTGGACTAGGCAGTACCCGGCGCTGGCTGCCGGCGCAGCCCAAACGATTCCCTTGCAAGGGTTGAATTCTCTCCAGCGCGGACCGGACCACAAAGTTTCCGTTCCGCCAGGCATCGCCATTGCCCGCGATGTGGATTGAACCAGCCCCTGACGGATGTTGAAGCATGCCCGAGCATATTAAGAAGAAGCTTCTGGAAGAAATTCGGCTGCTGGAACATGAGTTGACCCACGAGCTCCCCGCCGAAATCAAGAAAGCCGTCGCCATGGGCGACCTCAGCGAAAACGCCGAGTACCACATGGCCAAACAGCGCCAGGATTTCGTGAATGCGCGCCTGGGCCAGTTGAAAAAGCGTATGGGCGATCTGGCTCTCGTCAACCTCGCCAATATCCCCCACGACCGCGCCGCCTTCGGCTCCACGGTCCTCGTTTACGACACCTCCAAGGATGAGAAAATCGAGTACAAGCTCGTGACCAGCGAAGAATCGGACGTGAGCAAGGGGCTCATCTCCACCACCTCCCCCATCGGCAAGGCTCTGGTGGGCAAGCAGGTCGGCGATATGGCCGTCGTACTCACGCCCAACGGCAAACGCGAAATGGAAGTGCTGAAACTGGCCACCATCCACGACGAAGCGGCAGCACAAGAAGCGGAAGCCGGAAAGTAGAGGCCGCATGGCCGAGGAAAAGCCGTCACACATAACCTGGACCCGGGCCTTTGGACGCGCCTGCGGTGTCCTTCTCCAGGCGATCGTAGACGGGCTCTCGCTCACCCGCATTTCGCCCAATGTCCTCACCTTCATCGGCCTCCTGATCAATACCGCCGCCGCGGTGCTCTTCGGCTTCGCCAACCAGCACAATTACGTGCGCATGTTCCTGTATGCCGGCCTGGTCATCATCGGAGCCGGCATCTTCGACATGGTCGACGGCCGCGTTGCCCGGCAAACCCACCAGGTCACCGTCTTCGGCGCTTTTTTTGACTCCGTCATCGATCGCTACTCCGACGTCGTCCTCTTCTTCGGGCTCCTGGTCTTCTACGCGCGCGGCAATCGGCTCTTCTACGTCTTCCTCGCTGCGTTTGTCATGATCACGTCGCTGATGGTCAGCTACACTCGCGCCCGCGCCGAGGCGCTGATCGGCAGCTGCAAGGTCGGGTTCATGGAGCGCCCGGAGCGAGTCGTGCTCATCATCCTCGGCGCGCTCTTCGACCGCTGGGGCGTGATGGCGCCGGTTCTGTGGGTGCTGGCGGTCATCTCCACCGTCACCGTCGTCCATCGCATCCTCTACACGTATCAGCGGACTGCTAACGTGGCGCCCGTCCTCGACGCTCATTCCATGGTCCAGCCGATCGTTCTGCGCCAGGCGGACCCACATCAGGACCCCGGCCGCGAGCTCCCTGCGCCCAACGCTCCCCGCGCCTGAGGCTCTGAAACCGCAGCGCCACGGCGAGATTCACCGCGCGCTTGAGGATCAACCTTCCGGTATCGTTATCAGGTATGCCCCGGTGCTGCCGCCTGCCCCTGGCCTTTGCTGCTTTGGTGGTCGTCCCGGCGGCCGGTCTCGCGCAATCCACTCCGCACCCGCCTGCATCGGCTCCGTACACGCTGCGCATTCCGGTCGATGAGATCGCGCTCACCTTCCACGCCGCGGCGCACAATGGCGCACCCCTCACCCATCTCACCCGCCAGGATCTGACCCTCACCGACAACGGCCGCCGCCAGCCTCGCATCGTCTTCCTCCAGAACTACGACGACCTGCCCATCCGCGCCGGCTTCCTCTTCGATACCAGCGCCTCCATGCTGGGCGCCCTCGCTTTCAATCGCGCCATCATCCGCGCCTATGCCGCCCAGCTCCTGCGCAAAGGCTACGATCGCGCCTTCGTCGAGCAGTTCGACACGAAGACCTTCATCCGCCAGAACTGGACCGACAGCGTAGCCTCCATCGCCGCTGGCGCGGCACGCGTGGGCAATACCCCTGATCGCTACGACCCGCTGACCGCCATCTTCGACTCGCTCTACACCACCTGTCGCGATCAGTGGCAGCAGGACCCCAACACGCCCACCGGCAATTTCATCCTGCTCTTCAGCGACGGCGTCGACGACGCCAGCCACGCCTACCTGAGCGAAGCGGTTGATATGTGCCAGCGTACCCGTACCGCTGTCTACGCCATCGTCACGCGTCGCTCCAGTCAGTTTTCCGACGGCTATCGCACACTCCAGGACCTGACTCAGCAGACCGGCGGCCGACTCTTTTCCAACCCGCACGGCAGCCAGATTCTCGACGATCTCCGCATCATGGAATCGGAGCAGCGCAACCAGTACCGTCTGGTCTATAAGCCGACGAACTTCCAGGCCAACGGATCCTTCCACCGCATCCGCCTGCACTGCTCCGTCCCCGGCGCCCACATCACCGCCCGCTCCGGCTACTACGCGTCCCCGCGCCCATGATTAGAAGCATCCGCTCCGTAACCCGCAACCTGTAACCCGCAACCTGCAACCTCCAACCTGTAACCTGATTTACTGCTCATGCAGCGCCGTCTTCGGATCCAGCCCCGCCGCCCGCCGCGCCGGCAGCCAGGACGCGATTCCGGCGATCGCCAGGAAGACCACGATCATGCTCGCATAGGTCAGCGGATCGGTCGCCTTCACCCCCACCAGCATTGCCGTGATCACCCGGCCCAGCACCAGAGCCGCCACGAAGCCCACCACGATGCCCATCCCGCTCAGTCGCATTCCCTGCATCACCACCAGCCGCACAATATCGCCGCGATCGGCCCCCACGGCCATGCGCACACCAATCTCCGGAGTGCGCTGCCGCACCGCAGTCGCCAGCACGCCATACAGGCCCACACCCGCCAACGCTCCGGCGACCACCGCAAACAAACCGATCAGCAGCAGCGAGAAGCGCGTGCCCGCCTGCGCGTCGCGCACCACCGTCTCCTCCGGCTCCATCTTGTCGACAAGATAGCTCCGGCTGAGTCCCGCAATCGCCGCGCGCACCTGGCTCTCATAGCTCGCAGGATCGCTTCTCGTGCGAATCGCCCACCACGGAGGGATGAATCCGCCAAAGTAGGCATCCGTAAAATAGATCTGTTCCCGGCCCGGCAACGCCAGCGACTCCTCGCGCTGATGAGCCACGACGCCGATGATCTGCACAAACACCGCCTGCGGCGTCTGGACCCGCGTGAGAATCCGCTTGCCCACCGCCGACTCTCCTGGGAACGCCTTCCTGGCCAGGTCCTCGTCCACGACGACGTAGTTCCTCCCCGGCTGCTCGTCGTCCTCCGTGAAAGTCCGTCCCGCCAGCAGCGGCGTATGCATCATCTCGAAATATCCCGGAATCACAACCTGCGGATCCGCCGCCTGATAAAGACTCGGATCTGCCAGAGCAGCCTCGGTCCCCCATCGGACCGGGCTGTACCCCCCGGTCAGCGGAAACGGGGTCGACGCGGTGACGCTCTCCACTCCCGGAATGGCCCGCAGCCGGTCTTCCACATGGCGCCTCCGTGCCTCGCGCTCTGCCGGCGTCTTCCCGCCCGTCCCCGCCGCGCCCAGCACTCGGAAGGTCAACAGATGGTGCGGATCGAAGCCCGGATCGATCCGCTGCAACTCCAGAAAACTGCGGAACATCAGTCCTGAGCCGACCAGCAGCACGAAAGACAGAGCCACCTCCGCCATGATCACGCCGTTGCGCAGAAAGGCTCCGCTTGCCAGTCCTGAGATGCGGCTCGTTCCCCGCAGCACATTCATCAGCTCCGGCTGCGAGGCGCGCCATGCCGGCAGCAGACCGAAGATCACGGCTGCAGCCGCTCCGGCGAGAGCGGTAAAGAACAGCACCCGTCCGTCGATCCCAATATCGTCGAGCCGCGGTAAGTTGGCCGGCGCCAGTATGCGCAGTTCGCGGATTCCCGCCCACGCCAGTCCCAGTCCCACCACCGTGCCGCCCACCGCCAGCAGACAGGCTTCCGTGAAGAGTGGCGCGATCAGCCGCCGCCGGTTCGCGCCCATCGCCGCCCGCACCGCGAACTCGTGCTCGCGCAGCGAGGCCCGCACCAGCAGCAGGTTCGCCACATTCGCGCACGCAATCAGCAGCAGGAAGATCACCGACCCCATCAGGGCCAGAATCGCCGGTCGTACCTGCGCCACCAGATGCTGCCGCATCGATGCCACCGAAATCTGGTATCCGACCGAAGCATCCATCGGAATCCTTCGCCGCCCCTCGGCCGCGACCGCGTCCGCCGCGCTCTGCGCCTGCTGCAGCGTCACCCCCTCTTTCAGCCGTCCCACCGCCGTAATCCCGAAGTCGTTGCGATTCGCCGCATCGTAGTCCAGGCGGTTCGCGATCCACACGTCCGGAGCCGGAAGAACCTGGTCCTCCGGTGGAAAGTACAGCCGGAAGCCCGGCGCCAGCACCCCGACAATCACCGGGTTCGGTCCACCCGCATTCCCCAGCGGGTGCCCCAGCACCGCAGGATTCCCGCCGTACCGCTTCATGAAATACTCGTGGCTCAGGATCGCCATCTGCGGCAGCCGCGCCGGCGTAGCTCCTTGTCCCTGGTTCGCTCCCGCCTGTGGCTGCGGCGGCTGCGGAATCCCATCCTGCTCGTTAAAGTTCCGCCCGTCGACGATTGGCCCGCCCATCACGTCAAAGAAATTCGTCGTCACCACCGCCAGCGTGAACTGTTCAGGCATCCCGTCGGCCTTCTCTGCCACCGCCCGGCCGGTGAAGACGCCTGCCATGTCTGAGAACTGCTGCCGTGTGCCGTTCTTCAGGTCCAGATAATCCGCATTCGAGAAGGGCAGCCCATGAACGTTGCGCTTCGTCAGGTCCATCGCCGCCACCACCAGTTGCCCCGGATCCTTGTAGGGCAGCGGCCGCAGCAGAACCGCATTCGTCACGCTGAAGATCGCAGTGCTGGCGCCCACCCCGAGCGCAATCGTCAGGATCGCAATGATGGCGAATGCCGGACTCTTCCGCAGGACGCGGGCGGCAAGCATGAGATTCTTCCACATACGCTGAACCTCCCTGTTCCGAACCGGCCGTCAGGAGTGCAACCGCCAAACTCAAAAGGGAGCAGCCCTGGCCGCTCCCTTAAGAAAAATCACTGGCGCGAAGCGCGGTCGCCTGGACGGCCAGTCCCTACCACCTTCCCCACGCCCGGCTGATGTAGTCCGTCATGGTCATAGTGAGCAGCACCAGGAACGTGAAGAAACCCGCCGCCACGGTCAGCTTCGTCAGCTTGGAGCTGTACTTGACGTGCATGAAAAACAGCACCACCAGCGAACCCTTCATGCACGCAATGGCCAGCGCCACCACCGCGTTAAAAACCCCCAGATCCACATAGGAGATCGCCGCCGTGGACCCGGTCAGGATCAGCAGACAGGTGCCGACGATCAGATACACCTTCGGCGAGACAATGTGATCCGTGTGATGCGTCGGTTCCGACGGCGTCAGATGAAGATGGTGCTCGTGGTGGTGCTCCATGCCCTCACTCCACTCTCGTGAACGAAAATTCCCACACTTCTCCCGCCCTCACTGATGTCGACTGATCAGGTAGAGCAGCGGATATAAAAAGATCCACACAATATCGACGAAGTGCCAGTACAACCCGAAATTCTCTATCGGCGCCACATGCCCCGAGGTGTACGCCCCGCCGTATGCCTTCACAAACAGAAACACCAGCAGCGAAACCCCGATGATCATATGCAGCGCGTGCATGCCGGTCATTACGAAATAGAGCGAGAAGTAAACCTGCGTCTTCTCCGCCATGTCCAGCGGCAGCTTGTCGTCCGGATACGCGGGGCTTCCGGTCATAAATTCAGTCGGACTGAAGTTCAGTCCCGGCACGTGGTGCTCCACCCACTCGTCGTGCCACTCGTACGCCTTCACGCACAGGAACCCGATGCCGAGGATCATCGTCACGATCATCCACCGCAGCAACGGCTTCCGCTTCCTCGTTTCCGCCGAATAAACGCCCATGGCCATGGTGAAGCTGGAAACGATCAGCAGTGTCGTGTTCAGCGTGCCGGCCCAGATGTGCAGCGTGTGGCTCCCCGCCACAAACGCCGGGTAATACCAGTTGCGCATGATCAGATAGGCGCAGAACAGACCGCCGAAGAACATGATCTCCGTCAGCAGGAACAGCCACATGCCGAAGGTGGCCGTCTCCCGCTGCTGCGCCACGTTGGCGAAATGGTGGCGCAGAAACGGCGGATGCGCATGTTCGTCGTGTGGCGTGATCGCCGTCTGCGCGGCAACAGTGTGGCTATCCAACGGTCGGCACCTCTCTGGCTTTGGTATTCTCCAGCCACTCGTAGTCGTAAGCCTCGTGCGTCACAATCGGCGTCTCGACAAAGTTCTCTGTCAGCGGCGGAGACTGAATCTGCCACTCCAGCCCCGTGGCCTGCCATGGATTCGGCCCCGCGATCTTGCCGTACTTCAGCGACCACGTCAGATAGAGCAGCGGCAGCAGGTAGCCGATCCCCAGCACGCTGGCGCCCGCGCTGGAGAACACGTTCAGCACCTGAAACTCCGGCGGATAGGCCGCATACCGCCGCGGCATGCCCAGGTAGCCCAGGATGAACTGCGGGAAGAACGTCAGAATGAACCCGACAAACGTGATCGACGCCGCCAGCTTCGAAATCCCCTCCGGATACATCCGGCCCGTCATCTTCGGCCACCAGAAGTGCACACCCGCCAGATACGCCATCAGCATGCCGCCCACCATCACGAAATGGAAGTGCGCCACGATGAAGTACGTCTCGGTCAGATGGATGTCCATCCCCAGGGTGCCGAGGAAGACGCCCGTCAGGCCGCCGATGGTGAACAGCCCGAGGAAGCCGAACGCGTACAGCATCGGCGTCTCGAAGGTGATCGACCCCTTGTACAGCGTCGCCGACCAGTTGAATATCTTGATCGCCGACGGCACCGCCACCAGCATGGTCAGCAGCGAAAACACCAGCGCCGAGTAGTTCGAGATGCCCATGATGAACATGTGATGGGCCCACACGAAGAACCCGAACACCGCAATCGCCACCGACGAGAACGCAACCGCCGTGTAGCCAAACACCCGCTTGCGCGAGAAGGTGCTGATCACCTCCGAGATCACGCCCATGCCCGGCAGAATCATGATGTATACGGCTGGGTGCGAGTAGAACCAGAACAAATGCTGGAAGAGCAGCGGGTCGCCGCCCTTGGTCGGATCGAAGACCCCGATCCCGATCGTCCGTTCCAGCACCACCAGCACCAGCGTGATGGCCAGCACCGGCGTGCCCAGCACCATCAGGATCGACGCGGCATAGTGCGACCACACGAACAGCGGCAGCCGGAACCAGGTCATGCCCGGCGCGCGCATGCGATGGATGGTCACGATGAAGTTCAGCCCGGTAAAGATCGAGCTGAATCCTGCAAGAAAGACCGCCAGACCCGCGCTCACTACGTTCGTGTTCAGGTAATGCGTGCTCAGCGGAGTCGTGAACGTCCAGCCGGTGTCCACGCCGCCGAAGGTCAGCACGCAGATCATCATGATGCCGGCCGCGATGTAGATGTACCAGCTCAGCAGGTTGATCTTCGGAAACGCCAGATCCTTCGCGCCCACCATGATCGGGATACAGAAGTTCCCGATCGTCGCCGGTACCGACGGCACCAGGAAAAAGAACACCATGATGATGCCGTGCGCCGTGAAAACCTTGTTATAGGTATCGGCCGCCAGCAGATCGCTCACCGGCGTCAGCAGCTCCAGGCGGATCAGCGCCGCCATCGCCCCGCCGATAAAGAAGAAGAACGTGATCGAGATCAGGTACAGCATCGCGATCCGCTTGTGGTCGCCCGTCAGCAGCCAGCTCTTCAGGCCGTACTCCCAGTTCAGGTACGACACTTTCGGCAGCCGGGCCGTCGACTGATCCGGTAACGATACGATCGTGCTCATGGCTTCACCGTCCCTGGCGCCATCACCGGAGCCGAGGTCCCCGGTGGCGCCGCGCCCGTCTGAACGGGCTGCGCTTCGCTGTTTTCTATCGTCTGCCCGATCCGGTACTGCGTATCCAGCCGGCGGATGTACTCCACCAGATCGATCAGGCCTTCTTCGCTCACCTGACCCTGATACGTCGGCATAATCGGCGCGTATCCTGCGATCTCGTGCAGGGTCGGGTTCAGAATCGTATCCCGCAGAAACGCATCGTCCGCGGTGACAAACTGTCCGTCTTTCAGCTGTACGCGCGCTCCGTAAACGTGCGCCAGGTTCGGGCCGTGCGCGTTGGGGGTGTCATTGTGACACGAGTTGCACCCCAGGCTCGCGAACAGCCGCTCTCCGTTCTGCGCCAGCGAATGCCCGCTCGTCGAGTTAGCCGCCCACGCCTGATAATCCTCCGGCGTCATCGCATAGACCCAGCCGATCATCTGCGAATGCAGAGTGCCGCAGTACTGCGTGCAAAACAGGTGATACTTGCCCGGCGTCGTCGCCTCGAACCACACCGTGCTGTACCGGCCCGGAATCACCTCGCGCTTCACCCGGAAGGCCGGTACCGAGAAACTATGGAACACATCCTGAGAGATCAGCGTCAGCTGTACCGGCCGGTTGATGGGAATATGCAGCGCGTTAATCTCATGCTGCCCGGTCGGATGCTCCGCCTTCCACATCCACTGCTTGCCCACCACGTAGATGTTCATCGCGTTCGGCGGCGGGCTGTAGATGCGGAAGTACAGCAAAGCGCCCCACACGAAGCAGACCATGAACAGGATGAGCGGAATGATCGTCCAGGTGGCTTCCAGCAGCGTCGAGCCTTCGATTTGCGTGGCGTGAGGATTACGCTCCTGCCGGTACTGGATCGAGAATACGATCACCAGAAGCGCTACCGCCGCCAGCCCCACCACCGAGATCAGAATCAGAAAGAAATACAGAGCGTCCGCATACGGCGCAATGGTCGACGCCTCCGGCGGAAAGATCGCGAAGTTCGTGAGCCACTTAATCAGGAACTGCCAAAGTACCGGACTGATGAAATGCTGCATCGTCGCCTTTTATCCGTTCACCAAAGTTGTGTTCTGCAACCGCGCTTCCCGTATATCCCGCCGGAAATTGATGATCAGAAACCCGCCCAGCAGCAACACCGTCAGCACGCCCCCCGCCTGATACAGCCGGATGTACATCAGCGTGTGCCGGTTCAGCGTTGGATCGTAGCGGTAGCAGTAGGTCAGCAGGTTATCCACCAGCGAGCCAATCTTTCCGTGTGAGGTCTCCACCAGCCCCAGCTGCAGATCCTTGGGCGAAAACTCAACGCCAAGGTAGTACTGCGCCAGCCGTCCTTCCGGCGTGACCAGCTCAATCGCGCTCGCGTGGCCAAACTGCGTCATCTTCCCGTCAGGGCCCGCCATGGGCACGTAGCCAAAGCCCACCGTGCTCGCCAGAGCCCGAATCGCCGGCTCCTTCCCGGTCAGGAAATGCCATCCCCCGTTGTCCTGCGGCCGCCCATAGCGCTTCATGTAGAACGCCTTTTCGCTCGCCGCGATCTCCGGCGTCTCCCGCGCGTCAATACTCACAAACACCACGTCGAAATCGCGCCCCGGCTGCAGCTGCAGCATCTCCAGCGCACCCACCAGCCCATCGATCTCTTCCGGGCACAGGATCTTGCACTTGTAGTACACCAGCGACAGAATCACCGGCCGCTTCCCGAAATAATCCCCCAGGTGTACGGCCTTGCCCGTCGAATCCACAAACGGCAGATTCAGAGGCAGCTGCGCATTCAGCTTCTGCTGGATACTCATTTTCTTCAGGATTAACGGCTGCTGGTCGGCAGGCCTCCCCGGCTTCTTGAATCCAAACCACTGGCTCTGCGCATGCGCCGCCGGAGCGCACGCCAGCCCAGCACACACCAGCAACCCGGCAAGCGCTTTTACCGCCGCCTCAGCCCGCATCCGAATTGTCATTCGCCCTGGCATCCTGTTGATCCGCTGCCGGCTACCTGCTACTGGCTACCGGCTTTTTCTGTGCCCTGTACCCTGCACCCTGCTCCCTGTACCCTGTTCCCCGCCTTACCTACCGCCCACCCAAAACGCTCGACGTCTGCTCGCCCGCCTGCTGCGCGCGCCCGTGCAGCTCCTGTTCGTAGCCGGTCGGCGCGAATCCATCCGTCAGCGGCATCTGAACCGTGGGCGTGCTGTCGCCCATCATCAGCGGCTGGCGCTGCTCCGCCGGAGCCACCGGCAGCCCTCGCTGCGCAATCAGTTCCATGGCCCGCTCAATGGGAATCCGCACCTTCCCCTGACCCCGATCGATCCAGCTGTAGTAGTTCAGCAGCAGGTCTTCGCGTTCGTGCAGATTCGACAGATCCAGGTCGCCGTTGTCCAGCTGCACCCGCGGCGTCGGGAACTGCTGCGTCAGCTTCGCCAGTTGTTCCTGCTCCATCTGCGGATTCGACTTCAGCGCCAAAGTTGACGCAATCTGGTTCGGCGCATTCCACTTGTTCACCGGCCCGTCCTGGCGGTCCAGAGCCGTATTGATCACCTTCCCCATCACGAAGCAGAAGACGAAGAACACCCCCACCGAAATCGCCAGCCCGACCAGGAACACCATGATCCCGCCCGTGCTCGCGTCGGTGACTTCGTAGCCCTCCCGCACCGAGGCGTCGTCTTTGTGCCCCTGCGGATCGTACGGACGCGGATCGTTCGGATTATGCGTGGACATAGTCATGCTCCAGAATCTCCGCCAGATGCGGATCGTTCGTCGCGATCAGCGGCCGCTTCTTCAGCTGTCCGAAGTACGCCACCAGCCAGAAGCAGAACAGCGCCCCCGGCATCGCGATGTACTCCAGAATCCCCCAGCTGAAATGCAGGTTCCGCGCTGCGTCCTTAAAGTTTGGCTCAATCAGCCAGAACATATCCCAGAATCCCGCGAAAATCATGATCCAGCAGGTCACCGATAACCGGCTCTTGATCCTCTTCAGGTCTCGCGACAGCAACAGGCTGAACGGAATCAGCCAGTGGAGGATCACGTCCAGCGTTGCGATCACCCCCCAGTTGCCCCGAATCCGATCCAGATACCACGGAATCTCTTCCGGCGAGTTGCCCGACCAGATGATCAGAAACGCCCCAAACGCGAAGTAGATATTCAGCATCACCAGCGCGAAGCACAGCTTGCCCAGATCGTGCTGCTCCACCACCCGGAAGGTGCTCTTGATCGGCTCCGCTTTGCTCAGCCAGATCAGCGTCAGAATCGCCAGCGGCAGCACCACGAACGCCTCGCCCACCAGGTACTGGAAGCCGTAAATCGTCGAGTACCACGCCACGTCCAGCGACATCACCCAGTAAATCGACAGGATGAACAGCAGCGCCGCGAACAGCACCACGCCAAACCCGCTCAGGTTTTCGAACCGCGTCCGCCAGTACGCCACGTGCGGCTCCGGATCCGCGTCGCGCTTCATCGACCACCGGTTCAGCACCGTGACGTAGAACGCGAAAATCGCGAAGCAACCCAGCGACACCCACCAGAAGCTCGTAATGTTCAGCATCGGCGACTTCCAGCGGATCGCATGCGCCAGTTCGTGCGAGATCACGCCCGCCTTCTCCGCCGCCGCCCAGTTCGCATACTTCGCCCAGGGATAAAGCTGGCCGTACGCCGCGCCGAACACCGCCACCGGAATCCACAGCAGCACGATCAGCGGCCAGGTGCGCGACATCGCCTCCAGCGGACGCCGGACAATCAGCCCCCACTTGCCCCCCGACAGGTGCTGCACCATCAGCAGCGCCATCCCGCCGAAGCAGAACCCGAAGCACATCACAAAGCCGTCCAGCCAGCCGCGCAGCAGATGGTTCCACCCCAGATGTTCCGGATCCATCGACTGCCCGAGGAACCCGAACAGCACCGCAAACGCCGAGAACACCAGCCCCACGATCAGGGCGCGCCGCCGCCAGTTGTCCACGAACGCCGGCGCATTCAGCGTCGACGGCAGTCCTTTGCTGAAAGAATCGTTCCCCATCGTTATTTCTGCGCTCCTGATGGCCGCGCAGGCGGCTGCATCGTCTCACCCTTCGTCGTCATCGGTTGTTTCGCTTTCGCGGCGGGCTGCGGCACCGCTTCAGCCGGCGCCCCCGCCACAATCCCGATCGTCTTCTGTGCGTACACCGCCGTCGCCGGCATCGGCCACGGTCCGGCATAACTTGCCGGTTCGCCCAGGTCCTGCGCAATGTCCTTCAGGTTCTCCACCTGGGTGCCAGCCGGCACATCCGCCACCGTCGCGTTCTGGCTCAACTGCAGTGCGCGAATATACGCCGCAATCGCCCACCGGTCCTGCGGAGCAATCTGCTCCTTGTAGTCCGGCATCGCTCCGTAGCCGTTCGTCATCACGTAGAAATAGTGGCTCAGCGGCTCGGCCATCCGCTTCGGGTCGTGGAAGTTCCCCGCCGGTTTGTACCCGCGCTCCACAATCATGCCCGCCCCATTACCTACCCGCGAGTGGCACGGCGTGCAGTAGATATTGAAGCGTTCCTGCCCCCGATCCAGCACCTGCATCGTCACCGGAAACGGCATCATGTCCGTTTCCTTGCCGTTGATCAGTCCGGTGTAGAAGTATTCCGTCGTCTCGTAGAGCTGCCCCCGCGCCACCGTATGCGCCACCTGCGGCCGTACCGACCGCCCATCGGCAAACAGTGTCGTTCCCCGCTGCGGAAACATCCTCGGCTGGTTCTGCATATCCTGCCGGCAACCCGCCGCCAGCAGCAGCAACCCCGCCGCACACGCAATCCCCATGGCCCGCCGGAATCCCGCCAAGCCGACACGCTCCCTGTAACCTGTCACCTGTACCCTGCACCCTGAGGTGTTAATACTCCACCTCCACCACCGAAACCGGCGCCTGCGCTTCCAGAAATCCCTTCGTCTCCGTCACCTCGAACTTCGGATCCGTCGACTCCAGGCACAGGAAAAACTTGTCGCTCGTCGCGCCGTTCCGGAAATTCGGCGCGTTGAACACCGGATGGTACGGCTTCGGCAGCCCGCACAGCGCCAGCATCCCAAAACACGCCGACAAGCCCGCCCACAGAATCGTCCACTCGTACGCCGGAACCACGAACGCCGGCCAGGAGAAGTACGGCCGCCCCGCAATGTTCAGCGGATACGACCACACCGAAATCCACGTCTCCAGTCCGAACATCGCCGCCAGCCCCATCAACCCGCCGACCAGGCACACCAGCGATACCTCGTCGCGATGGAACCCGATCGCCTCCGCCGCTTCCTCCACCGGATACGGCGTGTAGCAGTCCATCCGCCGATAACCCGCCTCGTAGGCCGCCTTAGCCGCGTGCACCAGCTCGGTGGGCGTATCGAATTCCGCCATTAATGCGTACAGCCCCTCAGGAAGTGGCATTAGTCACCTGCCTCCGGAAGAAGTTCCTTTTTCTCCCGCACCTTGGCCTGCGGCAGCATCAGCCGCAGCTCCGACATCGGAATCATGGGCAGGAAGCGAATGAACAGGAAGAACAGGAACGTAAACAGCCCCAGCGTTCCTGCAAACGTCATGTAATCCCAGCGCGTCGCGCGGTACGTGCCCCACGAAGACGGCAGATAGTCGCGCGTCAGGCTGGTCACCACGATCACGAACCGCTCGAACCACATCCCCGTGTTCACGATCAGTGACATCAGGAACATCAACCCCACATTCGACCGGAACTTGCGGATCCACATCAGCTGCGGCAACGCGATGTTGCAGGTGATCAGCACCCAGTACGACCACCCGATCGGACCGAACATGCGGTTCCACATCATGAAGTATTCCCAGTGACTCGCGGAATACCAGCTCATGAACACTTCCGTGGAATAGCCGTACGCCACGATCATCCCCGTCGCCAGCATCACCTTGCCGCAGTTATCGATGTGGCGGATCGTGATCAGATCCTCGAGGTGGTAGAACTTCCGGATCGGAATCGCCAGCGTCAGCACCATCGCGAACCCGGAGTAAATCGCGCCGGCCACGAAGTACGGCGGGAAGATCGTCGTATGCCAGCCCGGCAGCAGCGCCACCGCGAAATCCAGCGAAATCACGCTGTGTACTGAGAGCACCAGCGGCGTCGCCAAACCGGCCAGCAGCAGCGAAGCCGTCTCGTACCGCACCCAGTGCCGCACCGACCCGCGCCATCCCACGCTCAGCAGCCCGTAGAAGAACTGCCCGAACTTCGACTGCGAGCGGTCGCGCAGCGTCCCCAGATCGGGGATCATGCCCATGTACCAGAACACCACCGAGATGGTCGCGTACGTCGAAACCGCGAACACATCCCACAGCAGCGGCGACCGGAACTGCGGCCAGTAATCCATCGTGCTCGGGTACGGAAACAGCCAGTACCCCAGCCACGGCCGGCCCACGTGGATCAGCGGGAACATGCCGGCGCAGACCACGGCGAAGATCGTCATCGCTTCGGCGAACCGGTTGATCGAGTTCCGCCAGCTCTGCTTGAACAGCAGCAGAATCGCCGAGATCAGCGTGCCCGCGTGGCCGATTCCGATCCACCACACGAAATTGATAATCGCGAAGCCCCATGCCACCGGGATCGTGATAGCCCAGATCCCGGTGCCCTCCAGGAACAGCCAGGTCACGGCGATCATCAGCATCACCACGAAGCCGCCCGCCAGCATGTACCCGAACCACCAGCCCAGCGGCGTGTGGCTCGTCAGCACTATGCGCGAGACCTCCTCGGTGACCGACTTGAAGGTGTGCCCCGGCGCGATGACCCGGTATTCTCCGGTGACCGGATCCACCATCGGATTGTTGACGGGTGCGTCTTTGGTCGCCATGCGCTCCAGAATCCTTATTAATCCGCCCGAATCCTTACTTATCTGTTACCTGCAACCTGTAACCTGTAACCTTTTGCTCCCGGCTCCCGGCTCCCAGCTTCCCACCTAACTCTGATACTCTCCCAGCGACTTAGCCAGCTCCTCGTTGATGTTCAGAACCCCGGCTACATAAGTCGTGCGCGGCCTCGTGTTGATATCGGCCAGCACCCCGTACGTCCGCTCGTTCGTCTTGATCTTCGCTACCTGACTGGTCTTGTCGTTGATGTTCCCGAAGATGATTGCGCTCGTCGGGCACGCCTGCTGGCACGCCGTCCGGATCTCGCCATCGTGAATCGCGCGGTTGTCCTTATCCGCCTCGATCTTCACCGCCTCGATCCGCTGCACGCAGTAGCTGCACTTCTCCATCACGCCGCGGCTCCGAACCGTCACCTCCGGATTCCGCATCAGCTTCAGGCTTTCCGTCGTGTAATCGGAGTACAGCAGGAAGTTGAACCGCCGTACCTTGTAAGGACAGTTGTTCGAGCAGTAGCGCGTCCCCACGCAGCGGTTGTAGATCATCATGTTCAGGCCTTCCGGCGAATGCACCGTCGCGCCCACCGGACACACCTGCTCGCACGGCGCGTTCTCGCACTGGTGGCACGTCATCGGCTGGAAGTGCGCCCGCGGCGCCGCCAGATCGCCCTCGTAATAGGTATCGATTCGGATCCACTGCATGATGCGCCCGATCTTCGTCTGCTCCCGCCCCACCACCGCAATGTTGTTCTCCGCGTAGCAGGCCACAATGCAGGCGTTGCAGCCCACACAGCTGTTCAGGTCGATCGACATTCCCCAGGCATTCTTGTCGTACCGATATCCCGGGAACATCCCCTCGTTCGGCTCCGGCGTCCAGTGCGCCACTCCCTCGTGCGCAAAATCCGGATCGGACTTGTACTGCGTCAGCGTCGCGTACCGGATGATCCCGCGGTCCAGCGACTCGTCGCCTTCGAGCGAGTGCATCCCTTCGCCAGGAGGGGGACCGCCGGCGTACGCCGCGCGCTGATCGATGTGGTTGCTCTTCGGCGCGCACAGGTCGTAAATGTCGCCCGTCCGCTTCAGCGTCGCGCCCATCTGCTGATACGGCGCCTCCGACGACTGCACCAGATAGCCGTTGTAACCCACGCCGCCGGCCACGCGCCCAATCCGCCGCCCCTGCCCCAGCGTTACCAACACCACGCCATCCGATTGCCCCGGCACCGCCAGCGCGCCGGCGATAATCTTCCGCCCGCCCACGCTGATCTCGACCGCATCGTTCTCCTGGAGACCGTACTTCTCCAGCGTCGCGTAGCTCATCTGCGCCGCGTTGTCCCACGACAGGTTGGTCAGCGGCCGAGGAATCTCCTGCAGCCAGCCCACATTCGCAAACCGCCCGTCATACACATGCGGATCCGGCCGGAACAGTAACTCCAGCTCACTGCCAGCCGCAGCCACCGCTCCCACGCCGCCCTTCGCCGTCACATTCTTCGCCGGGAACGCCGTATCGGCGATCCACCCATCGTGCAGCGCCTTGCGCCAGTTAAAGTCGGCATCGGGGCCCCCGGCAGGCCCGCCGTTGGCCTGATGGGGTGAAGCATCGCCCTTCGCGAGCGGACCCCCGTTCTGCATCCACGTCGCCCGCACCAGGTCGTACGCCGAAACATCCGGCTGATCCAGCAGCGACTGCAGAACCTCATGCGCCGTGTGCCCGCCATACAGCGGAGCAATCATCGGCTGCACGATGCTCACCGTGCCGTCGTACGCCCGCGTATCCGACCACATCTCCAGGTAGTGCGCGTTGTTGATGTGCCACTGCGCAATCTCCCCCGTCTCGTCCAGATGCGAGCCGAGATGCACAACCGTCCCGACTTTATTCAGCGCATTCTCAAACTCCAGATCCGCCGGCGCCGCATACACGGGATTCGCGTTCAGAATTACCAGCCAGTCCACTTTGCCGGCATTCATGTCCGCGACCAGCGCCTTCAGCTCCGCGGTCTGGATCGACGGCATCGGGTTCACCGTTTCGGTGTACACCACCGTCTTGCCCACGTTCCCCAGCTTCTCGTTGATCGCGAACGCCGCCAGATGCACTTCCGGCGGAGACATTTCGCCCGGAATCACCACGCACTTGCCGCCATTCGCCTGCAGATCCGCCGCTACCCCGGCCAGATACTTCGCCTCGTGATCCGCCCAGTTCCCGCCGCCCGCATTGCCCACACCCACCGCAGCCGCCAGAGCCTGCGCAAACGCCGCCATCTGGCTCGGCCGCACCGCCAGCCGATGCTCCGCCTTGAACCCCGTCAGCGTCGTCTCCGTCTCGATCGTGTACAGACGGTTCATCGCGTCCGTGCCGGCCAGCTTCCGCTTGTTGGCGTAATCCCGCGCCAGCTTGTGGAACCCCGGGTACTGCGCGCCGCCCAGAAAATTCGCGTCCAGCGAAACGATCACGTCCGCCTGATCCAGCCGGTACTGCGCATCCACATACTGCCCGAAGGCCTGCTTCGCCGCCGTGTAGTGGCTGTCCCGGTTCAGCGTGTCGTACTGGATGAACTTTGCATGCGGATAATTCCTCTGCCCCTGCTGCCACTGCGCCGCCATCGTCGGCGAGGTTACCGTCTCGCTCAGGAAGTACACTCCCTGCCCGCCCGACGCCTTCTTATCCGCCAGCATCGAGCGAAACGCCGCCAAAAACGCCGGCCACGACCGCGTCTCCCCCCGATACAAAATGTGCTGCGACCGGTCCGGATCGTAGAGATCCAGCAGCGTCGCCTGCGTGATCGGATCCGAGCCTCCTCGCGTGTACGGATGCTCCGGATTCCCGTCCACCTTGATCGGCCGATAAGCCGCGCTCTTCACCAGCACTGGCACCGCGCCCGTCGTAAACGGAAACGCGCTCGCGAAATAAACCGGCTCGCCCAGCACCAGATCCGCCGGCGCCTTCACGTACGGCATGATGGCCTCATCGGGCTGCTTCGTGCAGCCCGCCAGGCCCGCCAGTGCCATCGAGGCGCCCATCACCTTCAAAAAGCTCCGCCGCGACACCGGATCGATCCACTCCGATGCCTGCGACGGAAATTCCTCGTTCACCAGCTCGGCGAATTCCGGCGCATCCACCAGCTCGTCCACCGACCGCCAGAACCGCGGCCCCTTCTGATTCGCCAGCTTCGCCCGCACCTCTTCAAGCGTCGGCTTCTTCGCCTGCTCGATCTGCACCAGGTTTGCCGTCGCTTCCTCGCTCATCGCTGTTTCTGCGCTCTGCGCCCTGAGCTCTGTGCTCTGCGCTCTGTGCTCCGCGCTCTGCCCCGTACCCTGCACCCTGTCCCCTGTACCCTCGCTTTTACTCATCGGTGGCAAACCTCACAGCTCGTCAGCTCACGCGGCGGGCGAATGTCGTAGTGCTGAAGCAGAAACTTCCCCAGCGCATCCTGGCTCGTGAACTTCACGTAGTGCATCCCCGCCGGCAGCTTCTCCGGTATCGTGTCCTCGCTGCCGATTCCGGTTCCGATCCCGCTCCCGGCCATCTGCGCCGCCATCCCCGTCGGCGGTCGGCTCAGCGCCGCCATCTGGATCCCACCCGCTCCCGGATTCGTCACCGTACAGGTCACGCTCTCCGCGGTCGGCGTCCCTTTTTGGATGTCCACTGCCGCGCACCACACCGGCTTCAGCTCCGACGCCCCCGTCCACGCCATGTTGTAGATCTCGCTCGTCGGCCGCAGATTCTTCGCCGGATCCCGATGGCAGTTCAGACACCACTCCATCTGCAGCGAGTTCTGCATGTACATGATGGGCATCTCGTCCACCCGTCCGTGACACGACGAGCACCCGATGCCCTTGTTCACGTGAATTTCATGATTGAAAAAGACAAAATCCGGCAGGTCGTGCACCCGCGTCCATGGAATCGACTGCCCCGTCGCCCAGCTCTCCCGCACCGGCTGCAGCAGATCCGCGTCCGTCCAGATCTGCGCGTGGCAGTTCATACACGTCTTGGTCGGAGGAATCCCCGCGTAGCTCGACTCCTCCACCGACGTGTGACAGTACTGGCACTGCAGGCCCAGTCCCTCCACGTGATGCTTGTGGCTGAAAGGCACCGGCTGATCCGCCCGCTGGCCCTGCCGCGTCACCCACGGTGACCGCTGCAGTTCATCGAGTGTCAACCCCAGGCTGATAATGATCAGCCCCGTCAAAATCAGGCTCATCCGGGCCAGCGCGTTCGAGCTGCGGTCAAAAATCTGCGGCATGAATGCGTCCTGCTTCTCCTAAATAAATCTGCCAGGTAAATCGCTAAGAAATGAGGGCTCTGCGGTTGCCGGCGATCATCCTTTTCGTCTCAGAACGGCGCGAATGTGAAACAGGCGACGGAGTCAGACGAAAGCGTGCGAGGTATCCCCGGAAGTGCCTTGCTGCTGCTCCAGGGCACAGACTTCACCGCTCGGGCCGGCCCTGTGCTCTGGAAGTGGGTTGATTGTGTTCTGGATCACACCCGATTGTGACCTACATCACAAAAGTTTTGAAAGAGAACTATAACGGCTGGAAAGGCCGTCTGCAAGCGCATCGCCCTCTGATGCAAAAAAATCCCCATGGGTAAGCCGCCCGCAACCCCGCCCCGGTTCGCACGCGAACCCCTGCGCAGACGCGCCCAGCCTCAGCGCAGCCCTCTTTTCCACAACTCATCTGTAACCGTCCCGATGCCTTAATCCCGCCCACGCCACTCGGTGTCCTCGGTACTCTCTGTGGTAACGTCCCTGCACCCTGTACCCTGCACCCTGTACCCTGTCTTCACCATGTCCGACGGAAGACGCGCCGTCCGCTACGATTCCGAGGAAGCCTGCCGTGCCCTCGCCGCTGCCGACCCCAAACTCGGCGACCTCATGCGCCGCGCCGGCCCTTTCACCCTGAAACTCAAGAGCCAGCACTCGCCCTTTGAGGCTCTTCTCGAGTCCATCATTTACCAGCAGCTCCACGGCAAAGCGGCCGCGGCCATCCTCAAACGCCTGCTCACCGCCTTCGGCGAGCTCCATCCCGCGCCCGAGCTCCTGCTCCAGACTCCCGACGACCGCCTCCGCGCCTGCGGCCTCTCCGCCTCTAAAACCAAAGCCCTCCGCGACCTCGCCGCGAAAACCATCGACGGCACCGTCCCCACCCTCATCGCCATCCGCCGCATGCCCGACGCCGAAATCATCGAGCGCCTCACCGCAGTCCGCGGCATCGGCCAGTGGACGGTCGAGATGCTCCTCATCTTCCGCCTCGGCCGCCCCGACGTCTTTCCCGTCACCGACTACGGCGTCCGCAAAGGATTCGCGCTCACCTTCAATCGCCTGCCCAAAACCAAACCCTTCGACGCGACCATGCTCGCCAAACCGGACGCCATGTTGCGCCGCGCGGAAAAATGGCGCCCCTGGCGCTCCATCGCCAGCTGGTATCTCTGGCGCGCCTGCGACCTCGCCGGCAAAAAAATGGTGCTCCCCGACTGACCTGGCAGCTCGCCGGAACTACCGTTCCTCTTGCGCGCGCTTGTTGTCTCGAAGTCCCGAAGCCCCGGCTGCAGCACCCACCTGCCCTCATAGAGGAAGGCTCAAGTTCCGCCGCCCCCCGCCGATGAACCTCTCGTCAGCGGAAGCCGGGGCCGGGTTGAGCCAGAACATGGCTGCGTTCGCCCCCCGGCTTCGCACAGAAAGGTCTCTGTCCATGTCGGTAGCCCGCAATATCCCCGTCGCCCGTAAGTTCGCGGTCGCTTTCGGCCTCGTTTGCTCTCTCTGCGTGGCTCTTGGCCTGTACACCGCCCTCACCCTGCACAGCGTCTCCCAAAAAGCAGCCTCCATCGCCGAAGACGATTTCCCTTCGGTCATCGACCTGACTGCTGCCCGCGCCGACATCAATCAGGTGCGCCGCTCCGACCTCGCCCTCACTTTGTGCGCGTCGCCCGACTGCCAGGCACGCGAATCCAACTCCCGCGACAAAGCCATCGCCGATTTCGACAAATCCCTCACCGCCTATGCCCCCCACGAAACCAGCCAGCACGAGCGTGATCTCGCCCAGCAGTTCGCCTCTGGTTTTGCGCAGTATGTGGAGTCCGGCAACCGCGGCATCGCCCTCGAAAAAGACCTTCGCTCCGGCGACGCCGGCAGCCTGCTCGTTTCCCCTGCCGTCGTCGCCCAGTTTCATGCCGCGATGGATCCCTCCACCGCTGACGTTGCCATGAACCTGACCAACGGGCACGACGACGAGGCCGCCGCGGTCCAGGCCCTCCAGAGCACCTTCTGGATCAACATCGCAATCACTTTGGGCATCGTTCTGCTCTCCGCCTTTATCGGCTGGCAGCTCACCCACCTCATCGCCCCGCGCATCATCGTCGTCACCCAGGCCCTCGAGCGGATGGCGCAAAAGGACTTCACCACCCAGGTCGTCGTCACCGGCACCGATGAAATCGGCCGCCTCGGCGTCGCCCTCAATACCTGCTCCGATTCCGTTCGCGCCGCCCTCCAGTCGGTTGCTGCCAGTGCCGACCGGCTCTCAGCCTCCACAAATCAAATCTCCGGCTCGGCCGCCCAGTCGGCCGCCAACTCCAAAGCCCAGGCCAACAAAACCGGGCAAATCGCCGCCGCGTCCCAGGAAATGACCGCCACCATCGGCGAGATCAGCCGCAATACCGAGAATGCGGCCAACGCCAGCCGCGAATCCGCGGAAACCGCCGAACAGGGCGGAGCGGTCATGCAGGCTGCCGCCGCCACCATGGAGAAAATTGCCGCCGCTACCGGCTCCGTTTCCGAGAAAATGTCCTCCCTCGCCCTGCGCTCCGGCGAAATCGGCAAGGTCGTCAGTGTCATTCAGGAAATCAGCGAGCAGACCAACCTCCTCGCCCTCAACGCCGCCATCGAGTCCGCCCGCGCCGGCGAACATGGCCGCGGCTTTGCCGTCGTTGCCGGTGAAGTCCGCCGCCTCGCCGAGCGCACCCGCAGCGCCACCGAAGAAATCGCCTCCACCATCCGCACCATCCAGGAGGAAACCCAGGCCACCCTCCAGGTCATGCAGGACAGCAACAGCGCCGTCAGCTCCGGCATCGAGGAAACCACCCGCGCCAGCCACAGCCTGGACTCCATCATCCAGTCCTCCAAGCAGGTCGAGCAGCAGATTCAGCTCATCGCCTCCGCCGCCACCGAGCAGACCGCTGCCTCCGGTGAAATCTCGCACTCGGCCGAAGAGATCTCCCGCCTCTCCCTTGAAAACACCCAGGGCGCCGAGGAAGCCGTGGACGGGCTCAAGACTTTGGCCGGTCTGGCCGGCGAACTCGATAGCGTCATTCGTCAGTTCCGCCTCGACGACGGGGTGCCGTCGGTTACCCGCACCGCCACCCTGTCCCGCACAGGCCATTTGGTTCGCCAGCCCGCCTGAGGGTTTTCCCTCGCGTTCTCCAAGTGCCCGACCTGGACTATAAAGATATATCGTAAAACATGTTTACATGATAATGTCTCTCGATATATCTTTTCTTTAACCCAAGGAGGGAAATGAACTTTATGTTTGGACACACCAATTTTGAGCACGGCCGCCACGACTGCCGCATGGCCGGACGCGAAGACCTCGCAGAACAGCTAAGGCAGCATTTTGGCGCCCGTGGCCGCCACTCCCGTCACGGATGGGGAGGCGGGCCCTGGGCTGGCTTCGGCGGAGGCCGCGAGCGCCTCTTCGACGCCGGCGACATCCGCCTCGTCATCCTCAAACTGCTCTCCGAGCAGCCCAGCTACGGCTACCAGCTCATCAAGACCATGGAAGAGCGTCTCGCCGGCGGATACACCCCCAGCGCCGGCGTCATCTATCCCACTCTCACCCTTCTCGAAGAGGAAGGCCTGGCGGTCTCCTCTACTTCCGAGAGCAACAAGAAAATCTACTCGGTCACACCGGAAGGCCTGGCTTTCCTCGACCAGAACAAGGAGCGCGTTGCGGCCCTGTTTGAGCGTCTCGAGGAAGCCGGCGACGAGTTCCGCCGCGGCCGCTCCCCGGAAATCATGAAGGCCTTCATGAACCTGCGCGGCGCGGTCATGGCCCGCGTCGCTCGCGGCAATGCCACCCCGGAACAGCTGCGCCGCATCGTCGAAGCCATCGACAATGCGGCAAAATCCATCGACCAGCTCTAGCTTTTCGATCGAAGGCGGCCAGAATCCCGGGTGCCCCACATCTGCCAGCCTTTGGCAGATGTGACAGGCCGGCGACAGGCTACCGGCTACCGGCTACCGGCTACCAAAGATTCCCCCAATCACCCGGTTCCGAACCTCAAAAATCTCCTCTACCGAGCGCCGCACAAACAGCCGCTGCGCCGCCGCGCCCGCCCATCCCCAGCCCACCTCGTACTCCACCACATCCCGCATCAGCGTCCCGCCCGACACCTCCGCGAAACTGTGCCGATGACGCCAGCGCCGGTACGGTCCCCTCAGCTGTACGTCCACGAAAGACTCCGGCGGCGACCACTCCTCAATGCGCGTCCGCCACCTGAACCCCACCCCATAGAGCCCCAGCCGGTAATCGATCAGCGCCCCTGGACGCATCTCGATCGGCCACGGCGTCACCACCTGAAAGCGCAGCCAGGGTGGAGTAATCCGCTCCAGATTGCGCGCATCCGCGAAAAACGGAAACACCTCCGCCCGCGGCCGCGGAATCAACAGCACTCGTTCCAGAAAATTCACCATACAAGCATCGATGCAGGAACAGCTCCCGCAGAACGGCTGGCTCCAGGCCTCGCCCGGGGCGCATCCGTCATCGCCATCCGCGGCTGCTGGCCTCGCCTCCGACGTCCGGCCTCGACTGAACAGGGAACAATGGCGCGCCGCGCAGCGTCTACCCGCAAGCAGACCTCAAAGGCGATAACGTTGATGAACACCACGGGATCCATCGCTCAGGGTGGCACACGTCAGGGCAGATGCATGGGCAAACGCATCGTTCCATTGGTTCTTCTGCTGGCGATTCCGGGCGCTCACGCGCAACCGGCCAAACAAATGGACCCCTGTTCGGCCAGTTCCTCGGTCCCGGATGTCACATTCTCGCTCGCAATCAAGGGCGATCGTTCTGAATTCCAGCAGGGCGAGATCATTCCGCTGATCCTCACCTTTACATCGTCGGCCGGCAACCGTTATTGGGCCGACGTGCGCAATTACGATCGCAGCGGACGCCTCGGCATCGAAAGCTACTGCCTTGAGCCCGAAGCGCCTGACCCGCTTGAATCGTATTTTCGCGCCGGCACCTTCATGGGCGGAGGCCTGGGAAGCCAGCAGGAGTTGAGCGGCAAGCCCTTCACCGCCGCCGCCGATCTCAACGAGTGGCGCAGTCCCGCGCCCGGCCACTATCGCCTGTACGCGGTCAGCTATCGGGTTTGGAGACCGCCCGACCCCGGTGAGAACCCTCCCTGGGGACGCGTCGATGTCGTGCTCCGCTCCAGCGAGATTCAATTCGATGTGTTGCCCGCAAATCCCGAGTGGCAATCGCAGCAGTTGCAGGAGGCGCTGCGCTCCATCCAGAATCCTGCGACCAACGCCGATGCCGTTCATGCCGCGCGCGTCCTCCGCTTCCTGAACACGAAAGATTCAACCCGCGCTCTCGCCCACGAATTTTGGGGGCTGAATGACCAGCAGCCGATCGGCTGGGATCTGATGCTGGGACTCTTCGGATCGCCCTTTCCGCACCTCGCGATTGACGCGATGCAGAAAGAAATTACCGCCCCCGGCCACGCCATCACCCAGGATTTCCTGTTCGCGCTCACAAGGCTCCGCATCAACAATGATCCGGCGTGGACCCTTCCCGCGGGCCGGAGCGCCGAGGAGGCGCGATCTTTCTGGACCCGCCATCAGGCCCACGAACAGGAGCTGCTCCACGAAGAGACCCGGCAGGCTCTTGCTGCCCTCCCGAGGAAAACCGGCACTGCAAAAGCGAGAACCGTGGCCGGATTGATCACGGTCCCCGGCGACGATGCTGCCGTGAGGGATACCCTCCGTCCCCAGCTCATCGCCGCCTGGAACGATCTGCCCACTGACACGCGCCAGGACCTGATCCAGAACCGTTGGGGAGCCATCGCCGGGCCTGCGATGCTTCCCATCCTGCAGAAGATCGCCGACGAGCCACCCCCGCCGTCTCGCACTATGGCCGCTTTCACTCGCGATGCAGCCCTGAAGCACATCGTTGAGCTGGACAAAAAGGACGGGATCGCTCGGATTCGCCGCGACCTCCTCAATCCCAACGCCAATCCGCCCATGGATCTGATTCAGATGCTGCCTCCGGACGACATTGCCGCCGCCCTCCCAGCGGCCGTGGCCCGCATCGTCCACGGCGATAGCCGGGAGACGGACTTCGCGCTGATCGATCGATTTGGCGATGCCGCGTCCCTCGCCGCTGTGCAGACGGTGTTCGAATCCCAGCTGGGGCAATGGGCGTGCGACCCGCAATCGCACATGCTGCGGTACTTTCTCCGTGTCGCTCCCGCCTATGGAGTCAGGGAAGTTGAAGCTTCCCTGCAGGCAAGACAATCCACGGGCTGTTATCGACTCCTTCTGCAGGAACTTGGAGCTGAGCTGCCGCAGGCGGAGCCGGTCGCCCTGGACGCGCTGAATGATCCCGATCTGGAAGTAGCGGCCGACGCCGCGCTGGCTCTCGGCCACTGGGGCACCGCGCGCGCCGAGCCCGCCCTTTGGGCGCGCATGGAGAAATTCAACGCCGACTAAGCAAACCGTCGGCTGCAGCTTCGCCAGATCCCGCCTTATCGGGATCCCGCCTCGCAGGCGCTGGCTCTTCAGGAAAACCTCGTGAGCGCCATCGCGGGAGGAACAGGCTGGATCTGTCCGCCGGCAAAGCTGGAGCGCCTGCGGGCGCTGGCGTTGAACGGCCAGCAAAAGGAGGAAATCGAGGGATGGGTACAGCAGTGGGGCCAGCAACCCGCTCTCATCCAGGCCTTCTGGTATCCGGAAGACCATCCCACCTTTTCCGTGCTGCAATATCAGGCGCTGACCCTCGCCCAGCTTCGCGCAAAGGTCGCGCAGTTTCCGCCAGGCACTCGGCTGCTGTGGCAGTTCTCCCGTCTCGAGCACGTCACTCCTGCCATTGACCTGGCGAAACAGGAAGCGGTCTACAACGATGTGCGGGCCATCGCCGAAAAGCACTCCGTGATCCTCATCAAGGCGAATCCGTCGGAGTGACTTCGGAAAAGACTCCGCCCTTAACCCGCGTGGGCGAGCATGGGCCGGTTTCCTGCGTGTGAGAGTCCTGAAGTCCGACCGCCTGATCGCCCCGCCGCGTTCCAAAATGGGAATCGACCCGCACGCTGGTACTCTCCCTCCCATCGATTCCTCTTGCCACCCCTCGAAGCCGGCCCTACCGTTAAATGACGGGATCGTGCGTCAGCCGATCCCCTTCGTATTTGCGGGCTCCCAGGATCCCGCCGGCAGCTCTTTGAAATCCAGACCATCCCGGATGGGCGCAGGATCCCGACTTTAGCCTTTCGTGGCTTTCGGGCAGACAGGGTAATACCCAAAAGGTATTACCTTCCATCCAGCGCAGAATCAACCAGATGCATTTGGACGAGGGGGGAGGGGTACCCCCTCCCGACCTTTTCGATGTCGTTTCACCAATTCATAGCGTCCCAACCTCGGAGCCCTTTTCGCTTGATATTCTGGATGGGCTATGACGACGAAAAAAGAGCTTCTGAAAGATCCCATCCGCCACATCGACATCCGCCAGCACAATGTCGTCGCCCTCGTCGACGCCATGCAGTCGATGGCTTACAGCTCCCGTGACCTTGCCCGGGCAGCCTCGATCTACGAACGCATGCTGCGCGACCAGGACTGCGGCGTCATCCTCTGCCTCGCCGGCTCGCTGATCTCCGCCGGCCTCAAGCAGATCTTCGTTGACCTCGTCCGCAACAACATGGTCGACGCCATCGTCTCCACTGGCGCCAACATCGTCGACCAGGACTTCTTCGAGGCCCTCGGCTTTAAGCACTACATCGCCGACGAGCTCATGCGCTCCGGAACCCAGGACGCCGTCCTCCGCGAGCTGATGATCGATCGCATCTACGACACCCTCATCGATGAGGAAGAGCTTCGCCACTGCGACGAAACCACCGAGAAAGTGGCCGACTCCCTGCCGCCGCGCCCCCACAGCTCCCGCGAGTTCATCCGCGCCATGGGCGCCTGGCTCGAAGCCAACGGCAAAACCCCGGAAAAAGGCGGTGCCGACTCCATCGTTCTGGCCGCCTGGCAGAAGGATGTCCCCATTTTCTGCCCGGCCTTCAGCGACTGCTCGGCCGGCTTCGGTCTGATCGCTCACCAGCACAAGCGCCAGGACAAGCCAAAGGTTTCCATCGATTCGGCCAAAGATTTCTACGAGTTGACCCAGCTCAAGATCGCGAATCCCACCACCGGCCTGCTCATGATCGGCGGCGGCGTCCCCAAAAACTTCGCCCAGGACATCGTGGTCGCCGCGGACATCCTCGGCAACGAAGCACCGATGCACAAGTACGCGATCCAGATCACGGTTGCCGACGTCCGCGACGGCGCGCTCTCCTCGAGCACCCTCAAGGAAGCCAGCTCCTGGGGCAAAGTCGACACCACCTTCGAGCAGATGGTCTACAGCGAAGCCACGCTCGCGCTGCCCCTCATCGCCTGCTATGTCTGGCATAAGAAGGCTGCCGCCAGCCGCTCCGAACGCCGCTGGAGCCGCATCCTCGAGCCGGTTACCGCATAGTGAAGGGC
>JBAUOP010000132.1:0-1713 GCA_049579805.1 Acidobacteriaceae bacterium
GGTCGGGATGCTGTGCGCTGTAGAGAGTGGCGTAGGGGTCCGCGCCGCCGCCAGCAGGAAGTCCCATCGCAATAGATGCCGCGCCCTGCGCGATTCCGTTGATGTCGCTCGTCTGCTGCTGCCGCCACTGGTTGGCCAAGTTTGCTTCGTTGCCGAGGTTATTGGACGCCGAATCAAGAAGCCCACTCCCCGCGCTCAGAGACGTACTGGCCGCTCCGCTTTGTTCCTGTCCGAGCAAGTCGATGAGGTTTGACCTTCCCGACGTGTCCGCGTTGGCAACCGATGCCGCCGTACCGCCGGATCGCGGCGAAAACTCCGCCGACTGGTTCTTGAACTGCTGCGTCTGCTGCTGGTTCGCGCTGATCTCGGGAGCCATAGCCTGCGCCGTCTTGGTCGGATCGCCGGAAAGGATGCTCTCCTCGTATTGCGCGGCGGGCGTGATGAGTCCTTCCCCCACGCCAGTCTGGTAGCCGGAAAGAGCGCCAAACTGGTTCTGCTCTCCCTGAGTCGGGTTACCAGCCGCCAAATCGAAAATCGAGCCTACGAGTCCGCCCACGATTGCACCTCCAGAACAGTTTACGTCGGATCGACGATATTTGTTGCGATGCCGTTTGTAAAAGTTATACTTCCCTGCGTTCCAAGTGCCGTCAGTGCTGCCAGGGCGACCGTATGCGTCACCCCCGCCGCAGGCAACTGCGCTTCCGCCAGGTTTCCTGAAATATCCGCGAACGATGGCTGGGATTGCGTAAAGTTCCCGGTGGTTGCATCGTAGGAGGCCAGCCACTCGTGACTGACGGGTGCCTTCGTGTTGGCAAGCTGAGGCGTTCCTGTAAGGTCTGAGTAGTTCGGCTGGCTCTCCGTGAACAGTCCCGTCGCGGCGTTGTAGCTGTTCAACCATTCGTGGGCAACCGGACCAATGCTCTGAGGGACAATCTGAATCACCGTCGTACCAGCATAGGCCAGCCACGCGCGGTTAGCGAAAAATACCTGCACACCCTGTCCCGAAGCGAGAGTGAGGCTCGATGGGCCGTTGTTGATGGCCGATCCGTCGCTGGTAGCCAGCGCGATTGCGCCGGAGTCAAGGTTGAGGATGGTCGCCTGAAAATTCGGAGTCACGTTCGAGTTGAGCGTGACGTTTACCGTCGCCCCGGAATCGAAGATGATGATGCCCTGATAGTCCGTGTTCTGGAGCGCATAAGAGGCACTCGCCTGCTCCGAGATGCCGGAGGTGAACGCTCCCACGCCGTAGGTGGAGTTCGTCGCCGCCGTCGCGCCAGAGTTCGGCGACGTGGTCCCGACAGGCGACACCCCGGAGCGCTGGGGAATCGCTGTTGGCGTGTTGATGTTCTCTGCAATCATTTCTTTGCCGCCGCCCCTTGCTGCGCTTCCAAAGCATTGATCCGAGCAGTTAATTGACCAATCGCGGTGAAATGATTGCCCAGCCGATCAAAAATCAACTGGTGCAGGGTCTGCAACTGCCCCGCCAATTCCGGGTCAGCCTTCGACTCGATGACCGGCGGAGTGTACTGAATCTGCTTCGTTGCCATCATGCCTCCAGGTCGCGTTGGTTTTTCGCGTCCTTGAACGGGTTGAAACGCAAAAAGTCGCCCGACCGCTCCCATGCGCCGATCCAGCAAAGGCAGTCGAAGAGGTAGAAAGGTGCCGAAGACTGGATCTGCCAGGAACACGACTTGAACTTATTCGGAGGCATCT
>JBAUOP010000133.1:0-1509 GCA_049579805.1 Acidobacteriaceae bacterium
AGCGCGTCTGCTTGGGCCCGGAATCAGTGACAACGGCGCCGGACTAGCTGCACTTTGGGCCCTGGCCGCAGCCTTTCACGAGTTCGGCATTGTCACCGCCGTGCCACTGCTCTTCATCGCCAATGTCGGCGAGGAAGGCGAAGGCAATCTGCGTGGCATGCGTCACCTTTACCGCGATAAATTGGCCACGCGCACCGATGTCACTCCCGAGGACGTCAAGGATTCTCCGCCGTCGTTAGCTATGCTCATCGCTCTTGACGGAGCCGGCACCGAAAACATCATCTCGCAAGCCCTTGGCAGCCGCCGCTTTGAGGTTGTCATCTCCGGCCCCGGCGGCCATTCCTGGAGCGATCATGGTGCGCCCAATCCCATTGTCGCTGCCGCGCTCCTCATCGGTACACTCTCCCGTATCCCGCTGCCCGTCAATCCTCGCACCACGCTCAACATCGGAAGCATCGAGGGCGGAACCTCCATCAACACCATTCCGGAGCGCGCCGTCGTCAAGGTCGATCTCCGCTCCTCCGATCCTGTGCGCATCAATGAGTTAGAGCAGCTTCTCCGCTCTGCCGTAGCTGACGCCTGTGCCGAGACTCAGGCCAATTCTCACCCTCGCTCACGCCTCGATTCCACCATTACCCTGGTCGGTGAGCGGCCCGCCGGAGAGCTGCCCGCCACCTCGCCTTTGCTGGCCGCTATCCGCGCCGTGGATAAACAGCTCGGAATCCGCTCGCAGCTCCAGCGTGCCTCCACTGATGCAAACATCCCGCTCTCGCTTGGTCTTGAGGCGGTTGCCCTCGGTGCTGGAGGCATAGGCGGCGGAGCCCACACTATCCACGAATGGTTCGATCCTGCCGGACGCGAGCAGGCACTCAAGCGTCTCGTATTGCTCATTCTCCTCCTCGCCGGACTTTCGTCCAGCGACGCGCCACAGGATCCCTTCTCCCAGGGTCTCGTCTAATGTCGCGTTCGCTCAAATCGCATCTCCTTCTGCTGGCCGCGACCTTTGTCTGGGGCTCCACGTTCATCGTCATTAAATCGGCGCTTGCCGACTCCACCCCGCTCGTTTTCAACGCCGTGCGCATGGTCTTTGCCTCGCTCGTCCTCTGTGCGATCTTCTTTCGGCAGTTGCGCACCTTGTCTGTTGGAGCCCTCCGTGCCGGATTCCTTATCGGCACTCTCCTGTGGCTCGGCTACGAATTCCAAACCATCGGCCTGCTCTACACCTCGGCATCAAAATCCGCCTTTCTCACCGGAATTTCCGTCGTCCTCGTCCCGCTCTTCCTCGCGGTCTTCTGGCGACGCCACGTCAATCGCTATACCCTCGCCGGAGTCTGCGCCGCTTGTGTCGGCCTCTATCTGCTGTGCGTTCCGCCAGGGCAGGGCAGTTCGCTCGCCTCGCTCAATCGCGGAGACCTCCTCACCCTGGGATGCGCCGTAGCATTCGCATTCGAGATCATCGTCATCGGACGCAGTGCGCAGCACTATGGCTTCGCCCACCTCGTCCCGGTT
>JBAUOP010000134.1:0-91753 GCA_049579805.1 Acidobacteriaceae bacterium
GGCTTTAGCCCTGAGGGCTCCTCCTCCTCCAAATCAATTCCCCAGGTGGTTCGATCAACTTCGGGGACAGCCCCGCGTCTCTGCTACAGTGTTGGGTGTTTTGAGTACACCGATTTATCCGGGGAGAAACGCCGTGTTTTTGGGAATGGATGTGGGAACGGGCGGCACGCGCGCCGTTCTGGTGGATGGCAAGGGCCAGCTGATCGCCTCTGCCTCCAGCGAACACCAGCCCTTTCGCACGCCGCATGCGGGCTGGGCCGAGCAGGATCCCGAAGACTGGTGGCGCGCCGCCCAGCAGGCCATCCGCGCAGTTATCGCCGCCGTTCCTGGGGTGCGCATTGAGGCGGCCGGCCTCACCGGCCAGATGCACGGCGCCGTCATGCTCGACAAAGACGGCAAGGTCCTGCGGCCGTCGCTCATCTGGTGCGATCAGCGCACCGGCCCGCAATGCGACTGGCTCCACGATCAGTTCGGCGGCGGCGAAAAGGGGCGGGAAAAGCTCATCGAGCTGACCGCGAACCCCGCCCTGCCGAATTTCACGCTGACGAAGCTGCTGTGGGTCCGGGATCACGAGCCGGAAATCTTCGCGAAGATTGCGCACGTCATGTGCCCGAAAGATTATGTGCGCTACCGGCTGACCGGCACGTACGCCATCGATGTGCACGAGGCTTCTGGGACGCTGCTGCTCGACGTGGCGCATCGGCGCTGGTCAAAAGAAGTCGCGAAGGTGGCGGGAATCCCGGAAAGCTGGCTGCCGGAGCTGTTCGAGTCTCCTGAAATCTGCGCGAAGATCAGCACCGAGGCTGCGGGACTCACAGGACTGACCGCTGGCACGCCCGTCGCCGCCGGAGCCGGCGATCAGGGAGCCGGTGCGGTGGGCATGGGCATTTTGCAACCGGGATCGGTCTCCGCCACCATCGGCACCTCAGGCGTGGTTTTCGCGGCCACCGCGGCGCCCACGCGCGATCCGCACGGACGCCTGCACACCTTTTGCCACGCGGTTCCGGGGCGGTGGCATGTGATGGGCGTGACCCAGGCTGCCGGCTTGTCGCTGCGCTGGCTGCGGGAGACGCTGGCTCCGGACCAGACCTACGACCAGCTCACCGCCGCCGCCGCCAAAGTTCCGGCCGGCAGCGACGGCCTGCTGTGGACGCCCTATCTCCTCGGCGAGCGCACGCCGCACCTCGACTCGCAGGCTACGGCGGCCTTTGTCGGAATCACCGCAACTACCACGCGCGCACACTTCACCCGCGCCGTCCTCGAAGGCGTTGCCTATTCGCTCAAGGACACCTTTACGCTCTTCTCCGAGCTGGGGATTCCGGTCAAAGGCGTGCGCCTCGGCGGCGGCGGGGCACGCGGCCCGCTGTGGCGGACGATTCAGGCCAACATTTACGCGTATCCCTGCGAGCGACTCACCGCAGAAGAAGGTGGAGCCTTCGGGGCAGCGTTGCTGGCGGGCGTCGGCGCGGGCGGCTGGCCGGACCTGGAAGCAGCCTGCGCCGCCGGCATCACCGTGGCCGAGACAATTCAGCCCGACCCAAAGCTCGTCCAGCGGTATGCTGAAGGGTATACGGGGTATCGCCGCGTGTATCCGGCGCTCAAAGGCATCCACGGGTAACGCGGCGCGAACGAGGCAATCCCGATGCTGCAGATTGCCAAATTTTTCGGTCTGGCCGGAAGCATCCTGGTGCTGTACGACTTGCTCGGCCACGCCTTCTTCGTCCCCGGCAGCGGATGGGAGGATCGCCTGATCTCCGCGCTGGCCAATCTGGGGCTGGCCGCCAGTGTCTGCTTCGCCAGCGGCCTGCTGTTCGAGATTCCTAACCGGAAATTCGATCGCGAACCCGTTCCATCCCTGCTGCAGACGCTGCCTGTTCGCCTCTTCTTCTGGAGCGTGAGTCTGATCGCGGTGATGTTTTTGCTGTCGTGGTTCCTGGCAAACTACTTTGTCCCGTTCATCTGGAAAAACCAGCCGTATTGAACGGCCGAAGACCGGCCGCCCGAACCGGCTGCCTGTTGCCTGTTGCCTATTGCCTATTGCCTGTCATTTCGTCCGGGAGCAATGCATAACAAATGGTGCACAGCAAGGTAATACCCTCAGGGTATTACCCTCGGTTAATTGAAAACAAAGTAGTTTTTGAGGTCCTCAGCCAGGGGGTGGGGGGGCGCAGTCGTTCGCTCGTCAGGCCCTGGCTGACGGGCTCGGTTCTCTGCGCCGCAGCTTCCGCCAGATCCACCACCCCAGTCCTCCAAAGACCAGGGCCAGCAGCACCAGGGTCAGGACCAGGTGCTTTTTCGCCATGTCCCCGATCACATTCACGATCTGCGGCCCGTATTTGATCACGAGAAAACACTCGATCCCGAAGCGCAGCAGCCTCCCGACAAACACTGCGAGCTCAAAGGTGACAGTGCGCATTTCAAACACACCGGCCGCAAAGACAAAGAGCTTCCAGGTGGTGGGCGGCGGCATCAGCGAGGGAATCAGGATGGCCAAAAATTCCTGCTTCTCGAAGCGATTGCGGAGCGCCTCGAAGCGCGCCCGATCGATTCGCTTCAGCAGGAACAGTTCGCCGCCTGCGCGGCCCAGAAGGAACGGAACTAGGCCGCCCAGCGCCGAACCGGCCGCCGCCAGGATGGCATAGACGTAGAAATGCTGCCGGTCCGCCCAGGCCCAGCCAGCCACCAACACGTCGATGGGAAGCGGGATGCTGGCCGAATCCACGAACGAGGCCAGCAGGATCCCCCATGGCCCAAGCGGCAGGAGAACGTGCTGGATCCAGTGGGTGAATTTTGTGAACTTGCGGAAGAGGGATTTCAGGAGTGTTCGACCTTTCTCGTCTCTCCAGCCTTTCTCGTGTTTACCGGTTCGGATGCCGCGCGCTGGCCCTCTGCACGGTGTTCCGTCTTGCCTTCCAGCAGATCGACCGCGTGCGGCAGAACCGGCAGGACTGCCTCGAGCGAGTTCACGGCTCCGGCCGGGCTGCCCGGCAGATTCAGCACGAGCGAGGTCCCCAGGGTGCCGCAGAGCCCCCGGCTCAGAACCGCCATCGGGGTCTCGCGTCGGCCTTCGGCCCGCATCAACTCCGGCACTCCTTCCAGGAGACGATCACAGACCGCCCGGGTGGCTTCCGGCGTGAGATCGCGCGCGGCGATGCCGGTTCCTCCCGTGGTGATCACCAGCCGTGCAACTTTCGCGGCATGCCGGATTGCGTCTTCGATGAGCTTTTGTTCGTCAGGAACCATAAGGTGCAGCACCGTTTCCCATCCGGCAACGTCTAACGTGCGAGCCACTGCGGGGCCCGAAAGATCCTCACGCAAGCCCTGCGAACACGCATCACTGACGGTGATCACGCCGGCGCTTCGGGATGGGGAGCTCCTGGAATCGGAAGTCACGAATTCGATTGTACAAACAGGAAGGTTTCCGCCATTTTGATGAGAAAATGGTCTCAAGGAATCCGTGGCGTTCCCGCTTCACCCTGCTGCGCTGTCCGACAGAGCTCAGGGGGCCGGTTGGAGCCGCGCATAACTGAAGTCACCCCGGAATGCCGATTCGAGTAACCCCAACTGAGCCGCTCGACCCGCCGGCAGAGGAGTTTGCCGACGAGAGCGAGTCCCAGGAATCAGCGGATTCCGGAGCCACGGCGAACCTCGCGGAAAATTCCTATGGATCCGGTCCGCGGGCGCTCCGCCGCCGCCGCTACGAAGGTCTGGATCACACCGACCTGTTGCACGTTATTGACGAGCTGGAGGGCAGCCGCAGCTGGACCGGCCTGCGCGAGAAGTTGTGGATCGCGCTTATCATCCACATGATTTTGGCCTGGTATTTGTTCTACGGCCCGAAGTACATCTACCATGTCCGCGTCGTCGATCCCTCCGTCATCATGAAGCAGCGTGCGAAAGACCTCACCTTCCTGGACATGCCTCAGGACGCGCTGAAGGTCAGGCCGAAGCCGACGAACATCATCTCCGACAAGGATCGCCTCGCGCAGTCGCAGCACCCGACGCTGGACCGTAAGACTCTGCAGGAGCTGGAGGCCATGCGCCGCGCCGGACCGCCGGTTCCCACGCCCGCTCCGGCTCCGACCCGGCAACCCGCAGCCCCCGCGCCGCCGCAGCCCCAGGTGGCGCAGCAAAAGGCCCCCACGCCGCCCGCCCAGCCGCTGCCGGAGAATAATCAGGCGAAGATGGAAGCGCCGCCTATGGCGCCGCAGCCGAATTTCCGCACCGGGGCTGCCGATCCCAATCAGCAATTGCAGCAGGCCATGCGCCAGGCTATGCAGGGCCGCAACGGTCAGTTCGGCGGCGATATGGGGCAGGGCGTTAGTCCACAGCACCAGGGCATCCAGGGAGCGGTCGACATCCTCAGCGACACGATGGGGGTCGACTTTGGCCCCTATATCCAGCGCGTGATCTGGGATACGAAACGCTCCTGGTACCCGATGATTCCCGAAGAGGCGCGCCCGCCCATCAATAAAGAGGGCAAGGTGCTCATTCGTTTCCGCATTATGCCGGACGGCAGTGTGGAAAGCATGCAGCTGGAGAGCCCCTCCGGCGATGTGTCCCTTGACCGCGCAGCCTGGGGGGGGATCACCGGCGCCTCGCCGTTTCCTCCGCTGCCCAAGGCCTTTAAAGGCCCGTTCCTGGAGCTTCGCTTCTACTTCCTCTACAACATTCAGCCGGGTGACGAATGACGCCGGCCCGGGTGCGCCGCCAGCAGGCCGCCGGGATCCTGATCGTCGCCGTTGTTATTCTGGCGCTGACGCTCCTGAGGGCTGACTGGCACGCCGTTTTCCCGACTGGCTGGTGGCGCCGGTAAGCCGGATCATCCGCATTTCAGATCCTGTCTGCGCCTTCCTGGAAAATTTGCTCGCAATTCCCGGAGTGTCTGCCCGGGTCGCCGCTGTCATGCTCTTCTTCAGAGGAGACGAGTACGATGATCCCAGCCGCGATGCTTCCCCAGGACCAGGCCTGGGCCGCAGTTCTGGCCCGCGATCCCGCCGCCGACGCCGAGATGGTGTATGCCGTGACGACGACCGGCGTCTTCTGCCGGCCCACGTGTCCCAGCCGCCGCCCGGCGCGGACCCATGTGGTCTTCTTTCCCGATTCTGAAGGGGCGATCAGCGCGGGCTATCGCCCATGCCGGCGCTGCCGTCCGCAGCTACCCCATGCCGACGCCGCTCTGGTTGAAGCCATCTCCGCGAAGCTCGGCAGGGATCGCCCGGTTACCCTGAAGGAGTTGGCCCGCAGCACCGGCCGCAGTCCCTTCACCATCGAGCGCGCCTTCCGGCGCGTGCTCGGCATAACGCCCGCGCAGTACCAGCGCCAGCGCCGCGCCGCTTCATTCCGCGAAGAACTCGCCACGGGTTCGGCGCGCGTGACCGATGCCATCTACGACGCCGGCTACTCCGGCCCTGGACGCGCCTACGAGAATGCCCAACTCGGAATGGCTCCCGGCAAGTTCCGCGCCGGCGGCAAAGATGCGCAGATCGGTTACGCGGTCGGCGACGGTCCGCTGGGCAAGGTGCTCATCGCCGCCACGGAGCGGGGCCTCTGTTCCGTTATCCTGGGCGATACCGAGCCGCAACTCACACGCGAGCTGCGCGCGCAGTTTCCCGCCGCGAAGATTCATCGTGAGCCGAGCCTCGGGGCTCATCTGCAAAAGCTGCTCTCCCAATTCACGGCCCATCCTGCAGCCCTCGACCTCCCTCTGGATCTGCGTGCCACCGCCTTCCAGATGCGTGTGTGGGAGGCGCTGCGGCGCATCCCGCGCGGTGAAACCCGCACCTACAGCCAGGTGGCACAGTCACTGGGGCAGCCCACCGCGGTACGCGCAGTGGCCCGGGCCTGCGCAACGAATCCCGTGGCGGTCGTCATCCCCTGTCATCGCGTGATCGGGAGCGACGGCAAGCCCACGGGCTATCGCTGGGGCATCGAGCGCAAGGAAAAGCTCCTCTCGCTGGAAGCGAAGACGGCGGCGCGGCGCAACGGTGAGTCTGCGCCCCGCAAAACCGCCCCTCCTGTCCGGCGGAAACTGCAGTAACTCCCAACTTTTGTGGGAGTTGCATCCTCGGGTAATGCTGCTACCGTGAACCTTTCGCAGGGTCACCCGGGGGAAACTGTGGCTACTCTAACCTCGCCGGTGCGCGTGATTCCGTTCCGGGCTCCGGCTGGAACACGCCGCATCTCTCTGGCGGAAATTCTCTCTGCTTTGTCTTTCGCACTCGACCTGACGGAAGGCGCCGTGCCCGGCCACGCGCTGCGCAGCTGCATTTTCGGCATGCGCATCGCCGAAGAACTCCACCTGCCCGCCGAGGAACGCGCGGACCTTTACTACGCTCTCTTATTGAAGGACATCGGCTGCAGCAGCAACGCAGCCCGGCTCTGTCAGATCATCGGCGGCGGCGATGAACGACGGGTCAAAGCGGGCGTCAAGCTCGAAGACTGGACCCGGCCCAATCACCCAAAGGCTTCCACGCTGGGGCTGCTCTGGACCAACGTTCTCCCTGAGGCCGGCGCCCTTCGCCGGGCCGCCGGGATTGTGCGCATTGGGCTCACCCAGCATCGCAACAACGAGGAGATGATCAGGCTGCGCTGCGATCGCGGCGCCCATATTCTGCGTAAACTCGGCCTCGGCGACAGCGCCGCGGAAGCCGTGCGAGGTCTCGATGAGCACTGGGATGGCAGCGGCTATCCGGATCGGCGCGCGGGCAAGGCCATCCCTCTGGGCTCGCGGATTCTGGCGGTTGCCCAGCACCTCGATGTCTTTGCCTCCGAGCAGGGCATTGGCAGGGCTCTGCAGGTGCTCCATGAGCGGGCGGGCCGCTGGTTCGATCCCGATCTGGTCCGCGTGACCACCCGCCTCCATCGCAGCCACGGTCTTTGGGCGCATGCGCTGCCGACGACTCCGGAGTACGAGACGCGGGCGGCGGCGCTGGACCTTGCTCCGGAAACGATGCACCGCCTCGAGGCCGCCGACGTCGATCTGATCTGCGAAGCATTCGCGGACGTGGTGGACGCCAAATCGTCGTTCACCTTCCGCCATTCGATCGGAGTCACCGCAGCCGCGCGCACCATCGCCCGCCGGCTTGGCCTCACTCCCGAACGGCAGCAGTTGGTCAATCGCGCTGCGCTGCTGCACGACCTGGGCAAGCTGCGCGTTCCAAATTCGATCCTCGACAAGCCCGGCAAGCTCAATGCCTCGGAGTGGGTGGTAGTACAGGAGCACCCACACCTGACCCAGGAGATCCTCTCCCGCATCACCTCTTTTCGTGAGCTCGCGCAGATTGCCGGCGCGCACCATGAGAAACTCGACGGCTCTGGGTACCCACGCCGCCTCACCGCCAGTCAGCTCCCGCTGGAAGCGCGCATCATTGCCGTTGCCGATGTCTATGGCGCGCTCACGGAGGACCGCCCCTACCGCTCCGGCCTGACCCATGACGACGCGCTCGCGCTCCTCTTCGGCGACGCACCTCATAAGCTGGATCAAGACTGCTGCGAAGCGCTGATCCCGGGCGTTTGCCAGGACGACCAGGAGGATTGAAGCAGGCGGGCCCGAAGAGTCAGGTGTTATAGATCCTGGCGGTCCACCTGAACCACACCCGCGCGGGCCAGAGCCTCCGCCATCGCCGCCACCGACCCGTCGTTGTCGATCCCGCGGCAGGCGTTTCGAATGACCACCGCTGCAAATCCGCACCGGCGCGCATCCAGGGCAGAGAAGCCGACGCAAAAGTCGTAAGCAAGCCCCGCGAAAAAGAGCCGTTGGAACCCGCGCTCCCGCCCATACGCGGCCAGCCCGGTCGGCGTCTTATGGTCGTTCTCGAAGAAGGCTGAGTACGAGTCCATCTCCCGCCGAAAGCCCTTGCGCAAAATTAACTCTGCCCTTGACAGTTGAAGTGTTGGATGAAGTTTTGCCCCACGCGTCCCCTGCACGCAATGATCCGGCCACAGCCGTTCGTCCGAGACAGGATCGAGATCGAAGGGCTTGCGCCCCGGATGGCTCGACGCAAACGAGCAATGGCCGGGAGGATGCCAGTCCTGGGTCAGCAGAATGTGCTCGAACCGGTCCTCAAATTCCTGAATCACAGGGATCACCGCGTCGCCCTCCGGCACCGGCAAAGCCCCACCCGGGCAGAAGTCGTTCTGCACATCGACGACGATCAGCGCATCCCGGCCAGTGATTTCCATCCGTACTCAGAATGCCATGTTTCGAAATCCGGCTCGCGCTCGCGCGCCTGTCCTCCAGCCGTCAGTTCAGGTCGTTGCCAATGGCGATCGTCACCGGCGGATTCGTCGTCAGCTGCGCATCCATAATCAGAACGCTTCGCACCTGTTCCGCGGTGAACTGCAGAGACTCGCTCGTGTACACGTCGTTGGGGTTGGTATCCCCGGCCGGCGCAATCGCCAGGGTGTAGCTGCCCGCCTGCACGTTGACGTAGCCGGAGACCGTGGCGGGCGGTACATGGCTGAGCAGCGGCTTGGCGCCAGTGAACGTCCCGGTGCTCGCGATGAGATAAATGTCCACCGCCCCTGCACGGGGCGCCTGCTGCAGAAATCGGAGAGAGACATAGCCGGCCGGAGGAAGCACAGCCTGATCCAGCAGGAGCGTGGCCTGGTAGCCAGTGCTCGTATCCGTGATGAAGACCGAATGCTGTTGCGTCACCAGGAATGCGCCAGCCACCGACGCGGTCGCGGTGGTGGCCTTCGTTGGATAGACATACGCCGTTGCGTTTTCCGGGGGCAGGAAAGCGTAGTTGGTAAAAGTCGCCGCCCCAATGTCCACCGCAATCGGCGTGGTGCCGATCTTTACGTCCACCGGCGGGGCATTGTAAGAGGCGTCGATGACCCGCACCAGCGTTTGGGAAGGGGACGAATTCTGGATCGTCTGGCACCCGGTCAGGCAGAGGACCGCCAGCCCCAGGAGGGCTGTCGTCGTTCTCACGCCTCGTCGCGCTCCCAGCTCAGTGATCGGCACCGGACGTTGTCTCAATTCGTTCAGGAGATTGCTCTCATCTTAACCGTCGCCCTGAGAACCGCAGCAGACCATCGCGGCCATTTGCCTGCCACCAATGGGGGACAGGGACTCCACCGTACCCTGACCAAAGTGCGATCCCGTTCGCAGAGGGCGCCGAAAATTCCGGAAGTTGCAGGGTCCGGGGCTGGTTATACTGCTCTGCTATGCTCTCCGCCACTTTTCGATATGCTTTTCCGCTCCTCCTGGCTCTGGGCCTCCAAGGCTTCGCGCAGACTTCCAACGCCTCTGCACAAACGGTTCCGGTTGCTCCCACTGTGAAAGTCGGCCAACAGGACAGCTTCACCGTCGTGGGGCTCACCGTTCGCACCACCAACGACAAGGAAGCCGGCGGACAGGGAGAAATCCCGCAGCTCTGGCAGAGCGTGATGCAGGACGACAAGCTCTCCCAGGTTCCCAACCGCGTCAGCGACGACCTGGTCGTGGTCTACAGCGATTACGCGACCGATTCCAGCGGCGAATACAACTACACCCTCGGCGTCCAGGTTACTTCAGCCGACAAAGTGCCGGACGGGTTTGTCGTGAGAAAGATTCAGGCGGGCAAATACGCCGTGATCCAGTCGGACCAGGGGCCGCCGCAGCAAGTCATCCCGGCCTTGTGGCAAAAGATCGATCAGATGACTCCACAGCAACTGGGCGGCGCGCGTGCTTACAAGACCGATTTCGAGACCTATCCCGACATCACCGACTGGGGCAACATCCAGATGACGGCCCACGTCGGGCTGAAGTAAAACCGGCCGTACAGACCGGCAGCCCGGTGGCGGATCGGGCCACGCACAGTGCCGGTGTGACCCGGGTGATGTGGTCGGCAGCCGAGGACTCCGTTAACCTGCTGGATATGAGTTCCATTCAGGTTCAGCTCCCCGATGGCTCCGTGCGCGAGGTGCCTGCCGGCACAACGTCGCTGGCCATCGCCGAAGGCATCTCTCCGCGTCTTGCCCAGGCGGCGGTTGTCGCCCGCATCCGCCCGCTGCGCGCAGCGGCATCGGCCACCGCGGCCACCGAGGGCGCCGAAGCGTCCATGTATGCCGCCGAGGATCCGCATGCGGAACGGCTGATCGATCTCGGCACGCCGCTCCAGGAAGATGTGGCGCTGCAGCTCATTACCGAGAAGGATCCCGCGGCGCTGAAGGTGTTGCGCCATTCGGCGGCGCATGTGCTGGCGACCGCCGTGACTGAGCTGTTTCCTGAAACGAAGCTGGGCCACGGTCCAGCCACCGATACAGGCTTCTTCTACGACTTCTGGCGGCCGACGCCGTTTACCCCGGAGGATCTGAAGCTCATCGAGGGCCGAATGGCGGAAGTCGTCGCCCGCAACGAGAACTTCGTCCGCGAGTCTGAGCCACGCGAGGAAGGTCTGCAGCAGTTCAAAGCCGGCAACGACTTCATGAAGGTTCACTTCGTGGAGAAGTTCACCCATCCAGGCGAAGCCATTTCCCTTTATCGGAATGGTCATTTCGTCGATTTCTGCCGTGGCCCGCACGTGCCCTCCACCGGTCGCGTGAAGGCCTTCAAGGTGACGAGTCTCTCCGGCGCCTACTGGCTTGGCGACGAGAAGAACGCCCAGCTCCAGCGCATCTACGGCACTGCCTTCTTCTCGAAAAAGGATCTCGACGAGTATCTGGAGCGGATCGAAGACGCGAAACGCCGCGACCACCGCCGCCTGGGCAAAGAACTGGAGCTCTTCACCGTCAGCGACGAGGTCGGCGCCGGCCTGCCTCTTTGGCTGCCCAAGGGCGCGACCATCCGGCGGCTGCTCGAGGAGTACATCCTCGGCCTCGAACGCCAGATGGGCTACGAGCACGTCTACACGCCCAGCCTGGCCAAGGTGGATCTGTATATCCGCTCCGGCCACTGGGCGCATTACCACGAGGACATGTTTCCGCCCATGGACCTCGAAACCGAGCAAATGGTGCTGCGGCCCATGAACTGCCCGCACCACATCCTCATCTACGAGTCGAAGCTGCGCAGCTACCGCGACCTGCCCGTACGCCTGGCCGAACTGGGAACCATGTATCGCTACGAGCGATCGGGCGTGCTGAGCGGCCTGAGCCGTGTCCGCTGCATGACGCTCAACGATGCGCACATTTTCTGCACGCCGGAGCAGATCAACGAAGAATTCTCCGGCGTGATGAAGCTGGTGGAGCGCGCTTACAAAGATCTGGGCATCACGAAGTACAGCTACCGGCTCTCGCTGCGCGATCCGGCCAACAAAGAGAAGTACGTCGACAACGACGCCATGTGGGAGTTGGGCGAGCGGGAGCTGCGCGAGGCGCTCGATTCGCTGGGGCTGAATTACCGGGAGAGCAAAGGCGACGCGGCCTTCTATGGTCCCAAACTCGACATCCAGCTGGCCGACGTCATGGGTCACGAGGAGACTTACTCCACCGTGCAGCTGGATTTTCACCTGCCCAGCCAGTTCGCGCTCAAGTACACCGCCGCCGATGGCAGCCAGCCGCGGCCGGTCATGATCCATCGCGCCATCATCAGCACCATGGAGCGCATGGTTTCGTACCTCATCGAGATGTATGCCGGAGCCTTCCCGCTGTGGTTGGCTCCGGTGCAGATGGCTCTGGTGCCCATCAGCGAGCGGCATCACGCCTATGCGCGAACCGTTCAGGAGCAGCTGCAACAGGCCGGCTTCCGCGTCGAGATCGATGCTCGCAACGAAAAGATGAACGCCAAGATCCGCGACTTCACCCTGCAGAAGATTCCCTATGTCCTGGTCGTGGGAGACAAAGAGGAATCCGCGACCGCCGTGAGTGTGCGGACGCGCGGCAAGGGCGACCAGGGCTCGGTGCCGCTGGAATCTTTTGTGGCACAGGCACAGGAGCGGGTGGCCAGCAAGAGCCTCGAGCTATAACAAGGTCCGGCTGTCTCACATCGAAACAGCCGGCACCCAAAGTTTCTGAACCCGAGCCCTCGCGTGACGTGGCCGGATTCGCCCCATCTCTCTAGAATCGGCAGCAGAACAAAGAACTTTAAACTGCCGGACAATCATCATGCGCCGACTCCTCTGCACCTCCGAACCCTTCCATGTCAGCGCCCGTTTCCGCCTCACGATGGAGACGGCAATCCGCGATCTCGAGGCAGGCGCGACGCGCGACGCGCGGCTCCTCCCGCTGCTCGACGATGCCGGTCATCGCCGCCGCCAGCAACTTCTGGTGGAGAGCCAATTGGAGCGGGCGTTTCAGCTCCACGAACTGCTCGCCCGCACCTGCGTCCGCCCCGAACGCGCCGCCTGATTCTCCCCTTTACCTCTGCGGGTGCGTGTCGTCCGGCTTCTTCTCTGTGCGCGGTTGCGGACGGGCTTCCTGCTTGCGCTGCGGAGCCGGCCGAGCTTGCGGTCGCGCTTCCGGGCGCGCCTGGGGCTGCGGCCGTGACTGGGGCTGCGGCCTTGCAACTGTGGGCGGACGCGTAGTCTGATTGCGCGGCTCAGGCCGCGTCGCCGGCCGTCCATGCGGCGCGGGCAAGTTGCGGGCTTCCGGACGCGTCGTCGCAGGAGCTGCCGGTCTGGATCCCTGCCGCGGTTCGTTGTGCACCGCCGGCCGTCCTGGCGTCGGGCGCGGCACATTCAGCGGCGCGGGGTGGCTCGCAGCCGGCGCGGTTGCATGAATCGCGGGCGCGCCATGGAAATCCTCCGCGCGCGGAGCGGGTGCATTGCCGGCGCTGATGGGGCGACTCTCAGCGACCGTCTGCGGTCTGCCATGGTTCTGCCCCGCGAACTGGGCGCGGTTCCGCTGCGCCGTTTGCGCCAGCGTGTGCTGCACGGGCAGCGGAGCAAAGTGCTGCTCCTGCCGCGCGGATTCCTGCTCCCGCGTCGGGCGGTAATTCAGGCCGCCGCGGCCGCCGTTGTAGGCGACTCGCGAGTTGTTGAACGGGTGCGCGACGCGGTAGTTATACGTGTTGTGAATGCCGTTCCCCACTTGCGTCACGTCGCGGTTGTAGTAGAAGTTGTTGTTCCGCCAGTAGCCGCCTTCGTACCCGTCGCCGCCGTAACCGAAGCCGTAGTTCACTCCGCCATAAAAGCCGACGTGCGAGCCCCAGTAGCCGTGGTGCCAGGAATAGCGGTTGTTGTCCCAGCCCCAGTACCCCGGTGTCCACAGCGCGCCGATGAACGGTGCCATGACCCAGGCGCCAGGAACCCAGTAATACCCCTGGGACGCGTAAGCCCAATAGCCGGGCGTCCAGAGATAGTCCGGGCCGGGAGCGGGCGGCTGATCGTAGTCCGGAATCGCGGGCGGCGGTTCGGGAGCCACGTCTTCGGCGGTCTCAGAGTAATCCTGGCCGTACTGATCCGGTTCCGGCGGCGGCGCCTGATCGTAGCCGGACTGATCGGCGGACTGATCGGCGGACTGGTCGGCAGGCGGAGCCGGCGGATTCTCCTGGGCTGGAGCGGCCGTCGTGTCGCTGGCCGGAGCCAGATTCGCGGAAGCCGGGTCCCCGGCGGCTGTGGGCTGGTTCTGCGCTGCGCTTTCCGGCTGCGGCTGGTTCTGGTTGCTGTTGCAGCCAGCCAGCACAAGGGCGAGAGCGATGGTGGGGAAAAGAAAGGGGCCGATCCTCTTCATGGCCATGTTGGATGCCTCCAGAGCCGCCGACGCGGTGCTATGCTGGCCGAATGATGACACGAATCAGCGGTCCTTTCGACGTCAAAGTGCTGCCGCAGAAAGCAGATAACCCGCATGCCGAGGCCGCTGGGGTTGGCCGCATGGCGCTGGACAAGCGGTTCCGCGGCGATCTGGAGGCGACCAGCCAGGGGGAGATGCTCAGCATCCTTGACCGCGCGATCGGCTCAGGGGGCTATGTCGCCATGGAGCGCGTGACCGGGACGCTGGCTGGGCGGAAGGGCGGCTTTGTCCTTCAGCACCATGCCACCATGACTCGCGGAGAGCCAAAACTCTCGATCGAGGTGGTTCCGGATTCGGGGACCGAGGAGTTGGCTGGACTGCGCGGCACGATGGAGATTCGCCTCGAGGAGAAGCAGCACTTTTACGACTTCGATTACGAGCTGGGCGAGCTGTGAAGACGCGCGCTTTCAAAGCGGCTGGTTTTTCCGCAAGCTGCCAAACAGGTACTAAAGGAATTTGAGACGGGTCGGGGAAAGCCCTTTGGGGTCGCCGATTCCGTGTATCCTTTGGTTAACCCGCGACATCCAAAGCTGCGGTTGTTTGCCAGTTCCATGCCGTTTTCTTCTGCCTTTGTGCGCCGTTTTGCCCCCGCTCTGATTGCCGGGCTCCTGCTGATGCAGGGCTGCGGGCGGTTTGCGCCGCATGTCTCTCATGAGTATGTGTACGTCTGGGCGCGGGGAACCTTCCTGCGCGACCGGGTGGCCGCGGTGAGCAACCGGGTGGCTGAGGTGACCAACGGGCAGCGGCTCCAGGTGCTGGAGCATGGCCGGCGCTTTCTGAAGGTGAAGACCGATAAGGGCGAAATCGGATGGATCGAAGATCATGCGGTCATCGACCAGAGCGTTTACGACCGGTTCGGCCAGATGGAAAAAGACAACGCGAGCGATCCGGTGGTGGCGACGGGCGTGCTGCAGGAGGATTACTGGCTGCGCGACGCGCCAGGGCGCACGTCGGACCGGTTTGCTCTGGTGCCGGAGAACGCAAAGGTGGAGCTGCTGATGCGGGCGTCGGTTCCGCGGCCGGAGGTCCCGCAGCCGGTGCCGCTGCGGGTGAAGAAGACCGTCAAACCGGAAAAGAAGAAAAATTTAGACGATCTGGCGAATCCCGCGCTGGAAGACTACTGGCTGGTCCGCACCCGTTCCGGGCAGGTGGGGTGGGTGCGGGGGCGCGCTCTCGAGGAAGATGTGCCGGATGCGATTGCCGGGCTGGCGGAAGGGCAGAAGATCGTCGGGGCCTATGTGCTGAGGACGGTGGAGGACGCGGGCGCCAATGTGCCGGGGAACCAGGTTCCGGAGTACGTGATGATGCTGACTTCGTGGAGGGACGGACTGCCGTTCGATTTCGACCAGGTGCGGGTGTTCACGTGGAACGCAAAGAAGCACCGATACGAAACGGCGTATCGGGAGCGGAATGTCGCGGGGTATCTGCCGGTGACAGTGACCCGGCAGACGTTTGGGAATCAGACAGAGCCGGTTTTTTCGTTTCGGGAGGCGACGGACCCGCTAACCGTCTCTCTGGATCCGCAGACAGGGATGGTCAGGCCGGGAGCCACGGTGGTCGAGACTTACCATATGGAAGGGGTTCTGGTGCGGCGGGTGGGAGCGCCGGGTGCGCCGGCAGTCGCAACTGCGGCGCGGACGGAGCACCGGGTAAGGCGTCGCCGGCATCGGCGGTAGGCTGGCCGCGGGGCTGATTTTCGGCCCGAAGCGTATTTGCGCAAAGGCGGCGCAAGCTCGTATGGTGGATTCACGCCCTGGTGGTGGATGCGGCGTTTCCACGTTTGGCTTCGCTGTGGTTTTTCAGTGGTTGGCAGGATCACCATTGGGACAAAAAAGAGGGAAAAGGAGATCGGCTCATGGATACCAAGCCGGCACAGAACATTCAGGATACTTTCCTGAACACTGTTCGCAAAGACAAAACCCCGATAACGATTTATCTGGTGAGCGGCGTGAAACTGACGGGAAAGATCCGCTCATTCGACAAATATTCGGTGCTTCTGGAAAACAACAGCCAGGAGCAGCTGATTTTCAAGCACGCCATCTCGACCGTGGTCAGCACGCGTTCGGTGCTGCATGGCGAGCACCGGCCTCCGCACGGCGCGCAGGCGGGACCGGTGGCGGTAGCGCCGCCAACGGCGGTGCAGGAAGCCTCCGGCTCCTGAGGGGAACCGGTCCACAGCAGGCGCGCACCTTACCATGCCGTTGAATGCGACGGGTCCGAAGGCGGAGCGCGCTCTGCTGGTATCAGTCTCTCTGGGACGCTCCGGGAAAGCTCTGTCCCGGGGAGCCGCGCAGGCGCGTGCGGCCGCGCGGAGCGAGGAAGGCACGGGCGAACCGGCGCGGGCCGTGCAGGTTGCTGCCGAGGAAGAATCGCGCCTGGAGGAATTCCGGGAACTGGTGGTAAGCGCCGGAGCGTCGATTGCGGCGGAAATGGCGCAGCACCGGCCGAAGGCCGATCCGGCGACTCTGGTGGGCAGCGGCAAGGTTGAGGAGCTGGGGGCGGTGGTGGCTTCGAGCCAGGCGGACCTGGCGATCTTCGACCACGATTTGAGCCCCACGCAACTGCGCAACCTGGAAGACGCGCTCCCTTGCCGGGTGATCGACCGAACGCAGCTGATCCTGGACATTTTTGCGCGCCACGCGCGGACCCGCGAGGGCCAGCTGCAGGTGGAGCTGGCGCAGCTGGAGTACATGCTGCCGCGGCTGACCGGACACGGGAAAGCCATGTCGCAGCTGGGCGGCGGGATCGGCACCAGGGGTCCCGGCGAGACGCAGCTGGAGACGGATCGGCGGCGGATTCAGCGGAAGGTTCTGCAACTGCGGCGGGAGCTGGAAGCGGTGCGGCGGATCCGGGCGCAGCAGCGGCAGCGGCGTGAATCGGTGCCCGTGCCCACAGTGGCTCTGGTGGGATACACGAATGCGGGCAAGAGTACGCTTTTCAACGCGCTGACCCGCGGAGGGGTTTTAGAATCGGCGCGGATGTTCGCCACCCTGGACCCGAAGCTGAGCGCGATCCACCTGCCCAGCCGAAGGAAAATCCTGCTCTCGGACACGGTGGGCTTCATCCGCGACCTGCCCCACACGCTGGTGACGTCGTTCCGGGCGACGCTGGAGGAGGTGGGCCAGGCGGAGGTTCTGGTGCACGTCCGAGATGCGTCGAGTCCGCTGCGCGAGGAGCATAAGGCGGAGGTGGAGAAGGTTCTGGGGGAGCTGGATGTGCTGCAGAAACCACGGATCGAGGTGCTCAACAAGGCGGATCTGCTGAGTAGTGAGGAATGCCACGCGCTCAGCGGGCGCGGCCTGGCGATTTCCGCCAAACAGCGGACGGGTCTGGATGCGCTGCTGGAGCGCATCGATGCAGAGCTGGTGCAGGACCCGATTTGGGAGCAGAGGTTTCAGGTGCCGCAGGCGGAGGCTGAGGCGCTGTCGGCGCTGGAGGCGGGCGCAGTGGTAACGGATCGCGAGTACGAAGGGAACCTGGTGAGGATGACGGTGGCGGGTCCCGCGTCGCTGCTGGGGCGGTACCGGCGGTTCCGGCGAACGCAGAAAGACTGACTTTTGTCTGTAAACAAAACAAACCGGATGACAGAGTGGTGGGAACTCCGATCATCCGGTTCGCCGACCCTGATCCGGGTCGAGGTGGTATTCTCATTGTACGCGGGAAGCCGGTTCGGTCAAGGCCCGGCTGTGGCGGGATCAAAAAAAAAGTTACCCACGGGCAAGGCTGGTTGGCAATTGCGGGAGCTATAGGTTTGGGAGGCGCCGAGTAAGTGTCTTTGGTCATTTGACACTCATTTTTTGCGTCTGTTAAAGTCCAAGGTTCCACCTGATACTTCACCCGTTTCCGACCACCAGCCTGTCTATCTATGGATGAGTTGCTGCATCAGCTTGGTGATCTTGCGCTCGGCTCCGTGCCGACGCTGATCCTCTTTATTTTGCTGGTTTTGGCGTACCGGTTCATCCTGTACGGCCGCCTTCAGCAGATTCGCGCAGAGCGCCGGGAGAGAACCGCCGGGGCGTTGGAGAAGTCGCGTCTGGCGATTGCCGAGGCGGATGTGCGGGCCCAGGAATATGAGGCCAGGCTGCGGGCGGCGCGGGCAGAAATTTTCCGGGCGCGGGAGCAGCGTATCCGGCAATGGAATGCGGAGCGGGAAAATGCGCTGGCGGCGGCTCGTCTGGCGGCGCAGCAGCGGGTATCTGCGGCCCAGACGGCTCTGCAGGGCCAGGGAGCTGAGGCGCGGAAGCAGATCGAGGCCTCAGCGGGGCAACTGTCGGCTCAGGTACTGGCGGCAGTTCTGCCACCCACGACAGCGGAGAGCGCGCATTGAAGCGGACTGTCCTCAACCTCTGTCTCGCGTGGGTTCTCGTCTCGCTGGCGGGAATGACAGCCCCACGGCTCCATGCTCAGGACCAGGCTCAGGACCAGGCTCAAGTCCAGGCGCAGGCGGCGACCACACCCGCCCAGGCAGCCCGCCGGTCGGTCGGCAAAGATGAGCACATGGACGCACCGGAGGGCGAGAACCAGATCGATCAGTACCGGCACTCGGCGGTGGTGCAGACCATCGCCCGCTATGGGCATGTGAGCACGGAGACGGCGGCGCAGATTTTTGAGGACATCAATTCCGGGGTGCTTCTGGGATCGGTGCTGATCGTCCTGTTCAAGATCGTTCCGAAGATGTTCCGCAATCGCTCGGAGAAGCTGCAGCATGAGCTGGTGAGTGCGCGGCTTGCGACCGAGGAGGCCAATCGCCGGCTGGCCGGGGTGGAAGCGCGGCTGCAGCGGCTGGATTCAGAGATCGATGCGATCCGCCAGCAGGTGGAACAGGAAGCGGTGGAGGACGAAAAGCGGGTACATGCGGCGATGGAATCGGAACGGGAGCGGATTGTGGTTTCGGCGGAGCAGGAGATCGCCGCCGCCCAGGCCGCAGCGCAGCGCGAGCTGAAGAAATTCGCGGCCGATCTGGCGATCGATCATGCGATGCGCAAGCTGCAGCTCTCCACGGATACGGATCGGGCTCTGATTCGCGAATTTGGCAAGAATCTGAACAGCGGGTCGAAGGGGAAGGCGTAAATGGCGAGTTTTGCATCCCGATACGCGCGCGCCTACGCCGACGTGTTGTTCGAGGGGCGGCTGAATGCGAAGGAAGGGCAGCGGCAGCTGGCGGATTTCGCGGCGGCATGGCACGAAAGCCGGCCCCTGCGGGAGTTCTTCACGGATCCGTCGTTCCCGGTGGAGCAGAAGGTGGCGCTGCTGGACAAGCTGAACGCGAAGCTGCAGATGTCGCAGCCCACGCGGAACCTGGTCGCGGTGCTGATCCGCAACGACCGCATCGCGGGGCTGGACGACGTGCTGGCGGAGGTTCGGCGGGAGATCAACCAGCGGCTCAATATCTCGGAAGCGAGGGTGATCTCGGCGCGCAAGCTGGACGAGCCGGAGCGCCGGGAACTGGAAAAGCAGATTGCCGGGCTGACCGGCGGCGAGGTGGACGCCCAGTACGAAGAGGACAGTTCCCTGATCGGCGGGGCGGTTGTCCAGGTCGGAAGCACGGTGTATGACGGCTCGGTGCGGGGACGGCTGGACCGGCTCCGGGAAGAACTGACAGCGAGTTAGACAAAACCCACGGCAGCACAACAGGATTCTGAAGCGGTCCGGGAACAAAAAAGCATGGCGCAAATCAAGGCAGACGAAATCACAGCGCTCCTGAAGGAGCAAATTGCCAATTACGACGCGAAGATGCGCGTCGATGAAGTTGGAACCGTCGTCACCCTCGGGGATGGCATCGCCCGCCTGCATGGGCTGGACAAGGTAATGGCCGGCGAGCTGCTGGAGTTTCCTCACGGCATCGCGGGTCTGGCCATGAGCCTCGAAGAGGACCAGGTGGGCAGCGTGCTGCTGGGCGACTACACCGAGGTCCGCGAAGGCGACCAGGTGAAGCGCACGGGAAAGATTCTCAGCGTGCCTGTGGGTGACGCCATGATCGGGCGGGTGGTGAACTCGCTCGGCCAGCCGATCGACGACAAGGGGCCGATTCAGACGTCGGCCACGCTGCCGGTGGAGCGCCTGGCCCCGGGGGTGATCGATCGCCAGCCGGTGCGCGAGCCGATGATGACGGGGTTAAAGGCCATCGACTCGATGATCCCGATCGGCCGCGGCCAGCGCGAGCTGATCATCGGCGATCGGCAGACCGGCAAGACTGCGGTGGTGCTGGATTCGATCATCAGCAACAAGAACAACGACCTGATCTGCATCTACTGCGCGATCGGGCAGAAGCGCTCCTCGATTGCCCAGGTGGTGCAGACGCTGGAAGAGTACGACGCGATGGGCCACACGATTGTGGTGGCCGCCTCGGCATCGGAGCCGGCGCCGATGCTGTATCTGGCGCCCTACGCGGCGTGCGCCATGGGCGAGTACTTCCGCGACAAGGGGCGTCACGCGCTGGTGATTTTCGACGATCTGTCGAAGCACGCCATCGCTTACCGCGAGATTTCGCTGCTGCTGCGCCGCCCGCCCGGGCGTGAAGCCTATCCCGGAGACGTTTTCTATCTACATTCGCGGCTGCTGGAGCGCGCCTCCAAGCTGAGCGACAAAAACGGCGGGGGCTCGCTGACGGCGCTGCCGGTCATCGAAACCCAGGCGGGCGACGTATCGGCGTACATTCCGACGAACGTGATTTCGATTACGGATGGGCAGATCTTCCTGGAGACGGATCTGTTCAACTCCGGCGTGCGCCCGGCGGTGAACGTGGGCCTGTCGGTATCGCGCGTGGGATTCTCGGCGGCGATCAAGGCCATCAAGCAGGTGGGCTCCACGCTGAAGCTGGATCTGGCGCAGTATCGCGAACTGGCGGCGTTTTCGCAGTTCGGCAGCGACCTGGACAAGGTGACGCAGAACCAGCTGAACCGTGGGCAGCGTTTAACCGAACTGCTGAAGCAGCCGCAGTTCCATCCGCTCCCGGCCGAGAAGCAGGTGATCATCCTGTTTGCCGGAACCCAGGGCTATCTGGACGATCTGAAGGTTGAACAGATTCGCGCCTTCGAGGACGGGCTCTATCCGTATCTGGACTCGGCGCAGAGCCAGTTGCTGAACGACATCGCCACGAAGAAGGCGCTCGACGACGATCTGCGGAAGCGGATTCATGCGGCGCTGAAGGAATACAAGCAGAACTTTCTGGCCGAGCATGAAAGCGCGAAGCTGAAGCAAGGCTCGGTGCAGCCCCTGAACGGGCAGGAAGGTAAGAAAGAAGAGGCGCGGGGGGCGGCGCAGCCGGTAGGAGCGGCCCACTAAGGCATGGCGAACGTCCTCGATTTACGGCGGCGCATTCGCAGCGTGCGCAACACGCGGCAGATCACCAAAGCCATGAAGATGGTTTCGGCGGCGAAGCTGCGGCGCGCCCAGGAGCGGGCGATGGCTGCTCGTCCATATGCGGCGATGCTGGCCAGCGTACTGGAGTCGCTGAAGCGGCGCGCCGAAGTCTACGACCCGGAGACAGGGGAATGCCGGCATCCGCTGCTGCTGACGCGGCCGGAGAAACGCATTTTGCTGATCGTCGTTTCCGGCGACAAGGGATTCGCGGGCGCGTTCAACAACAACATCTTTAAGGCCGCAGCGACTTTCATTCTCGAGAACGACCGCAAGCAGATCGACATTGAGGCGATCGGGCGCAAGGGGCGCGATCTGTTCCGCCGCCGCTACCCGTCTGCTCAGTTCTCTGATGCGGGGGAAGGCGTAGAGCGCCCGGAACGGCGCCGGTCCGAGCCTATCGAGGTAATTGGCGAACCAACCGGCGTTCTGGAGAAGCTGGACTACGAGCGGATCCGCGGGATGGCCGAGGAGATCATCGGGTGGTACGCGCACGAAGAGATCGACGCCGCCTACGTTGTTTACAACGAGTTCAAATCGGTGATTCAGCAGCGGGTGGTGGTGGAGCGGATCCTGCCCATTTTGACGCTGGGTCAGCAGCAGTTGGCGGAGACGCAGGAGTTCACGACCGAAGAGCGGGAGCGCGCGGCGGAAGCCGCATTGTCGGCGGGAGTGAGCCTGTATCCGCAGGAAGCCGCGGCGGCGCAGAAGCAGTTCGAAGACGAAGCGAAGGAGTTCGGGACGGCCGAGGTGGATTACATCTACGAGCAGTCGCCGGCGGAGATTTTTGCGGATGTGCTGCCGCGCTATGTGACCTCGCAGCTGTATCACGCGACGCTGGAATCGGTGGCGGCCGAACATGCCGCGCGCATGACGGCGATGGATTCGGCCACCAACAACGCATCCGACATGATCGATTCGCTAACCCTGACCATGAACCGGGTTCGTCAGGCGGCGATCACCAAGGAAATTATCGAAATTGTGAGCGGCGCAGCCGCCATTTAGAGCGAGATTTATGGCAGAGAACATCGGCAGAGTGGTTAAGATTTCCGGTCCCGCGGTGGACGTGCAGTTCGAAGAGGCGACCATGCCTCCCATTTACCAGGCGCTGCGTGTGGTGAGCGACGGCTTCACCGTCCCGGTGCCCATCAACGTAATTCTCGAAGTGGAGCAGCACCTGGGCGAGGGCCGCGTGCGCTGCGTGGCCATGGAAGCCACCGAAGGCATGGTGCGCGGCATGAAGGCCATCGACCAGGGCGGGCCCATCACCGTGCCGGTGGGGCGCGCCACGCTGGGACGCGTGCTGAACGTGATCGGGCAGCCGGTGGACGCACTGGGTCCCGTAGACGCGAAGGAGCGCAAGCCGATTCATCGGCCGGCCCCGGCGTTTGACGAGCAGTCGACGCACGAGGAGATGTTCGAGACCGGCATCAAGGTCATCGACCTGATCCAGCCCTTCCTGAAGGGCGGCAAGATCGGCCTGTTCGGCGGCGCCGGCGTGGGCAAGACGGTCATCATCCAGGAGCTGATCAACAACGTCGCCTCCCAGCATGGCGGTTTCTCGGTGTTCGCCGGGGTCGGCGAGCGCACCCGCGAGGGGAACGACCTCTGGCTGGAGATGCAGGAGTCGGGCGTCATCAATCTGAAGGAGCCGGCGAAGTCGAAGGCGGCGCTGATCTACGGGCAGATGACGGAGCCGCCTGGGGCGCGCCTGCGAGTGGCGCTGACCGGACTGACGGTGGCGGAGTTCTTCCGCGATGAGGAAGGGGCGGATACGCTGCTCTTCATCGATAACATCTTCCGCTTCACCCAGGCGGGGTCGGAGGTTTCGACGCTGCTCGGCCGCATGCCTTCGGCAGTCGGCTACCAGCCAAACCTCGCGACGGAAATGGGCGAGCTGCAGGAACGGATCACGTCCACAAAGCGCGGCTCGGTCACGTCGGTGCAGGCGGTTTACGTGCCGGCCGACGACCTCACGGATCCGGCGCCGGCGACGACGTTTGCTCACCTCGATGCCACCACGGTGCTGTCGCGTCCGCTGTCGGAACTGGGCATTTATCCGGCGGTCGATCCGCTGGCGTCCACCTCGCGCATCCTCACGCCGCGCGCGGTCGGGCAGGAACACTACGACGTGGCGCAGGGTGTGAAGAGAATCCTGCAGCGGTACAAAGACCTGCAGGACATCATCGCGATTCTGGGCATCGACGAGCTTTCGGAAGAGGACAAGATCACGGTTTCGCGCGCCCGCAAAGTGCAGAAGTTCCTGTCGCAGCCGTTCCACGTGGCCGAGCAGTTCACCGGCATTCCGGGCAAGTACTGCAAGATCGCCGACACGGTGCGCAGCTTTAAGGAAGTGATCGAAGGCAAGCACGACGATGTGCCGGAGCAGGCGTTCTACATGCGCGGCGCGATCGAGGAAGTGCTGGAAGAGGCTGAAAAGCTGAAGGCGGCTACGAAGTAATGGCGGAAAAGCTGAAAGTCCGGCTGGTGACGCCTGACCGCATCCTCGTCGATCAGGCGGTGGAGGCGGTCGAAGTGCCGGCGAAGAACGGCTATATCGAGGTGCTGCGCGGGCATGCGCCGCTGCTGGCCGAGATCGGCGCCGGGGAAATGCGCCTGCACGGCGGCGAAAGCGGCGACCTGCGCTACACCGTGGCCCGCGGGTTCGTGGAAGTGCTTCCCGACCGGGTGACCATCCTGGTCGAGTACGCACAGAAGCCCGAAGACGTTGACACCAGCGCGGCGGAAGCGCAGATGGAGCAGGGGCAGAAGCTGTGGAGCGAGGCCGGCGAAGATGCGGGCAAGTACGCCCACGCCAACGAGGTGATGGCGGAGGCGGAGGCAAAGATCGAAAGCGCCGCCGGCAGGGGATAAGCCGGCCTCACTCCGAAAGAATCGAAGCCGCCCGAGAGATCCTCGCGGCGGCTTCTTTGTTGAGCGGCTCTATTTTGCCGCGACCGGCTTATAACCCGAGGTCCCCGCCTTCTTCAGCGCGGCCATGCCCTCGTCCAGGCTGAGCAACGGGGTGGTTTTCACGTCGGAGCAGGAGCCTCCGGCAGCAATCGCGAGGGCGAAAGCCGCGGCGCTGACGTTGTCGGGCAGATCGACGATGCCGACGGTATCGTAGTCTCCGAAGCACAGATAGAAGGGACCCATGGTGCCGCCGAGCTTCTTCACCGCAACGGCGACGACATCGGAGCGGCTTTGCGGCTTTTTGACCAGGGCGGCGATAGAGGCGGACGTGTAAGACACCTGCACGAGATAACTGGGCATGTGAATGCTCCTTTTCAGATGGGTCGAAGTGCGTGGACCTGGGGGAATGTCAGTATATGCCTGCTGAAGCGCGCGTCTACCGGGCAAATGCCTTGTCGATGAAGGTCACGATACGCTGTCGTCCATCGAAGCCATGCCAGGGCTCAGGGCTGGGCTCGCCGAAGATGCCGCCGGCGAGGGGACCGTGGTCCTCGCGGGGATATTCGACCAGCTCGACGGGCACGCCCATTTGTCGCAGCGCGCGGTACATTTCCTCGCTCTGGCCGAGTGGGTCGGTCTTGTCGCTCTCACCCTGGAGCAGGAGGAAGGGCGTTTTCGCCTTCGCTGCATCGGCGAGCGGGCTCTGGCGCCATGCGGACTCCGGATGCTGCCACGGGTGTCCGCCGTAAAACCAGCGGTCGTACCAGGAGCCATTCTCGGTACCATACTCGCTCTCCTGGTCGATGACCGGTGCGCCGCTCACGATGGCTTTGAAGCGGTCGGTGCGGCCTTCGACGAAGCCGGCCATCTCGCCGCCGTAGCTGTAGCCGATCAGCGCGAGTTTGCTGGAGTCGATGGGATATTTTGCGATCACCGCATCGACGCCGGCCATGATGTCGCGATAGTCGCCGCCGCCCATGTCATTTTTGTTGGCTGCGGCGAAAGCAGCGCCGCTTCCCGTGCTGCCGCGCGGATTAGGCCGCAGCACAGCCCATCCCTGGCCGACAAGGAACTGCGTGATGGGAATCCACGAGTCTTGCCAGGCGCCGGTGGGGCCGCCATGGACGTCGACGATCAGCGGGACCTTCTGATGGTCGGCCTGGGGCGGAAGATAGAGCAGTCCCTGCACCGTGAAGTTGTCGCTCTTCCAGGTGACGAGTTGCGAATGGATCGGCGTCCACGTCGCCGGAACCAGATCCGGTGTTCTGAGAATGGTCGGGTTCTCTCCGAGCTTCTCCGCGTAATAAAGGGTGGGTGGGCGATCGCTCGAGGCGCCAATCCAGACCCAGGCGGAGCGCTGGGCGTTGGTGTTCAGTTGCGTCACAATGCCGGTGTCAAAATGCAGCAACTCGTGGCGATCTCCCTCGAATCGCGCGATGGTGGTGCGTGTGCCTGTCTGCACGTCTTCGAGGACCGCGTCGCCTACGGCGATTGGCTCACCATGTCCCACGCTGCCGTCGAAGCCGTCGCTCAGGTCGCGAATGGCGCCGTCCGCCAGGGCGAGCGTGTACAGATCGCTGTAGCCGGGCGGGGTGTCGGCCTTCGCCTGAGCCAGGAAATAGACCTGGTGCTCATCCGGAGACCAGGTCGCCTCTCCAATCGTCTTCGGGGCGGATTCAATCTGCTTTGGGTGATCCGGATCGGCGACGGTGAGAACCCACGCGGTTGCTCCCGGAGAGACATCGCCTTCGTCGTGCATGGGTTCGCAGAGGGCGAGCAGGCGGTCGCTTTGTTCCGCCCAGGCAACGCGCTCCGCGTTGGGGGGAACGGCCGTCTTCGTCAGCTTACCGCTCTGCGGATCGAGCAGGTACAGGCGAGTTCCGTGCGGGCTTTGATTGAGATCCAAAGCGTCGGCTTTTTCGTCGTGTTCTTTCTTTTCCCCTGGCGTTTCAGGATCGCGGATGAGAACGGCGATTGTTTTCCCGTCCGGCGCGATGAAGTAGCGCGAGATATCAACTTCTACCGGCTCGGGCCTGGCGCTGTTCGTTGCGTCCTGGTCCTTTTTCGCCGGGGGAATGGTGCCGGGCTCCTTTGACTGATCGACGGGCGGGACAATTTTGATGTCGAAGGGATGCGCCTCGCCGCCATTCATGGGCAGGCGGAAGAGCTGCGTGTGCTCGCCGCGATGGGCGAGGAACAGGATGCTCTCGCCGTCGGGCATCCACTGACCGGCGGACTCACCGCGCTTCTCGGTGGCTGGTGAATAGGTGAGCTGGCGGGCGGAGCTGGCCTTCACATCGATGAGCCACAAATGGCTCTTGCCGCCGTCGGCGGTCGCGTCGCTCACCTGCAGCAGGACCTGCCTGCCATCGGGCGAAAGCTTCGGCTGGGTCATGGAGCGCACGTGCCGCAGGTCTTCATTGGAAGGGAAGTGGCTCTCATCGGCCGCGTGGGCCAGGGACAGGGATGCTATGCAGGCTGCTGTCAGCAGCGCTAAGACATGCAATTTCCGCATGGAGAGAGCATACCTGAGCGCCTACCCCAGGCTGAGCGGATCGCGCGAAGGAGCGCGCATCGCGCGGCCCCGTACACTGGAATCATGCTGCATCTGCAGAACCCCATCCCGGCCAGCAGGATTCGCCTGATCGTCTTCGACCTGGACGGGACGTTGATCGATTCGCGGCTCGACCTGACGAACTCGATCAACGCAATGTTGACGGAGTTTGGGCGGCAGCCGCTGCCGGAGGAGATCATCGCCACCTACATCGGCGATGGCGCGGGGATGCTGGTCCGCCGGGCGCTGGGGGATCCGGAGGATGAGCCGCTGGTCGAAAATGCGCTGCAGCATTTCCTGGCGCATTATCGCGAGCACAAACTGGATCACACCTACGTTTACCCGGGCGTCTTTGAATCGCTCGAAGCGATGCGCGTGACGCCGGACGGGCTGCCGCGGAAGATGGCCGTGCTGACCAACAAGCCGATCGGGCCGTCGGTGGCGATCTGCGAGGGCTTAGGGCTGAGCCCGTATATGTTTCGCATCTACGGCGGCAACAGCTTTGCCACAAAGAAGCCCGATCCGGAGGGACTGAACACGCTCATCCGGGACGCGGAGGTTTCGCCGCAGGAGACGCTCATGGTGGGCGATTCCAGCGTCGATATTCTGACCGCGCGGCGCGCCGGGGCCTGGGCCATCGGCTGCCGGTTCGGCATGTCCTCGCATACGGTCGAAGACATTGCCCCGGACTGTCTTGTCGATGCGGCATCGGAATGGGCGGAGGCGCTGGCGCTCGATATCCCGGGGAAGACGCCGCAGGTCCTGGGTTTGCGCAAGGGATAGCTGCCGCCTGCCGTCAAAAAAAGTTGCCTGCTCACCGATCGATTCATACGAAATTGGAGCGCAATTTCCTGCCATCTCCAGGCCGTTTCCTCGCCGCGCGCCGCATCCCACCACAGGAACGACTGCTCATCCCACGAAGACGTCAGGAGCGAATGATGAACAAGACAAAATTGACGATTGCATTGATTGCAGGTCTCGCTTTTACCGGCGGCACAACGTTGATCGCCCGCGCGCAGGAAGGTCCACCGCCGCCGGGCGCATGGCAGCCAATGGAGCCGCCGGGTAACTGGTCGTCGGCCTGGCACAGCGGTTTTCACGACGGCATCCAGGCGGCTCGCCACGATATCGATGCCCACCGGCCGCCCGATCCGCGCCGGCATGACGATTTCCGTCATCCCGACCGGCCTCGGGACGAACGGCCCGATTTTCGGGATGGCTTTCGCCGCGGATACCAGATGGAGTATGAACATTTCCGGCATCACCACGATTAACGTGCACCCTTGTTAGCCCTCAGAGGGAGCCGGTTCGCCGGCTCCTTCCTTTTTGGTCGGCAGGCAGCGGGGCCACCAGGTTTGTGACGGCGGTCACGGTCAGGTGTGGGGCGGTTCCTTCAAAGTGACAACAGGATGGGGCCCGCCAGGGCGCCGTCCTTTGCACGAGGAGTGACCATGGCCAGCAACAGTTCCCTGCATCTGGTACCCCGAGCCGGCAGCCCGCCCAGGAAGCTGGATTCGCGGCGATGGCAGGCCATCTTCCAGATCCTGTTGGTGATCGGCATGATCCTGGTGCTGATCTCTCTGCTGTTGCTGCTGCAGGGGGCGGGCGCGGGGAATGCTCCCCAGGCGTTTCCTGGGGTCTAATCCGCACCGCGCGGCTGGCCGCGCCCAACCGGCACGGACTGGCCTACAAATACTCGTTCATCATGCGAGCCCAGGTCGGCCAGTCGTGGCTGTTCCACGAATCCCAGATGTATAGGTGGTGGGGGATAGATTTTTCGCCCATGATGCGGGCGAGATTCTGGCTTTGCCCGAGGCAGTGGTCGTCCCAGCCGGAGGCGAGGATGTAGGTGTTGCGGCGATACCGGTCGTAGAACCAGGGGTCGCCGAGGTTGGGGAGAAAATGCGGCGGCGTGTGGAAGTAGACGTCCTGATCGTAATAGCCGTGAAGGAAACCGCTGACGTCGAAGGCGCCGCTCATGGAGAGAAATCCGGTGAAGTGGCCGGGATGGCGCAGGGCGATGCTGACGGCGTGATAACCGCCGAAGCTGCATCCCAGGGAGATGAGGCGCGGATTGCCGTTCTTCTGGCGGAGCAGCGGCAGCACCTCATCCACGATGTAGCTCTCGTACTGCATGTGGCGGGCGATGCGCCAGCGAGGGGGAACGGCGCGGTTGTACCAGCTCTCGGCGTCGACGGAATCGACGCAGAAGAGCTGGATCTGGCCGGCATCGAGCTTATGGGCGACGGCGCCGACGAGGCCGCGATCCTCAAACTCGTAAAAGCGGCCTTGTGAAGAGGGGAATACCAGCACCGGCAGGCCGGCATGGCCGAAGAGGAGTAGTTCCATGTCTCGCCCGAGGCGCGAGGAATACCACTTGTGATATTCGCGGTTCATATCGGTGAATTGCGGAAGTTACGGTATCGTAAAACATCGGTGAGCCGATGCGCGACCCCAGGGGAGAGCGCTCGCAGAGCGACGGTACGAGGAGACGGAGAAAACCGGAATTGGCGACCCAGCCACAGGCCGCAATACCAGGCGTTCCGCCGCCCAGTGAGCCGCCGCATCCGCGGGTGCGGAAGCATGAGGGCTTTACGAGCCGGTTTTTGCCGGGCGAGCGCGACGTTTCGGTGTACGTTCCGCCGGGGTATGAACAGGATGACAGGCGTGCCTACCCCTTGCTGGTGCTGCAGGACGGGCAAAACCTGTTCGATCCGGAGACCGCGTTCATTCGCGGGCGCACCTGGCGCGTGGCGGAGCAGGCGGATGCCGCGATTGAGGCGGGAGACGTGGAGCCGCTGGTGATTGCCGGCGTGGCCAATGCCGGGGAGCGGCGGCTGGCAGAGTATACCCCGACTCGCGACTGGAAACTGGGCGGCGGCGACGCACGGCTCTATGGCGAGATGCTGATCCGGGAACTGTTGCCCTTCCTGCGCGAGCGATACCGGCTGCGGTCCGACGCTGCGCAGACAGGACTGGGGGGATCGTCGCTGGGCGGTCTGGTTTCGCTGTGGCTGGGACTGGAGCATGCGGAGATCTTCGGGAAGCTGGCGGTGCTGTCGCCGTCGGTGTGGTGGAATCATCGCGCCATCCTGCGAACGGTGGATGAGGTGGCTCCGGCGCTGACGCAGCGGCCGCGGATCTGGCTGGACGTGGGGGATCAGGAGGGCCGGCGAACGCTGGCGGATGCGGAAAGGCTCGAGGCGCGACTCGAGGCGCAGGGATGGCGGGACGAAGTCGACGTGCACTTCGAGATCGCGCGCGGCGGCAGCCACGACGAGGCGTCATGGGCCGAGCGTGTGCGGCCCATGCTGCGCTTTTTGTTTCCCGCAGAGAAGGCGCGATGACGGAGACGCCGATGGAGATGATTCACAAACTGAATGAGACAGCGTCGGCGCTGGCGGATCTGGCGGAGCAGGTGCGGCGGACAGCGGAGTCCGTCGAAGACGAGGAGTTGCGCCGGGAGATGCTGGACAGTGCGGACGGCATGCGGGTCCGGGCGGAGAGGATGGCGGAGGCGATCGGGCGCTGGCGCCGCACAATCCATTAGGTTCGGGCGCGGCATAACGCGTCAGATTGTCCGGGAAACAACCCTGGAATCATCCTGGTATACTTAGTATTCAGAGGTAGTTCCGGACAAAAGGCCCCACAAACCGCCTGGCCCTGGAAGACTTAAGCTGGGTGATAGGGGTTTTTATTTTCGGTAGGTTGGGTCCGCTGCCGGTTGCTGCTCGCATGCGGCCCCTCTGGAAACACGATGGGCGATCTTCTCGACACCATTCACACCCCCGCTGACCTGAAGAAACTGACGATCCCGCAACTGGAGTCGCTTGCCCAGGCGATTCGCGAGCGGCTGATTGTGACGTTGTCGAAGACCGGCGGGCACCTGGGGCCGAATCTGGGAGTGGTGGAGCTGACCCTGGCTCTGCACGCCGTCTTTGACACGCCGCGGGACAAGTTTGTTTTCGATGTGAGCCACCAGGCGTATGTGCACAAGATGCTGACCGGCCGCTGCGATCGCATGGACACGATGCGGCAGCCGGGCGGGTTGAACGGTTTTATGCTGCGCACCGAGAGCGAGCACGACTGCTACGGCGCGGGCCACGCAGGCACGGCCTTGTCGGCGGCGCTGGGGATGGCGGTGGCGCGGGACCTGGCCGGCGGCCGGGAACACGTGGTCGCGCTGGCCGGGGATGCGGCCTTTACGAACGGCATTTCTTTCGAGGCGCTGAACAACATCGCCGATCAGACGAAGCGGCTGATCGTGGTGCTGAACGACAACGAGTGGTCGATCGATCGCAACGTGGGCGCGATCGCGAAATATCTGCACAAGATCGTCACCAACCAGCACGTGAGCCAGCTGCACGACAGCGCCGCTCGTCTGCTGCAGCGGATTGGCGGCCGGGGCGCGCTGCAAATGGTTCGCCGCGCGGAAGAGGCAGCCAAGGGCATGCTGTGGCCCTCATTCCTGTTTGAGGAGTTCGGGCTGACGTATTACGGCCCGGTCGACGGGCACAATGTCGGGCTGCTGATCGAGACCTTCAAGTTCCTGAAGCAGCAGGAGCGCCCCGTGCTGCTGCACGTGATTACACAGAAAGGGCGCGGATTCCAGCCGGCGCTGGACAAGCAGAAGAAGTTCCATGGACTGGGGCCGTACGATCCGGAGACCGGCAAAACGCCGTCCACGGGACAGCGGACGTACTCCGAGGTATTCGCCGAAACGCTGGTAAAGCTGGCCAACGAGAACGACAGGATTGTCGCGATTACCGCTGCCATGCCCAACGGCACCGCGCTGGATCTGTTCCGGCCCCATCATCCGAAGAAGTACTTCGATGTGGGGATTGCCGAGGAGCACGCCGTGATTTTTGCGGCGGGGATGGCGACCCAGGGATTTAAGCCGGTATGCGCGATTTACTCGACGTTTCTGCAGCGGGCGTTCGATCCCATTGTGCATGACGTGTGTCTGCAGAATCTGCCCGTGGTTTTCTGCATGGATCGCGCGGGGCTGAGCGGCGACGACGGGCCGACGCACCATGGGCTGTTCGACATCGCTTACCTGCGCGGGGTGCCGAACATCGTGCAGATGGCGCCCACGGATGAGGACGAGCTGGCCGATATGATGCTGACGGCGGCGCTGCACCCGGGTCCGAGTGCGATCCGGTATCCGCGTGGCATTGGCCCGGGCGCCGCAGTCAAGGAGAAGCCGCAGGCCATCCCGCTGGGCCAGGGGGTTGTGGTGCAGGAAGGCGAGGATGTTGCGATTCTCGGGCTGGGCGCGCTGCTGCCAATGGCCGGTGAGCTGGCGCGGAGCCTCGGCGAGCTGGGCTATTCGGCGGCGGTGATCAATCCGCGTTTCATCAAGCCGCTGGATCGGGAACTGCTGGCCCGGTATGCGCGGGGCGCGATGGCGGTGGTGACCTTTGAGGATGCGGTGCTGATGGGCGGATTCGGGAGCGCCGTGATGGAGGCTCTGAGCGAGATGGGCATCGATACGCCGGTGGTGCGGATCGGCTGGCCCGATCGATTCATCGAGCACGGCAAGGTCGATCAGTTGCGGGCGCGCCACGGCATCAGCGTGGAGGCGGCGCTGGAGAAGCTGGTCCCTTATCTGAAGCGCACCGCGGGCCGTCTGGTGGCGCAATAGTGGCAGGCACTGCGAACGCGCGGTGTGGGAAGATGCGAAGAGGAGAGTCGCACATCTCCCCGGCATGACTGCATCCTCCGTCCAGCCTCGGGCCTCCGTGTTGCATCATGATCGATGGATCATTGCTATCGGTGTGTTCAAGCTGCTGCAGGCGCTTCTGTTCATCTCGCTCGGAATTGGCGCTCTTCGGCTGCTCCACAAGGATCTGATGGATGTGGCGGAGCACCTGATCCTGGCGATGCGGTTCGACCCGGAAGGCCGGTTCGTCAATCTTTTTCTGGACAAAGTGGCGCTGATCGATCCGCACCGGCTGAAGCAGATCAGCGCAGTGGTGTTTGGCATTGCGGGGCTGGATATCATTGAGGGAACCGGGCTGGTCCTGGAGCGAGTGTGGGCGGAGTATGTCACCCTCGTCCTGACGGCATCGTTTCTGCCTCTGGAATTTTTCGAGATCCTGCGCCACCCGACCTGGATGCATGTGGTCCTGCTGGTTATCAATTTTGCGGTGCTGCTCTACCTGCTGTACTTCGTAAGGCTGCGCATGCGGCAACGGGGAGAGAGAAGGAATGCGGGACTGGGCTGAGCGGTCAGGAAAGGCACCCAACAGGAGAGGTTGATGCGGCGTGCATGCGTCATCGGGGCGGGACCGAACGGCCTGGCGGCCGCTGTGGTGCTGGCGCGGGCGGGTCTTGCGGTCGACGTCTACGAAGCCGAGACGCAGCCGGGTGGCGGTGCGCGCACCCTGGAGCTGACGCTGCCCGGATTTCGGCACGACTTCGGTTCCGCGGTCCATCCCATGGGAGCCGCTTCGCCTTTCTTCTCCTCTCTGCCGCTGGCGGATTATGGGCTGCAGTGGATTCACGGGACTGCGCCACTGGCGCATCCGCTGGACGACGGTACCGCCGTGACGCTCGAGCACAGCCTGAAGGACCAGGAGATTGTGCTGGGCGCCGACGGGGCCGCATGGCGCGAGCTGATGGAGCCGCTGGCGCTGCACTGGAGCGATTTCATTCGGGACGCCATGAAGCCGGTGACCGGCATTCCACGGCGTCCGTGGCTGATGGCGCAGTTCGGGCGCAAAGCGATGCAGCCGGCGATGGGCCTGGCGAAGCGGACATTCCGTACGGAGCGGGCGCGAGCGTTGTTTGGCGGTCTGGCGGCGCATTCGTTTCTGAGTCTCGACGAGCCGCTGAGCTCGGCGGTGGGTCTGGTTCTGGGTGCGGCGGCGCACGTGGTGGGCTGGCCGATTCCGCGCGGCGGAGCGCAGACCCTGACCGACGCCCTCATCGGATGTTTGGAAAGCAATGGGGGACACGTGCATACCGGCCGCCGCATCACGTCCCTGGATGAGCTGGACGCCGAGGACGGACCGATCCTGTGCGATCTGACTCCGCGGCAGATCCTTGTCGTGGCCGGCGATCGGCTGCAGACGACATACCGAAGAGCGATGCAGGAATTTCGCTACGGTCCAGGGGCTTTCAAGATCGATTACGCGCTGTCGGCGCCGATTCCGTGGCGGGCGCGGGAGTGTCATCGCTCCATCACGGTTCATCTGGGTGGAACCATCGAGGAAATCGCGCAGTCGGAGCATGCGGCGCGCCATGCGGGAGTCGCCGAGCGGCCCTTCACCCTTGTGGTGCAGCCGACGCTGTTCGATGCGACGCGCGCGCCGGAAGGAAAGCATGTGGCCTGGGTTTATTGTCATGTGCCGAACGCGTCCACGGTGGACATGACGAGCCGCATCGAGGCTCAACTGGAGCGGTTTGCCCCGGGCTTCCGCGATTGCGTGCTGGAGCGGCATATTTCTTCCCCGGCGCTGCTGGAGCGCATGGATGCAAACCTGGTCGGTGGCGACGTGATGGGGGGCGAGATGTCGATCCGGCAGTGGGTCTTTCGCCCGGCGCTGGGCGGTTACTACACAGGAACGAAGAATCTGTATTTGTGCTCGGCTTCCACGCCACCCGGTGGCGGCGTACACGGTATGTGCGGCTATCACGCGGCGCGCACGGCGCTGCGGCGGCTACGCTGAGCGCCCGGCGGCCATGCCGGCCACTGCGGCAATGGCTCGGTCGGTGAGCTTCTGGCGGACCTTATCCATCCCGATCCAGGGATCGCGCTTTAGCCGAGACTTCCACTCCGAAAAGCTGGCGACGGAGAACTGCTTCGGGTCGGTGCGTTCGAGCTCGGCCCAGGTGAGCGGCACGGCGACGCGGACCCCCATGCGGGCGCGCGGCGACCACGGAGCCACGGCGGTGGCGCCGCGTTCATTGCGGAGGTAATCGAGAAAGATGCGCCCAGTGCGCGCGGACTTGGTCATCTTCGTGAGGTAGAGCTTTGGGTTGGCGCGCTCCATCATCAGAACGTAATTGTGAGCGAACTCCTTGAACTCGGGCCATTCATGGTCCGGTTCGACAGGTACGACGACGTGGAGGCCCTTGCCGCCGGTGGATTTGACGAAGGACTCCAGACCGAGATGCTTCATCAGATCGCGGACCTCAATTGCGCTTGCCACAAGGCGATCGCGGGCGAGCTTCTCGTCCGGGTCGAGATCGATGATCAGGCGATCGGGCTTTTCCAGCGTCTCGTTCCGCGAGCCCCAGGGGTGGATTTCGAGCACCCCCATCTGCGCCATGCCGACGAGACCCTCCACGGTCGAGAGGGTGAGGTACTGCTCGGGTGCGCCGCCGCCTTTCGAGACGACAGGAACGCTGTCGACGCCTTTGGGCACGCCCATGCCGATGTGCTTCTGGAAGAAGCAGGGTTTGCCGCTGCCTTCCGGACAGCGCACGATGCTGAGGGGCCGATGGGCGATGTGCGGCAGGATGTGGTCGGCGACGGCGGCATAGTATTCGGCCAACTGGAGCTTGCTGATGCCGCTCTGCTCGTCGAGAACCTTGTCGGGGTGGGTGATCGAGACACCGGCGACCTCAGCGCGATCCTTACTGGAGCCGGAGCGATGGGTTGTCGTGACGCGGGCCGCGGCGGTGGCCGCAGGCGCATGATGCGCGGATTTCGCCGGCGTCGCGTGATGCGCTTTCGATTCGGGCCTTGCGGGTTCGGATTTCGCCGGGGATTCGTGACGGCGCCCGGCCTTCGGAATCGGTCCCGCGGTTTCGCGCGCGACCTCCTTTGCGTCCTTGTCCTCGCGGACTCCGAGGAAAGCCGCCTGGCGGACGAGATGGTCGCTGGTCCAGTTGGCGAAGCGGATCTCAACCACGCTGGTCGGCTTCACCCAGAGGGCACCTTTCTTCGCCTCGGCGGGCGGATCCTCGAAGGGCGTTTTTGCCTGGCGCAGAGCGTCGAGGCGGTCGCGCAGCAGCTGGTGCGTCTTGCGCGTAAAGCCCGTGCCGGAACGCCCCGCATAGATCAGCTTGCCGTGATCGTAATAGCCGAGGAGCAGCGAGCCGACGCCGTGGCCGCCGTTGGAGAGCTCGGTGAATCCGCCCACCACGAATTCCTGCTGCATGACGCACTTTGATTTGAGCCAGGATCGGGAACGTCCCGCCTGAAACGGTGCGCGCGCCAGCTTGGAAACGATGCCCTCCGCGCCCATTTCGCAGGCTTTGCGGAACATGGCGCCGCCCTGCGCGCGGATATGGCTGCTGTAGCGGATCGTCTGATTCGGGTCGGCGTCGGGGCCGCGCTCCTTCAGCACGCTTTCGAGGATGGTCTTACGGCGTTCCAGGGGCAGAGCGCGCAGGGCGTGGCCGTCGAGATGGAGAAGATCGAAGGCGAAGTAGGTCAGCGGATGGGGCGCGTTTTCGTCGAAGGCAGCCTGGAGATCGGCAAAGCTGCTGTGCCCTTTCTCATCGAGAACGACGACCTCGCCATCGAGGATCGCCGCGTGGACGGGCAGGGCAGCGGCGGCCTCGGCGACATCGGGCATGCGGTGGGTCCAGTCCAGACCCTTGCGGGTGAACAGGCTGGCGCGGCGTTTGCCGGCGTGCTCGTCCACGTGGAGTTGAATGCGATAGCCGTCCAGCTTGAGCTCGTGCAGCCAGTCTTCGCCTTCGGGAGGAGCTTCGACGGAGGTGGCCAGCTCGGGAGCGAGGAAGCCGGGCAACTTCTCTTTGGGGGCCTCGCGGAGGGCAGAAGATCGATCCGGCGGGGCGACCGACGGCTTTGGCGATGCTTGCTTTGCGGTCGGCTGCGCCTTCGGCGCAAGATCTCTTCGGGTCAGGCGCGAGCGGTTCGCCGGCGTCTTCTCGGGCTTGTTCGAATTCCAGACGTGGTCCTCGGCGGCGGCGATCTGTTCGATGCTGCGGCCGGTGACGGCGCTGTTGGGAGCTTCTTCCGTGATGGCCGGATCGTCGGCTGAGCGCTCGTACTTATCGTGTTCCTTGATGAGGAGCCAGTTATTCTTTCCCTTTTCGCCGAAGCGGTCGCCCTTCATGCGGACGAGCGCCCAATGGCCTTTGAGCTTCCTGCCGTGAAGGATGAATTTGATGTGCCCCTTCGCCAGACCTTCATCGACCGGCGTCACCGGCTCCCACGTGCCCTGGTCCCAGACCATCACCGTGCCGCCGCCGTACTGGCCTTTGGGGATGGTGCCTTCGAAGCCGCCGTACTCGATGGGATGGTCCTCGACCTCGACGGCAAGGCGCTTGTCGTTTACGACGTAGCTGGGGCCTTTGGTCACGGCCCAGCTTTTCAGCACTCCACGCCAGCCGAGGCGGAAGTCGTAATGAAGCCGCGTGGCCGCGTGCTTCTGCACGACGAAGGGCAGCTCGTCTCCGGTTTTCGCCGCGCCCGACGCGCCGCTGGGCTCCGCGGTCATGGCGAAATCGCGCATGGTGCGATAGCGGGCGAGCTGCTGATCGACGGCGTCGGAAGGCGATGCGCTGCGGGCGCTCTTTTTTTGCGCGGATCGCTGGGCCGTCTTCTTGCCGGCTGCGTGCTTCATGGCGGATTTGGCTGCTGTTTTTGCCATCTGCGCAATCGGATTCCAACCGGCGATACAGGGCTGCCCTGGACTTTAGCCCATCTGCAGCACGCCACTCATCTGCAGATCCTGTTCCAGCAGAACGGACTCGGCTGGTTTGTCTTCCTGGAAGCGCACCTGAATGCTGCGTCCGCGGATTGCCTCGGCGAACGCCTCAGCCGCTGCTTTGCGGCGGAAATGGCGACGATACTTGCCGTAGCGGTACTCCCCGTGTGCGTAGTAGCGATAAGCAACCTGAACCCAGCAGCCACTCTGGGATTTCTTCACTTTGGCGGACTGGACCTCGCCTGTGGCGCTGGGCCACACGACGGCACGCCTATCCCGCATCCGCTGCCACCAGTTTCGCGCGAAAACTACGACAGCACCGGCGGCCACGGCGATGAGGGAGTGGAAGGCGCCGGCAAAGGGCGCCAGATGGTGCAGGATGTCCTTCATTTCTCGCACTCGAATCGGGGAACGGATGCGCGAACAGATTACACCGGTCACGCCCACCGCGCATCTAAGAAAGCAGATGGCCGGAGCCTCGCAAAGTGGCCCTTTTGTGGGACTTAAAGGCCTGTAAATTTATGGACGCCCGTCTGGTCAATCCTTGCCGGCCGGGTATATGGTAAATGGTCGCCACGCGCTCCGCAGAGGTTCGGGAGAGCGGGCGCAGATCACCCCAGGAGTGGTTACCCTATGTCGACTGTGCTGCACCCGGAAGTTGCAACCGAGAAAGATTTTCTCCCGCTGAACGGCACCGATCATGTGGAGTTTTACGTGGGCAACGCCCGCCAGGCCGCCTACTTTTATCGGCTGGCCTTTGGCATGAAGCTGGCGGCATACGCGGGACCCGAAACCGGTGTGCGCGATCGCGCCTCCTACGTGCTGGAGCAGGGCAAGATCCGATTCGTGCTGACCACGCCGCTGCGTCCCGATGGCGAGATCGCCGAGCACGTGCGCGTGCATGGCGATGGCGTGCGCGATGTGGCTCTGTGGGTCGACGACGCGCGGCAGGCGTGGAAGGAAACGACGAAGCGTGGCGCGCGCAGCATGCGAGAGCCGTTCGAAATGAAAGATGCGCAGGGCCTGGTGCGGATGGCCTCGATTGCGGCCTATGGCGACACGATTCACACCTTTGTGGAGCGCGGCGGGTACACGGGTCCGTTTCTGCCCGGCTATCGCGCTGTGGAGAGCGATCCGCTGGCGCGGCCCACCGGGCTGCTGCATATCGACCATATGGTGGGCAATGTCGGCTGGAACGAGATGAACCGCTGGGTGGATTTCTACGCCAACACCATGGGCTTCTCGCTCTACCAGCACTTCGACGACAAGGACATCTCGACGGAATACTCGGCGCTGATGTCGAAGGTGATGGCCAACGGCAACGGGCGGGTGAAGTTCCCGATCAACGAGCCGGCAGAGGGCCGCAGGAAGTCGCAGATTGAAGAGTACCTGGAGTTCTACCATGGGCCGGGCGTGCAGCACATTGCGCTGGCCACGAAAGACATTCTGGCGACGGTGGCCAGGCTGCAGGAGCAGGGCGTTCCGTTCCTGACCGTCCCGCACACGTATTACACGGAGATGGAAACCCGGGTGGGCAAGATCGATGAGCCCATTGCGGAACTGGAGAAGCTCGGCATTCTGGTGGATCGCGACGACGAAGGCTACATGCTGCAGATTTTCACCAAGCCGGTGGAAGATCGGCCAACGCTGTTCTTCGAAATCATCCAGCGAAAGGGCAGCCGCAGCTTCGGCAAAGGCAACTTCAAGGCGCTGTTCGAGGCCATCGAGCGGGAGCAGGACGCGCGCGGCAATCTGTAACCGAAAACCATACGGGTGCAGCCGGAAGCTTTACCGGCTGCGCCGCGCCCTGCTGTTGGCGTGTGCCTCCCAGGCCAGGTGGTAGAGCGTCCATAAGAGAAAGCCCAACCCGACTGAAACCAAAACGCCCAGCGCCAGCAGGGGAAGCTGCTTGAGAGACATACGATGCGCATTCCTCTGGTTTCATTCCAGAGCGGCGGGCGCAAGGGTCGCGCAAAGACGATATAAGGGTTCCGTAAAGCAGGCGCCGTCTAATCGGCGACCATGAGCTCGCCGGGCAGGATGGGCCGCGTGCGCGGCAGCATGCCATAGGCCGCCAGGGTGCCCATCAGCAGCAGAACGCCGCAGTAAACCGCCAGCTTAACGATGTCGGTGGCGTGGCCCCGGGGCAGCGTTTTCCAGAGAAGCAGCAGGATCGACTGCGCGGCCGTCACCGACCAGACGGTTCCATAAAAATAGCGGCGCTCCCAGCCTTCGCCCTGGGTAGAGCGGCGCACGCGTGGCAGCAAACCGACAGCGCCCAGCAGAACGATAGCGATGAGCAGGGGCGTATAGCCGGCGGCATAGATCTGTTTCATCTGCCAGCGGTCGGTGGCGACCGACCCAATCAATCCAGCGAGATTGAGCAGGGCGAAATTGAGGAGAGCATTCCACGCGAATGTGTAACAGACGCGGCGATACAGCGGGTTGGGGCGATCTTCGGTGAAGCGGAGGATGTACGGCGCCGGCTCGGCTCCGGGCAACTTACCGAAGAGTGCGGCGATGCCGGTGCAGACCAAAACGCTCGCCAGCCACAGCAGATTGCCCACGCTGCCGCCGCGCGCAAAGAGTTCGAAGGTGAGCGGCCCCGGAGCGAGAAAGAAGACCCAGATCCAGATGGGCCAGTGCGCGGCCCGATAGCGGCGGGTGTTGCGGGTGCGCATCCTGCGCTCATGGGCGTACTCAACGCGCACAGGAATGACCATAGTCGCGGCGATGATAAGGGGTAATCTTCAGCGGACTGCCTCCGGCACGTCGCGCGTGAGGGGCACGAATCGCACCGCCAAAGGCGCGCCCGGCTCTTCCGGCACCCGAACGTGCACGTTCTCGAGCGAGCGGACAATGTAATCGGCATAGCGGAGGTCTTCGACCGAATGCGAGAAGAGCGTGGCCAGAACCATGCATCCGGCGGCGTGGCCGGCCTGCGCGCCGGAAGCGGAATCCTCGATCACGAGGCAGTCGGCCGGCGCAAGCCCGAGAATTTCGGCGCCTCTGCGGTAGGGCTCGGGATGCGGTTTGCCCAACTGCACGTCATCGGCAGAGACAATGCGGGCGGGCACGCGAATGCCGCCGTGCTCCATGCGCGTGCGGGCGAGGCGCTCGGTCGCCGAGGTGACGACGGTCCAGTATTTCTCGGGGAGAGAGTCGAGGATGGGGCGTACGCCGTCGAGCATGGAAAGGCCGACCTTATCCGCCATCTCCATCTCTTCGAGCCACTGCAGCTCTTCCAGATCGTTGAGGTCGGGGCGAAGCTGGCGGATGGTTTCGATGGCCCGACGTCCATGCGCCATGCGGATGGCCAGTGCGGGGTCGATGCCGCGGGCCCGCGCCCACTTTTCCCACGTCCGCTCGACCGACCCGATGGAGCTGACCAGAACGCCGTCCATATCGAAAAGAATGCCGCGCGGATAGATCGTGACCGGCGCCGCGGCGGGGGAGAGCTCCATAGATTCAGGGTAGCAGGCGGCTGGCGGTCCGCAACGTGTCCGGCGCCTCCCCGCACGCCATGCAAAGATGACCAGGTGGGCACCTGGGCCGGAGAAGCGCACACGCGTGTGCCATGATACTGAGCAGGGGACACTGAGCAGACGTCGGCGGATGGCGGCTTTTGGAGATTGAGGGCCGGGACAGCGGCGGAGTAGACTCGACAATTCTGCGGATTGTCCGCTCGCGAGCAGCAGGCGAAAGATCTCGGAACCTTGCATTCGGGCCAGCGATCCACCCCAGGGAGAACCACGCTGCGATCGATCTTCATCAACTATCGGCGAACTGATTCGGAGGGCGAAGCCGGGCGTCTGTTCGATGAGTTGACGGCCCGATTCAGCGAGAACAGTATCTTCATGGATGTGGCCGCGATTGAGCCCGGCAAGGACTTTCGCAAGGCGATCGATGAGAGCGTGGCGACCTGCAGCGTGCTGCTGGCCATGATCGGGCAGGAGTGGCTGGCGAGCCGGGACGCGACCGGCAATCGTCGGCTTGAGGATACGCACGATTTTGTGCGGCTGGAACTGGCCTCGGCGCTGCAACGGGATATTCCGGTGATCCCGGTGCTGGTTCGCGGAGCGAAAATGCCGCTGGTCGAGAATCTGCCGGACGATCTGAAAGATCTCGCCTACCGGAATGCGGTGGAGCTCACCCACGCCCGCTGGAAGTCGGACGTACAGGTGCTGGTGCGGGCGCTGCGGCCGTATCTGGACGAGCCGGGCGCGAGCGCAGATGGCACGGCCCAGCGAGAGCCAGTCGGCGAACCGACCCAGAAGGTGTCGGCGACCACCGCTTCCACGCTGGCGCCCGAGGTGATTACGCAGATCAGCCGTGCGCTGGCCGTTTCCATCGGGCCCATTGCGGAGGTGGTGGTACGGCGGACGGCGCAAAAGACGAAAACGGTGGCGGAGCTGTGCGAGACCGTAGCGCGAGAAATCCCGGCGGACGCGGACCGCGCGAGATTCCTGAAGAACTGCCGGAGCGCGGGACTGGGCTGAAGCCGGATTGCAGCGGTCCGGCACACCGACAGCTCTTCGCTCCCCTGATGCAGTTTCTGGGCAGTTTCGGCGTTGACCTGGAGACTGGCGCGGTGACAAGATGGCTGGCACACGACAACCACTCCACAAACCCAAAGAGGACGCGGAGGATCGGCGATGGCTGTGAATCAGTTCACCTACGGAGGAACAGGTCTTGCTCTCACGGAGCAGTTTGAGGGCTGCCGTCTGACCGCCTATCAGGACCAGACGGGCGTGTGGACGATCGGCTACGGCCATACCGGTCAGGAGGTCTGCGCCGGGATGACGATCACCCTCGAACAGGCACAGGCGCTGCTGGCAAAGGACGTGAGCAGCGCGGCTGGGTTTGTGAACCAGATCGTCGTGGTGGCGCTGACCCAACAGGAGTTCGACGCCCTGGTGGATTTTGTCTTCAATCTCGGTGCCGGAACGTTTGAGCATTCGACGCTGTTGCGTCTTTTGAATGCGGGCGAGTTTGCCGCGGCCGCTGGCCAGTTCGCTCTGTGGGATCACGCGGGCGGAGCGGTGGTCGCGGGCCTGCTGCGTCGGCGCCAGGCAGAAACGGCGATGTTCAACGAGGGGCAGGCTGGTATGGAGAGCGCATAAATCTGCGCGATCCGCCGCGAAACACACGGGCCACTGAACAAGTGTGCAGAATTGCAAGGAGACCCTGGTATGGCCGAGACAACCGAAGCGCTGGTCGGCAACGATCCCATTTTTGCGCGGCTGGAAGATCAGATCGACTGGTACGACCGCAAGAGCCGCAGCGCGCAGCATCTCTTCAAGCGCATCAAGATTGTCGAGATTCTCTCTGCGGCGATGATCCCGTTCCTGGCCGCGGTGCCTTTTCACCAGGACAAGCTGGTGACCGCGGGACTGGGCGTGCTGATCACGATTCTGGAGGGCATTCTGCACCTGAATCAGTACCAGCAGCTCTGGAATACTTACCGGTCGACGTGCGAATCGCTCAAACACGAGAAGTACACCTATCTGGGACATGCCGGGCCCTATGCCGTAGCTGCCGATCCACATGCCATGCTGGCGGAGCGCATCGAATCGCTGGTTTCGCAGGAGCATGCGCAATGGACGTCGTTCCAGCAGCAGTCGGGGAAGGCTTCGGCGACGAATGAAATGTAATCGTCTCCGGCTGCGGATTGTCGTCGGCTCCGTGGTTTCAACGCTCATGCTGCTGGCCGGCTGTAAAACCTCCGGAGACGCGACTGCCGCGGCCTCGCAGATGGCGACCACTGCGCAGACGCTGTCCAGTTACTACAAAGCTCTGCAGACTACGTTTGAGGAAACGGACGAGCTCTACCAGCTGAATGAGCAGCTCTATGCCAAGCCCTATACGTCTGAGAATCGCCAGCAGATGAAAAGCAACGAGGCGGAAGTGGCCACGCGGGTGAAGCTGGCCGCCGATGTCTCGGCGCTTTCGCAGAGCTTCGGCCAGCTCACCGGCTCCACGGCGGTCGCGGGTGCGGCTTCGGCGGCATCGCAGGTGGAATCCGACGTGGACAAGCTCGCGTCGGTGAAAGCTTCTTCCACAGAGCAGAATGCGCTGAAGGCGGCGGTCCAGGCCCTGGGAAGCGCGATCCAGCAGCACAAGGAAAGGGAAGCAGCGAAGGCGATGGAGAGTGCGGCGCAGTCGCTGAGCGACCTCTTTGCCAAAGAAACCGATGTGTGGAACTCCACCGAGCAGGTCTATTCGCAGATTGCCGCAAACCTGGCCGGGAACCTCGTCGACGCGAATGTGACGGACAACAGCGCGGTCCTGGATGTGGCGCTGACCCCGTTTGGCCTGGTGCGGAACAGCTCGCTGGGCGATATGAACGCGAAGCTGGCGCCGGTGGCGAAGCAGCAGATCGCCACGAAACAGGCCGCCATGGATGCCTCGTATGCGAGCGCGACGAACTCCATGGCGAACGCGCTGAAGGAGATGGCGCAAAGAATTCAGACTGTGGCCAACGACAAGCCGATGGCGTTCCGGGCGGCGCCGCTGACCCTTGCAAACGTACAGCAGTGGACGACGCAGGTGACCGCGCTGGCGACGGGAACTGCGCCGGCCAGCGCAACAACGGGAGTGTCGACCAAAACCAGCAGCGGGAAGGAGCAGTAGACATGGCGAACGCGCTGGCCACGGTGCAGGCGACGTTTCTCACCTTAGACGGGCAGTACAACCTGCTGTTGGCGGCCTGCCGGACCCAGGCGGATCGCGATGCCCTGAGCGCGCGCTATACCGCAGCCCAGGACGCCTACCAGAAATCCATCGGGCAAATGCTGGAAGATGACGATGCGACAATAGCCGCGCTGTGCACGCAGCTCACGACGATTAACAAACAAGTGAGCGCGCTGACCAAGGAAATGGGCGATATGAGCAAGGTGTTCGCCGTCCTGGACCAGGCGCTGAAGCTGGGTCAGCAGGTCATGTCCTGCGTTGCGTAACCATCCCGGTTACTTTTCCGGCTCCTCGTAGCAGGCGCGGCCGGGTACGCAGCGCGCCAGGTGCACGTAATTCTCGTCAGGACCGGCGGGGCTCATGGTGCGCAGGCACCAGTAGCTGGAGGCGGTTTGAATCCCCGGAATCCACGAATCGGCATTCTGCGGCGTCAGGCCGTAGGGATTCTTGGTGCGGAGGCACTGGCAGGGCTGCGTGGCGTTGGTGGTGCTCATCGTGAACCTCCTGACCGTTATCCAGCCGCGCTGGGATCGCGATCCATTTTGCCGGCCGCCAGCAGGATGGTGCGATAGACGGCGACCGGAAAAAGATCGAGTTTGTAAGCATTCGCGGAAAGCGGCTGCGCCCCTTCGACGGCAACTCTGCCGGCCGCGCGAGCGGTTTCTTCGGTGATGGGCTTGCCCGTCAGCGCGGCTTCCGCCCGCGGCGAGCGGCGAACCACCGGAGACGCGGCGCTCATGGTGACGACGGCGCGCCGGCAGGTATCCCCATCCATCTCGAGGACGACACCGGCGTCGGCAATCGCCCAGTCGAAGCTCTCCTTTTCGCCGTACTTCTGGTAAGCGGAGCGCGTGCCGGGAGCGGGTTTGGGCACGTAGATGGCCGTGATCAGCTCGTCGGGTTCGAGGACGTTGAACTTCGTGGGATTCGCCTCGGGGACGACGTAGATCTCCCTGATGCCCAGCGTGCGCTTGCTGCGCTGGGCCGACGTCAGCTCAACGGTTGCGCCCAGGCCGAGCAGGGCAACCGCGGCCGACGAGGGCGCGACCGAGGGGCAGCTTTCATACTCCATGATCGCGTGGTACTGGTTCAGGCCTTCGAAGGCGAAGCAGAATTCCTTACCCTTGCGGATGCACTGAAACTCCGAGGAGCGGTAGTACCAGCACTGGACGTGCTGCAGCAGGTTGCCGCCGACCGTGGCCATGTTGCGGATGTGCGGTGTGGCAGCGTGTCCGCAGGCGTCGGCCAGGATCTGATAGTGCTCGCGGATGGCCGGGTGCTCGCTGATCTCGGCCAGCGTGGTGAGCGGGCCGATGGTGAGGCCCTGGTCGGTCTCGCGGATGCCGCGCAGCGAAGCCACATTGCGGATGTTGACCAGCCGCGTCGGCTGCTCGATGCCGTCTTTCATGCGATCGAGCAGATCGACGCCCCCGGCTTTGACCACAGCGCCGTCTTTGAGCTGCGACAGCGCCGCGTCGACCGTAGTGCAATCGGCGATGGAGAAGCGGTTCATGCCTGCTCCTTTCCCTGCGCGGAGGCGCGCAGCGCCGCGAGAACCACAGCAGGCGTCATGGGCGTTTGCCGGATGTGAACGCCGGTGGCATTATAAACAGCGTTGGCCACAGCAGCTCCGATCGAAACCACCCCCGCGGCTTCGCCAATGCCGGAAGCGTCGGTGGAACTCTGGCCGATGTAGTCCTCAATGAGCCGAACGTCGATCTGCGGAATCTCCTTTGCGCCGGCGATCTTGTATAGGTCCAGATCGGGGTTGACCATCAGGCCATATTCGGGATCCAGCAGTCGATTCTCATACAGAGTGTAGGAGATGCCCTGAATAATCCCGCCGTTGATCTGGCTGATCGTCTGTTCCGGGTTCATGGGGCGTCCGCAATCGTGGACCGACAGCACCCGGCGTACGTGAATCCGTCCGAGTTCGGTGTCCACCTCCACCTCCGCGACGTCCACACCGCCGTAGGTCAGGTACTTCTTCGGGGCATAGTCGGGAATGCGTTTGGCCTGCGCGGTGATCTGCGCGACAGACATCTTCGCGGCGGCCCGCCGGAAGGGAACTGGCTGAAACTTCCCGGACTTGCTGCGGACTTCGCCATCCACCAGAACCAAATCCGACGGGGTGCTGCCAAGGGCCGGAGCAATATCCGCCAGGAATTTCTGCGAGGCCTGCCACGCAGCATCGCGCACCGCCGGTGTCAGCGAGAGAGTCGTGACGCTGCCACCTGAATTGGGTCCCTCCGGGTAGTGCGTATCGCCGACCTTTACCGAGATCTGCGCCGGCGGCACACCGAACTGCTCCGACAGGATCTGTGCCATGACCGTCCGAATGCCCGACCCGATGTCCTGCACCGCCGAAAGCACTTCGAGCGAGCCGTCTTTGTGCACGCGGACCTCGGCATTCGATTCCATGCTCACGAATCGATACCAGACGGACTGCCCGAGACCGACGCCGCGCTTCACGGGGCCTGGATCGGCGCCGGCGACCGGGTTCCGTGATTTCCAGAGGTCGCTGTTGCGGACGATCTCGCGCTCCACGCGCCGGACCGGATGCAGGTCCGCCTTGTCGCGCAGATCGATGGGATCCATGTTGAGCTTCGCGGCCAGTTCGTCGATGGTCTGTTCCAGCGCGAAGGCGCCTGGCGGGTGTCCAGGGGCGCGCATGGCGGATGCAGGGCCGGCGTTGATGAAGACGTCGTTCTCTTCGGTGTGCAGTGAGCCCGACTGATAGAGATTCGCGGCCGGCCCCGAACAGCCGGCGCCGGTGCCGCATCCTGCGGTGCCGTAGGCCACCAGATGAATCGCAGTGATGGTTCCGTCCTTCTTCGCGCCGATCCGGAGCACCTGGTCGGAACTGGGCCGATTGCCGACCGAGAGATGCTCCTCCTCGCGGTCGAGCATCAGGCGGACCGGTGCGCCGGTCTTCCTGGAGAGAGCGGCCGCGACCACTCCGGGATTCCCTGCGCCGAACTTGGCGCCAAAACCGCCCCCCATATACTCCGTGATCACCCGGATCTGCGAGAGGGGAAGCTTGAAATAGCCGGCGAGCTCCTCGCGGACACTCGCGGTGCCCTGCGTGGATGCCCAGACGGTGAGCATGTCCGGCTTCCAGTCGGCGACCACTCCATGCGTTTCCAGAGCCGAGTGCGTCTGGACCTGGGTGGTGTAGTGGCTTTCGACGATAACGTCCGCGTCCTTGAATCCCTGCTCGATTTCACCGCGGCGGTGGATCGACGGACCGTGGATGTTGCCGGTCTGCTTCACATCGCTGGGGCCGCCTCCTCCGCCTGCGCTGCCCTCTTCGTCGGCCGCGCCGGGGAAGACCTTCGGCGAATCTGGGCTGCGCGCCTTCACTTCATTCACGACAAAGGGCATGGTGTCGTATTTCACCTTCACCAGGGCGGCGGCTTCTTCCGCGACGGCCGGGCTGGTAGCGGCAACGGCCGCGATGGGCTGTCCGGCATAGCGGACCACCGGATATTTAACCTGCTCCAGCGCCGGATTCCGCAGCACTGCGTTGCCCAGGACGTGCTGGATAACGAGCACGCCCTTCACGCCCGGCACTTTCTCCGCTGCCGAAGTGTCGACGGAGAGAACTTTGGCGTGCGGCACGGTGGCGTTCACGAATTTCGCGTACAGCATCCCGGGCAGCTGCACGTCCGACGTGTAGCGGGCGCGGCCGGAGACCTTGGCCGCCCCGTCGTAGCGCGGGATCGATTGTCCGACGTACTTCAGGTCCTTGTTGACCGGCCATACCGGCGGCTCGGTCGCCGGTACCTGGAGCGTTTCGGTGGTCAGGGTATAGCCGGGAACGCCAATCGGCATCTGCACGGATTTCTTTGCCGGGCCCGCGGCCTGCTGGGTGAGTGCGTCTTCCTGGATGGGTGTCTTCATGGGATTCCTCCCTCAGGCCTGGCGATTCGCGGCCGCGTCGAGGGTAGCGGCGAAGATTTTGGGGTAGGTGCCGCAGCGGCAGAGATTGCCGGAGACGGCGTGTCGGACATCGGCTTCGGAGGGGTGGGGATTGCGCTCCAGCAGCGCGGCGCAGCTCATCACCATGCCCGGCGTGCAGAAGCCGCACTGCATGGCATCGTGCTTTATGAAGGCCGCCTGGAGAGGATGCAGGTCGCCCTCCGGGGCTATGCCTTCGATGGTGGTGATGCGGTGGCCGATGGCATCGATGGCCAGGGTCATGCAGCTGTTCACGGGCATCTTGTCCAGCCACACCGTGCAGCCGGAACACACGCCCCGGTCGCACACGATCTTCGTACCCGTCAGGCCGAGATGGATGCGCAGCGCTTCGGACAGCGTCGTGCGCGGCTCGATCTCGATGGTATGTTCGCTGCCGTTGACGTGCAGGCGAACCGGCGCCGGACCCGGCCCAAGTTCGGTGACGCCGGGAGTTTCTGCGGCTTTTGCCTCGCTGGTGAATCCCTGGACCCCTTCGAGCAGGGCTGTGCCCGCGGCTGTGAGGCCCGCGCCTTTCAAAAATCCGCGGCGCGTGATGCCATTGCGGGTGGGGTCGGCCGGATGGCCCGGGGAAGTGGGATGGGGCGTTTCGCGATCCGCCATGGCTGCTGCTCCCTGCCGCCCTCCCTCTTACAGCCAGGGGCGGCTCTGTTCAGTGGCTGAAGGCCCACTATAGCGCCGGGGCGGTTGCGGAGTAAACCGGGAGCAGGACGGCGAGCGCAATAACCAGTCCTCTCGCCGCGCGGGCGATTGAACATGACCGCTCACCGGGAGCGGCTCCCTTCCAGCCCATCGAAAGAATGATGACGCAAAAAAAGTCTCGTTATACAACCCCCATTTCCGCAACCGGGCCGTCGATATAGTTGAACCGTTTCAGGTCCTGGTTCACAATAGAGGACTAACCGGGCCCCCATCCCGTTTCCCAGAACGAAGCGAAAAGCCGTAAAAATCAGCCGGGATCGTACACCGGCGCGGGCCCACTTTTTTGGAGGATCAGTGAACACACGTATCTTCGCAGTATCTGCGTTCGTCCTTTCCCTCGCGCTCAGCCTTTCCGCCGTTGCTCAGGTCGCGACGACCTCGCTGCGCGGGACTGTGAAGGATCCAACCGGCGCCGTGGTTCCTGGCGCCAAAATCACGCTGACTGACGCCGCTAATGGACAGGCGTTCAGTGCCAGCTCGGATGCAGCAGGCGGCTACACGTTCGCCGCCCTCCAACCGGCCCGCTACACCATCAAAGTGACGGCAACAGGCTTTGGCGATCAGACCAAGTCGGCCGAACTGCTGGTCAACCAGCCTGCGACCGTCAACTTCACCATGACGATCCAGGCTACTTCCCAGGTGGTCAACGTCAGCGCCGAGGCCGAAACGCTGAATACCACCGACGCCTCGCTGGGCAATTCCATGGGCAACACCCTGATTCAGGCGCTGCCCAGCGAAACCCGCAACGTGCCCGACCTGCTCTCGCTGCAGCCCGGCGTCCTCTACATCCCCGCCGGCTCCAATGGAGTCGGGTCGGCCTCGGAGCTGAACCCCATGGGTGACAGCCGCAGCGGCGCAGTGAACGGAGTGCGCTCCGACCAGGGCAACATCACCCTCGACGGCGTCGACGACAACGATCAGATATACGGCTATGCATTTACCGGGGTGATGCGCGAAACCCAGGACTCGGTCGAAGAGTTCCGCGTGGCCACGTCGAACACCAACGCGGATGAGGGGCGGTCGGCTGGCGCCCAGGTGAGTCTGATCACCAAATCCGGAACGAATAAGTTCCATGGCGCGGCCTATGAGTACAACCGCCCCACCATGACGGTTTCCAACAACTACTTCAATAAGCAGTCGGAGCTGGCCAGCGGCCAGGCCAACGTCGCGCCCAAGCTGATCCGCAATATCTTCGGCGTGGATGTCGGCGGTCCCATTGTGAAGGACAAGTTGTTCTTCTTCGGCAATTACGAGGGAACCCGGCAGGCCGAGGATGCCGAGGTCATCCGCACCGTCGCGACCTCCTCCTACCTGGCCGGCAACCTGATCTACCTCGGCGACGACTCCTCGGGCAACGTCGTGCCCGTGACTCTGTCTCCCTCGCAGGTGACCACGCTGGACGGTGGCTGCATCTCGAATGGGGGGTGCGACAGCTCACAATACACAAACGGCCCCGGTCCCGATCCGAATGCGCTGTCCTACTTCGCCTCGGAACCGGCGGCGAATGGCATTCTCGAGGGTGACGGTTACAATACCGGCTCATTTGCTTTCTCCTCGCCCAATCCGCTGAGCGAGAACACCAGCATCGCGCGACTGGACTGGACCCCCAACAACAAGCAGCGGCTCTTTGTGCGCGGCGGTCTGCAGAAGGATACGACCGATGGCGTGGAGCAGTTTCCGGGCCAGGGGCCGAGCTACGTTTTTGAAGACAACACCAAGGGCATCATCGCCGGCGACACGTGGTCGATCTCGCCAGATCTGGTCAACGATCTGCGTTACGGCTATATTCGCCAGGGCAACAGCAACCGCGGTGTCGGCTCGGGCGACTACGTCGATTTCCGCTTCATGGACACGGCCACAGCAGAAACCCGCACCACGCTGGCGTCCGTGCCCGTGCAAAATGTGGTGGACAACTTCAACTGGAACCATGGCAGACATGACTTCCAGTTCGGGGGCAACTGGCGGCTGGTGGGACAGAACCGCACCTCCGATGCGGTTTCCTACGATGGCGCCAGCTCCAACCCATACTGGCTGGGCGGCAATCCGCCCGATCCCAATGCCATTCTGGGCCTGCCTCCGGTCGACAGCGGCTTCGGGAACTCTTATGTAATCGCTTATGCCAATCTGGTGGGGACGATTCCCTCCGTCACTGATGTGTACAACTATCAGCTGACCAGCGCCTCCTCTGGAAACCTGCTGGCCGACGGCACGCCCCTGGTGCGTAGCTTCAAGGCCAATGAATTTGAGTATTACCTGCAGGATGCCTGGAAGCCATTGCCGAACCTGACCATTACCTTCGGCATCCGCCACACGCTGCTGCAGACGCCCTACGAGACCACCGGCCAGGAGGTCACGCCGACCATCGACACCGATACCTGGTACAAACAGCGCGAGAGCGCGGCGCTGCAGGGGCAGATCTACGAGCCGCTGCTCACCTTTGCTCCGGCCGGCAAGTACTACGGCAAGCAGGGCTTTTATCCGATGTCGAAGGACAACATCGCGCCGCGATTCGCGATTGCCTATGCTCCTACCCCGAATACCACCATCCGGATGGGGGCGGGCATCTATTACGACCACTTCGGTGAGGCCCTGGTGAACATCTTCGATCAGAATGGATCGTTCGGCCTCAGCGGTTCCGTCACAAATGCCGCCGGCAACTACGGCTTTGAGGACTCGCCGCGCTTTACCGGCCGCCGCGACATCCCCTTCAGTAATGGGACGGGCGCCTCGCCGCAACCGTATCCATATACGCCCCCCTACGATCCGGTCGACGGTTTTGCGATTACCTGGGGCCTCGACAGCAAGATGAAGACGCCCTACACCGAGGCCTTCAACCTGTCGGTCCAGCATCAGTTCCCCAAGGGCTTTACCCTGGAGACGGATTACGTCGGCACGCTTGGACGGCATCTGGTCCAGAGCCTCGATCTCTCCGAGCCGGTGGATTACGTCGATCCTGGGGGCGGCGGCGATTACTACCACGCGGGCAGCCAGCTCTCGAAACTGGTGGATCAGAACGGCGGCAACTACGGTGTCAATGCCAGCGGTACCGGCAGCTTGGTGAATGTGCCCGCAATCCAGTATTTCGAAGACGTATTCCCGTGGATGGCGGGCTATGACTATGCGGGGGAGAGCGCGACCCAGGCCATCTACAACAATGAATGGGCTCCGTATCGCTCGAACCTCGGCGCCACCACCGCTCTGGCGGACCTCGACTTCTACGGTCCCTCATCGTCCGGCTTCGGCTTTTATCCGGCTCCGCCGAACTGGGTGCCTCACTTCTGGCAGAGCCAGTTCTCCTCGCTCTATGCTCTGTCGTCGATGGGCATGAGCTATTACAACGCCCTCCAGGTGAGCGTGCACCACCCCACCAGCCATGGACTGTCTCTGGACCTCAGCTACACCTATTCGCGCTCGATTGACGAAGGATCGGACGCGGAACGCAGCATCGAGTTCAGTACCAGCACCGCGCTGAGCAGCATCATCAACACCTGGAAGCCGCAGCTGAATCGCGCCGTCTCCGATTTCGATACCACCCATCTGCTCACCGTCGACGGCTATTACGAGCTGCCCTTCGGCCGGGGACGCCAGTTTGGCGGTGGCATCAACCAGGTCGCCGATGCCCTGATCGGCGGATGGCAGCTCACCGGTCTGAGCCGCACCACCAGTGGACTGCCGTTCTCGCTCTTTGAGCCGGGGTGGACGACGGACTGGCAGCAGGAGGGCTACGGCATTGTCACCGGCAATCTGAAGACCCACCGCCATTTCGATTCTTCCGGCAACCCGCTGTACTTCGACAATACAGCCGCCATCAACAGCGGTGTGCTGACCGGTTCGCCGATTCGCCTGCCCTATCCGGGCGAGACGGGTGAGCGCAACTTCTTCCGCGGCGATGGCTATTTCGACATCGATGGCGGCGTGAACAAGACCTGGAAGATCCGCGAGTACGGCTCGCTGAAGTTCGACTGGGAAACCTATAACGTCACGAACACGGTGCGCTTCGATCCAATTTCGATTGGCGACCAGCTCACCAGCAGCAACCTGGGTTACGCCAGCTCGCTGCTGACCACGCCGCGCCGCATGCAGTTCGCCCTGCGGTTCGACTTCTAACCATGAGCTAAGACTGAGCGCCGGGGATGGTCCATCTCCGGCGCCTTTTCTTTTGCAGCCGAGCGGAATCTGCGGGGAATGGCGCCCGCTTCAATTTCCCGCCCCGAGTGTGATACCACTACTCGGTCCATCGCAATGCAAGCCGGCGTGTGCGGGAGTGCACAGCCCTCCCACGCCAAATTCAGGAAGGAACAAGTACGCCGATGCGCAAGCCCTGCCTGCTGGTCCTCTTCGCGACAATCCTGGTCCCTTTCGCGGTGCGGGCGCAGGTGCCCACGCCGGTCTCCGTGCTCGGTCATACGCCCGGGGACGATTATTACCTGGCGAACTATGAGGAGGAGATTCACTACTTCCACGAGCTGGCCGCCCATTCCGATCGCATCCGGATGATCACGGTCGGCAAGTCCTCCGAAGGCCGCGACATTGAAGTGGCGCTGATCTCGTCACCGCAGAATCTGGCGAAACTTGACGATGACAAGGCCGCGGTGGTGCGGCTGGCCACCGACCATGGGCTTGACGACGCGCAGGCGAGGGAACTGGCGCACACCACACCCGTCATCGTCCATATCGACGGCGGCCTGCACTCCAATGAAGTGGCCGGGCCCCAGCACTCGATCGCCCTGGCGTACAAGCTGATCTCCGCGCAGAACGATCCCGAGATCGACACCATCCTCAACAACGTCATCCTCATGCTCTGGCCGACCCTCAACCCCGACGGTCAGGACATGGTGGTTTCCTGGTATCGGAAGAACCTGGGGACGCGCTTCGAAGTCAGTCCCATGCCGTGGCTCTTCCAGGAATACGTCGGCCACGACAACAACCGCGACGGCTACATGCTCAACATGAAGGAGTCGCAGGTGGTGGCGAAGACGGAAATCGAGTGGGCGCCGGAGATTTTCTACTGCCAGCACCAGACCGCGCCGTTTCCCGCGCGCATCTGGATCCCTCCATTCAGCGATCCCATCTCGTCCAACATCAGCCCCTATGTGCGCAGCTGGTTCAACGTGATCGGCACCGACATGACGGCCTGGCTTGACGCGCACCAGATGCCGGGAGCGATCAGCGAAACGCGCTTCGACAACTGGTATCCCGGCTTTGTCGATTACGCCGGATCGTTTCGCAACGAGATTTCCTTCTTCACCGAGACGGCGCTCTATCGCTACGCCACACCGCGCTTCTACACGGTCGATGAGTTCCCGAAAGACATGCAGGACCTGAGGGCCCTGACCATGTACACCACCCCCTGGGAGGGCGGCTGGTGGCGGCTGAAAGATGCGGTGGACTATATGGTGGCCGCCTCGATGTCCGTCCTGGACACCGCGGCCCGTTATCGCGAGACGCTGCTCTACAACCGCTATCAGGCGGCGCGCGACAACATCAAACGCTACGAGCAGGGACCGCCGTTTGCCTATGTAATCCCCAGCGTGCAGGCCGACGCGCCCGAGGGCGAGCTGCTGGCGCACATCATGCAGGAGAACGGGATCCAGATCCACGAATCGGAAACCGGCTTCCGCGCCAACGATCGCGATTATCCCGCCGGCTCGTGGGTAATCCTGATGAATCAGCCCTACAGCGCCATGGCCAAGGAGCTCTTCGAGGTGCAGCGCTATCCGCAGGCTCTGTTCCAGGAGAGCAACAAGCCCGTCGATCTGCCTTACGACGTGACCGGGTGGACGTTGCCGCTGCAAATGGGCGTGCGCGTCGATGCCATCTCCGATCCTCTGACGCCTGATGAACTGTCACATTTGAAGGCGGTACAAACCCTGGATGGACCGGCTGTGGAGGTGCAGGGAAGCGGCACGACCTTTGTGGTGAGCCACCAGTCGAACGCGAGCTTCCGCCTGATCAACGATGTTTTGTCCGCGGGAGGAACGGTTGCTTTTGCTCAGGATGCTGTGAAAGCGCCCGAAGGAACGGAGAAGGGTGCGATTGTCGTCGGCGGTGTGAGCCGCGCCAATATCGGCGACTGGTCAAAAAAATACGGACTCTCGATGCTCGCCACCGAAAAGGCGCCGGAGCATCTCATCGCGATCCACAAAGCCCGTGTCGGCCTGTACCGGCCCTGGGACCCATCGATCGACGAAGGCTGGACGCGCTGGATTCTCGAGCAGTACGGATTCAAGCCTGTCAGCCTGTACAACGCCGATATGCGCGCGGGCGGGCTGCGCGATCGCGTGGACGTCATCATCCTTCCGGACATGCGCAAGGAGCAGCTCCTCGATGGCTTCCGCGATGGCATTGTGCCCGGCCAGTACGCCGGCGGCCTCGGCGAAGACGGGTTGGATAACCTGCGCGATTTTGTGCGCAAGGGCGGGACTCTGATTGCCTTCAACCAGACAGCGGCCACGCTGGTACCGCTGCTCTCGCTACCGGTCTCGAATGCTCTCGAAGGCCTGAAGCCGGACAAGTTCTTCTGCTCCGGCGCCCTGCTGCGGGTCGAAGTGGGTGGCGACCGCCCCGCGACTTGGGGATTGCCGAGCGAGCCGGTGGTGATGTTCGAGCGCGGCCCGGCCTTCACCGTGAAGCCCGGCTTTCACGGCGCCATCCTCGCCCGCTATCCGAACGACAGCAACCCGCTGGAAAGCGGTCTGCTGCTCCATCCGGAGGCCATCGAAGACAAAATCGCCGCGCTGGAAGTGCCCTATGGCGAAGGAAGGATCTTCCTCTACGGATTCAAGCCGCAGTGGCGCGCACAGTCGCACGGAACCTATAAGTTCTTTATGAATGCGCTCTACCAGTACCAGCAGCCGCCGTTTGCTAAGCCGGAATCGCCCGACCAAAAAGACCGGAAGGTCAATGCAGAGGCGGAATAGAAGCCAGGTTGGCGTGCCGGCGGGATTGCGGTAGTCTCGCGTTCGAGGGGAAATCGATGAGCCAGGAACCCGTGATTCGCGCAGCGCGCGGCAACACCCGAACCGCGCGCGGATGGATTCAGGAAGCCGCGAAGCGCATGCTGATGAACAACCTCGATCCGGAGGTGGCCGAGAAGCCCGCCGAACTGATCGTTTATGGTGGGCGCGGCAAGGCGGCGCGCAACTGGGAGTGCTTCCACCGCATCGTCGAAACGCTCGACCGCCTCGAAAACAATCAGACGCTGCTCATTCAGTCCGGCAAGCCCGTCGCGGTGCTGGAGACGCAGCCCATGGCGCCGCGCGTGCTGATTGCAAATTCGAACCTGGTGCCGCACTGGGCCACCTGGGAGGAGTTTGACAAGCTCGACCGCGCCGGCCTGATGATGTTCGGCCAGATGACGGCCGGCTCCTGGATTTATATCGGCACGCAGGGCATCCTCCAGGGCACCTATGAAACCTTCCAGAGCGCGGCCCAGCTCCACTTCAACAACACCCTTGCAGGAACGATCACTGTGACCGCCGGTCTGGGCGGCATGGGCGGGGCACAGCCGCTCGCTGTCAAGCTGGCTGGCGGCGTCGCTCTCTGCGTGGAGGTGGACGCGAGCCGCATCCAGCGCCGTCTGGAAACTCGCTACCTCGACAAAGCCACCGCCTCGCTCAACGAGGCGCTCGCGATAGCGAAGGAAGCCAGGGCGTCCCGCACCGCGATGTCGATCGGGCTGCTCGGCAACGCCGCCGAAGTCCTGCCGCAGATGGTCGCCATGGGCTTCACGCCGGAGCTGGTGACCGACCAGACCAGCGCGCACGATCCCCTATACGGCTATTGGCCCATCGCTCAGGCGGATGAGGACTTGAACACTCAGCGCGCCAGGCAGCCGGATGCTTATCTGGAGCGGGTGCGCAAGTCAATGGCCGCGCACGTCGAGGCGATCCTGACCATGCAGAAGCGCGGTGCCGTGGCTTTCGACTACGGCAACAACCTGCGTGCCCAGGCGCAAATCGCCGGCGTGAAGAACGCCTTCGACTACCCCGGCTTCGTCCCGGCTTTCATCCGCGATTCCTTCTGCGAAGGGCGCGGCCCGTTCCGCTGGGCGGCCTTGTCCGGCGATCCGGCGGACATCGCGGCAACCGACAAGGCGCTGCTCGAGCTCTTTCCCGACGACCAGCGTCTGACGAGCTGGCTGACGTATGCGGCCGATCAGATCGCCTTCCAGGGACTCCCGGCGCGCATCTGCTGGCTGGGCTATGGACAGCGAGACCGGGCGGGGCTGCTCTTTAACCAGATGGTTCGCGACGGCCGTCTGAAGGCGCCCATTGTCATCGGCCGCGATCACCTGGATGCCGGCTCCGTCGCCAGCCCTTATCGCGAAACCGAGGCCATGCGCGATGGATCGGACGCCGTGTCGGACTGGCCCCTGCTGAACTTCGCCACCGGCATCGCCAGCGGTGCTTCGTGGGTCAGCTTTCACCACGGAGGCGGTGTGGGCATGGGCTACAGCCAGCACGCAGGCCTGGTGGCGGTGGCCGACGGCAGCGACGAGGCGGATCAGCGGCTCCGTCTCTGCCTGCGCAACGATCCGGCGCTGGGCGTTGTCCGACACGCCGATGCCGGCTACGAACTGGCGATCGACACCGCACGCGAACGCGGTCTGGACCTGCCGAGCCTGAATTTGTCGAGTCCGGACTTGCCGAGTCCGAATTTGCCGAGTCAGGGCTTGCCGAGTCGCGGATGAACGCCGACCTTCTCGTCCGCGGTATCTCGCAATTGGCCACGCCGCAGGGTCCGGGCCCGAAACGCGGCGGCGAGATGCGCCACGTGTTTCTGCTGGAGCAGGCCGCGATCGCTGTCGCACAAAGCCGCATCCTTTGGATCGGACCCGAAGCCGAGTGGAGCGGAACGGCGGCCCGGACGATCGATGTCGGACATCGTGCCGTCGTTCCCGGACTCGTCGATCCACACACGCACGCGGTCTGGGCCGGCAATCGGCTGGCCGATTTCGAAGCCCGCATCTCCGGCGTTCCCTACGAAACCATCCTGGCGCGCGGCGGCGGCATCTGGAGCACGATTCGCGCCACCGCCGCTGCCACGGAAGAGGAACTCGTTGTCCTCGCGAAGCCGAGGCTGGACGCGCTGCTGCGATCCGGCGCCACCGTCATCGAGGTCAAGTCCGGCTACGGATTTAGCCTGGAAGCGGAGATGCGCATGCTGCGGGTCATCCAGCGCCTGGCAGACGCAGCGCCCCCCCGCATCATTCCCACGCTCCTGATCCATGTGCCGCCCAGGAGTGCGTCGGACAGGGCGGCGTACGTGTCTGACATTTGTCAGACATTGATTCCCGAAGTGGCCGGGCAGAAGCTGGCGCAGGCAGTCGATGTTTTCGTCGAGAAAGAGGCCTGGAGCGCAGCCGAGGCCGAGCGCATTCTGGAAGCTGCCCGGCGGCACGGACTCGGGACCAGGTTACATACGGAACAATTTAATCGCGTCGGCGGTCTGGAACTCGGGCTGCGCGCGAAGGCGCTGAGCGTCGATCATCTGGAGGCCTGCAGCCCGGAGCAGATTGCAGAGGTGGGCCGCGGCGCAACCGTTGCCACAATTCTGCCCGGAGTCTCCCTGCATCTGGGTCTGCCGCCTGCCCCGGGCCGTGCTCTCATCGACGCGGGTGCAGCCGTTGCGGTGGGGACCGATTTGAACCCCGGCTCCAGCCCGCTGTTTTCCATCGCCGCAGCTCTGGCCCTGGCCGTCCGACTGAATGGCCTCACGGCTCAGGAAGCCCTCGTGGCAGGGACGATCAATGCCGCGTGCGCCCTGGGCTTGTCCGACGCGGGCCGCCTCGAGCCCGGCATGCCGGCGGACTTTCTTGTCCTCGAGGGTTCCGACTGGCGAAGCCTCGTCTACACGCTCGGAGCCAGTCCGGTGCGCGAGGTTTGGATCGCCGGCGCGAGGGTGGCCGCATGAGATCATCGTTGCGAATCAAGGGTACGACGCGATGATGAGCCTGCTGCTTCGCCCGGAACTGCTGTACGTCGACGGCGCCTTCCTTCCCGGGCACGCCGTTCGCGTTGGGAACGATGGCCGCGTTGAGGCGGTCCTAACGTCCAATGCGGCGTCCGACACAGCGTCGGACAACCTCATCGATCTGCCCGGCAAAGCCCTGCTGCCCGGGTTCGTCAACGTCCATTCTCACTCCTTCCAGCGGCTGATTCGCGGGAAAGCCGAATCGCGCGCCGTGAGCGGCCGCGACTTCTGGTCGTGGCGCGGAACCATGTATCACGCAGCAGCGCGGCTCGATCCGCAGCAGGTGTACGACGTCGCGCGCATGGCTTTCCTCGAAATGCTCCTTGCCGGGACGACAACCGTCGGCGAATTCCACTACCTGCACACCGCACCCGACGGCCGCCCGTACGAAGATCCCAATCTGCTGGCAAAGCAGGTGATGGCCGCCGCGCAATCGGTGGGCATTCGCATCGTGCTGCTGCGCTGCGCCTATCTGCGCTCGGGATTCGAGCTGCCCCGCGATCCAGGGCAGACCCGTTTCTTCGAAACCCGGGATGCTTTCCTGGCCAATACTGACGCCCTCGTGCGCGAGACGCCAGCAGATGCCGCCGTCCGCATCGGTGTCGCCCCGCACAGCATCCGCGCCGTGCCCCTCGACGACTTGCACGAGATCGCCGCATGGGCCCGCGATCATCGCCTTCCGCTGCACATGCACATGGCCGAGCAGGTGGCGGAGAACGAGGCCTGCCTGCGCGAGTACGGCGCCACGCCCGTCGCCCTGCTGGCGAACGCCGGCTTGCTGGGACCGGACTGGACCGCCATCCACGCGATCCACATCACCGCCGACGAAATCGCCATGCTGGCCGAGGCCGGTGCGACCCTCGGCTCGTGTCCGACAACGGAACGCAACCTGGGCGATGGCATTCTGGCGGCGGACGCGGTGCTGCGTAGCGGAGTTCGCATCGCCTTTGGGTCGGACAGCCAGGCGCAGATCGATCCTCTGGAGGATGCGCGCGAGCTGGACTACCACCTGCGCCTGGTTCGTCAGCAGCGTGTGATGCTCGATCAGATCGGCGAGCAGGGAATCGCGTCACGCCTCTTCGACTGCGCCACCCGCAATGGCGCACACTGTCTGGCGGTGCCGGCAGGCCGCTTCGAGCCAGGCACGTTTGCCGATTTCTTTACCATCGATCTCCGGGACGTGTCGATCGCCGGCCATTCCGCGGAGGATCTGCTGCCCATGATCGTTTTCGGTATGAACCGCACGGCCATTCGCGACGTTGCCGTGAACGGGCGCCTGATTGTGCGCGACGGACAGCACGCGCTCCAGGAGGAGATCCTCTCGCGCTATGCCGGGGTCCACGCAAAGGTATGGCGCGACACGGGGGAGGGAAAGCGATGAAGAGCGTCGTTGAACTTTTGTCGGACCTGATCCGGATTCCGTCGCCCTCGGCCGTATCGAACCGCCCGTTGGTGGAGTATGCCGCTGGCTCTTTGCGCAGCATAGGCTGGTCGACTCGTGAGTTGCCCTACCGCGACGATGCCGGCCTCGAGAAAATCAACCTGATCGCCGCGCCACCAGGACAGGACGTCGCCGCCCGCGCCGTGGATCTCGTCTTTATGTGCCACACCGATACGGTGCCGTTCGCCTCCGACTGGGACGACGCTCTGAAGCCGATTTTTGATGTTGGGATGCTGCACGGATGCGGCTCCTGCGATGTGAAGGGATTTCTGGCCTGCCTGTTGTCGGCCGCCGCGCAGAGCGACGCATTTCTCCCTGGCCTCCGGATCGTCCTTTCAGCCGAAGAAGAGATCGGCTGCATTGGCGCAGCGCGCCTGCTGGACCAGGACGTACTGCGGCCGCGCCGCATGGTCATCGGTGAGCCGACATCTCTGCATCCGGCGCGCGCCGGCAAAGGCTATTGCCTCGCCGAGGTCACGGTCTTCGGCAAAGAGGCGCACAGCGCGCATCCCGGCCAGGGCGTTTCGGCCATCTTCCACGCTGCGCGCCTCCTTCGCGCCATCGAGGACCTCAGCGCGGCTCTTGCCCAGGAGCGGAACGAGTTTTTCGATCCGGCCTGGACAACGATCAACGTTGGCACCATCGAGGGCGGTACTGCGAAAAATATCGTTCCGGGCCTTTGCCGATTTCAGCTGGAATGGCGACCCATTCCCGGGCAGGCGCCCGACCGCATCCTCTCAGAAGTCGCACAGATGATCGCTCAGCTGCGGAGAATCGATCCTGGGTTCCGTGCCGAGATCCGACCGCTTCGGCAGCAGCCAGGTTTCGAAACGCCGGAGAACGCAGCGCTGGTCCGGCGCCTGGAGTCGCTCACCGGACGACCCGCCGTCTCGATTCCTTTCGGCTCCGAGGCCAGCATCTTTGCGCCTGTCGCCGAGGAAATCGTCGTCATCGGCGCTGGCGATATGCGCACGGCACACAGCAGCCGCGAATGTGTTCCTGTTGCCGAGCTGGAGGAAGCGGTGCGATGCGTCCGCGCACTGATGAGCCCCGCCTCAGAACCGTCCAATGCCGCAGATGCCGGAACGCGATAGAACGGCAACACCGTTCGGAGTACCCTCAGAAAACCTGCGAACTGCAACCACTCGTCTGCCCCTGGGGTCACGACAACACAAGAGGAAACCATGAAGAGAGAACTGGCGGGTGAACTCATTTCGGAAGCCGTGGCTCTGGTGATCATCATTGCCTTCGGCGATTCGGTTGCGGCGATGTACTCCCTCTACGATCCGAGCCCTTACCAGCACGCCTACTGGGGTGTGTGCATCGCGTGGGGCCTCGCCGTTGCCATCGCCATCTATACAACCGGCTCCGTCAGCGGCTGCCATGCCAATCCCGCGGTCACCCTGGCGCTCGCGCTCTATCGCAAATTCAGCTGGAAAAAGGTGCTGCCCTACTGCGCGGCGCAGGTGGTTGGAGCCTTCGCCGGCGCCGCCCTCGTCCAGTTTCTCTTTGGCCCCGTCATCCAGGCCTTCAATCTGGCGCATCATCTCACGCGCGCCCAGGGCGGCGCCGCCGGCGTCTTCTTCACGCATCCGGGGCTGGGCATTACGGTCGCGCACGCCTTCGGCGACGAGATCATCCTCACCGCATTTCTCATCTTCGGCATCTTCGCCATCACCGAGCAGTACAACGAAATGGCGCCCGGGGCGAACTTCGGCGCGCTCATGATCGGGCTGCTGGTTGCGCTCATCGGCGCGTCCATGGGCTACCTGGAGGCCTGGGCCATCAATCCGGCGCGCGATTTCGGCCCGCGCGTCTTCTGCCTGGCGACCGGCTGGGGCGCTTCGGCCTTTCCCTCTCCGGGGAACTACTGGTGGGTGCCCATTGCAGGTCCGTTGATCGGGGGAGTGGTCGGCGGCGGAGCCTACCAGCTCCTCATTCATCCCTTCCTGCCCGCGCGCCGGCGCGCCCTCCTGCAGGAACTGCCCTAAAGAACCGGGCGCTGCCACAGAGGCGCCCGCGCTCTTGCTTTGGAATCTGAAGAAACAGCAGACGGAGCGGCCGAACGCGCGCCCGGTCGGGCTGACGGAGACTCCTGTCCGCCACGAATTACGGCTGAGCCGGAACGCTGCCCAGCGCCTGATAATTGCGTGTCACCGTGAAGGCCATGCCCCCCACGTAGGCATATTGTGCAATCCGCGCCAGAGAGCGCATGTGGTGCCGCACCAGCAGCCGGTAAGCCGTATAGTTCACGCCCACCGTCGCGGCCTCAAATGCTGCAAAGGCCGGCTTATTCTCCACCAGGGCCGTCGGCAGCATGGCCTCCTGGAAGTGCTGCGGATCGGCCAGCGCCTTCTCGGTGCTGGTGTAGTCAAGAACGCGCAGCATGCTGGCCGCTCCGATCAGGCTCCAGTCCAGCATCCTGAGTTTCGGTTTGATCTCGATCGGCTGCGGAGCGCGCTGGACCGGGTAATATCCACCAGGCGCGAACGCCGGCAGCGCCGAATTGGACGAGAACGCCGGATCGTTCGGCAGCGACGAAGTGGATTCGTTAGCCGAGGGTACGGGCGCTCTAAGCAGTGCTTCGGTTTGCGCGAAGCTCGGTTGGACCAGCGTGAAGGCGAGAGTAGGCAGAAGCGCAACAGCGAAACGGGGGATTTTCATCGTTGTTCTCCTGCTTATTTCCCAGTGCGAGCGCGGCTTCATGTTTCGTCCTGCCCGGCTCGGGGAAACAGCAGTCTGTGGCCTGCGGATTCGTGCCAGGAACCGTCGCGGCAAGCCTGTGCGCTACGGCCCCTGAAGTTGGAATCGGCACGAATTGCGCCGACCCGACCTGCCTTCCAGCCCACCCCTTCAGGACGGTCTTGTCCTGAAAACCGGTCTTTGCAATCCGAACCACAGGGGAGTTAGATGACATGCCAGGAGTGTCGCACAGGTAAACTTCAGCGCGGCACTTATCTTGAGTCACAGCAATGAGTTACTGCCGCCGCTCCTGAGAGAAACTTTTCAAAACGGGAGTAATCTTTTTCCGGTCCAGAAACGGTTACTTACGCACGTGACTACGCCCGGCATCCGGCCCCGGAGGCGCGCCTGTGCCTCATGCCAGGGTCCTACAAACCGCACCGCTGGTGGCAGCGCACGCCACACCCGCGGCAGCCGCCGCAGGGCGCGGGCCGCTGCACGCTGGTCCTCCTGCGCCCAGGGCAACTCGAATTCCTTGCGGAATCGCGCCCCCAGCCACTCCGCCGTCAGCGCGCGATACCATCGCGGAATTCGCACCCATGACCCCGCGCCGTTCAGAATCGTGTGCGCCATTTCCCGGGCCGCAATCCCCACCCCCAGCTCGTCCGACGCGCACATTTCCGCCACATATTGGCTGAAGCCGGACCAATCCTCAGGCAGCGCCGCGGCGGGAAGGCCGAAGAGCGCCGCCATCGTCTTACTTTCGTGGTAGTAGCGGGCCCGCTCTTCTGTGGAAAACGGGCATACCGACCCGTAGGCGAGCACCGCGCTCTCCACCAGCGTGGCGAAAACCCAGCGCAGCGCGGCCACCTCGTTGGCCTCATAATGCGTTCCCTGGGGCCATCCCGCCACTTTCCCAGGCATCTCCCCGCGAATTCCGGTGTGCAGCGTATGCAGATGTCGCGCCGCCGCCAGCCCCTGCCCCAGGCTGCCGAAAACCATGGTGAAGACGATCCGGAATGTGTTGTGAAACCGCGCGATCGGATTGCCGAGCAGCGACGAATGCTGCTCCAGGGCCGTCGCCACCCAGGGATGCGCCAGTTGCAGCAGCGCCGCGCGGCCGGCTCCCAGAAACAGCGCCGCCTCTCGATTGATCTTCCAGCTCATCGATGCGGGTCCGAAGATCCCCGCCCGCGGATCGGCCGTCTGAGAGGCTGCCGAGCCCAGCAGCGATTCCAGATCGGCCCGGGAGACCAGATGCTGTCCCATGTCCTCATTATGAGAGCCGGACGAAGGCTGGAGTTATCCCAACCGGGGGCGCGCGAACTCGCTGCGAAAACGGCTGTAGCTGAAGTAGATCACCAGCCCGATGGCCAGCCAGACGAAGAAGGCCATCCACGTCAGGATTTCCAGCCCCATCATCAGCAGAGTGCAGAAGACAATGCTGAGCACCGGAAACAGCGGACCCAGCGGCACCCGGAAGCCGCGCGGCCGCTCCGGCTCGCGCACGCGCAGCAGGATGACCGCGATGGAAACCAGCACGAAAGCGAACAGTGTTCCAATGTTTGACAAATTCGAAACAGTGCCGATGTCCAGCAATCCCGCGGGGATCCCCACCACGAACCCCGCCACCCAGGTGGCCACCGCCGGCGTGCGGAACCGCGGATGGACCTTGCTGAACGCATCGGGCAGCAGGCGGTCGCGCGACATGGCGAACCAGACCCGCGCCTGGCCGAGCTGAAAAACCAGAATGGACGAGATCATGCCCAGCATCGCCCCGATCAGCACGATCAGCTCCATCCAGTGCAGCGGGTGACCGCCCGGCGTGAGGGAGAGCCGCCGCATGGCATTCACCACCGGCGCCGCATCGCCCATGAGGGACTGCCAGGGCACGATCCCGCTCAGCACCAGCGCCACCCCGCCGTACAGCAACGTGCAGGCCACCAGTGTCGCCAGGATGCCGAAGGGCAAATCCCGTTGCGGGTTCGTGCATTCTTCGGCCGCCGTGGAGACCGAATCGAATCCGATGTAGGTGAAGAAGATGATCGAGCCGCCGGAGAGCAGCCCCGTCCACCCGTTCGGCATGAAGGGATGCCAGTAGCGCGGCTTGATGAACTCCGAGGCGGCGAAGATGAACGCCAGAATTGCGACCAGCTTCACCAGCACCAGGATGTTGTTGGTCCGCGCCGACTCCCGAATGCCCCGCACCAGCACCACGGTCAGGACCATGACCACCAGGAAGGCGGGGATGTTGAATCCGAAGTGCCAGCCGGGGACATAAAGCGTCTTGCCCGAGAAGTCCTGCAAGCCCGTGGGCAAATACGCGGGCGAGATCCATCGCAAAGCGGGATGAATGCCGAACCACTCGAGAAGCGCCTCGCTGTGCGCCGCGAACCCCACGCTCACCGACATATTCGAGAAGGCGTACTCGAGGATCAGATCCCAGCCGATAATCCACGCGATCAGCTCGCCCATGGTCGCGTAGGTATAGGTGTAGGCCGAGCCCGCAATCGGGATCATCGAGGCCAGCTCGGCATAGCAGAGCCCCGTGAAGACGCACACGATGGCCACCAGCACCAGCGAAACGGCAAGCGCCGGCCCCGCCCCAGGCCGGCCCGCCATGGCCGTGTGCGCAATCAGGAAATGCAGAAGAGGGGTGTTGGCGATCTCCGGCTTGTCGAACTTTTGGCCGGCCATCGCCGTGCCGATCACCGTGAAAATCCCCGAGCCGATCACCGCCCCAATGCCCAGCGCGGTCAGCGACCACGGGCCCAGTGTCTTCTTCAAACTCTGTTCAGGACGTTCCGAGTCGCTGATCAGCTTGTCGATCGACTTGCGCGCGAAAAGCTGCGTCCGGAGCGGAGTCCCTTCGGATCGGGATGACGGCGCGGCTCTCTGCGGCAACGAAAACTCCTGGCGACAGGATGGATGGGAGAGAGTGTAGCTGGTTCGCGGGGCGCGGCGAAAGAAAATTCGCCGCGCCCGCACCCGTGGGAAGAGGGAACTAGCGCTTGCTCTGGCCGCGCACCAGCTTCCGTACCTTCTTCTTCTTCGAACCGCGCGGCGTTGTCCGCTTCGCTTTGGGGGCGGCTTTCTTGCGGGCCGCGCGTTTTACCTTTTTCCGTTCTTCCGTGTCTTCGATCGATTTTGTATTTGCCATGAAGGTCCGGGCTCTTTCTGCGAATGATCTGCTGCAGCTTATAGATTAAAGCGGAAATGCCGCAAACGAAAATTCAGGAACCTGCCAGGACGGCTCAGGCGGGGCGAATGGAAAGCCTGTCGTGCGGAAAGCCGGGTATAATCCGGCGGCATGAAAGCCCTGGTGTTTTTAAAAGGGTCGGGCGCTAGCCTGGCCATCTTTGCGGCCGCCGTGGCGGCCGCTCCGTCATCGTCCGCACAACCATTGCCAGGAGAGCGCCTGGGGACGGTTTCGTTCGCCGTGTCCTGTGCGCCCGCGCAGCAGGCTTCCTTTAACCGGGGCGTGGCGCTGCTGCACGACTTTTGGTACGCGGAGGCGCAGCCGCAGTTCGAGCGGATCGCGCAGGCCGATCCGGGATGCGCGATGGCGCACTGGGGCATCGCCATGAGCGTGTTCCACGAGATTTGGGACCGGCCCGATGAGGCGTCGATGAAGCTCGGCTGGGCGGAGGTGCAGAAGGGGCAGGCGATCGGCGCGAAGACGGAGCGGGAGCGCGATTACCTCCAGGCTCTGGCAACGTTCTACAAGCCAGGTTATCCGGATTACATGGCCCGGGTGACGGCTTATTCGGCGGCCATGGGGCGCTTGTATCGGAAGTATCCGGGCGATGTCGATGCCGGGGCGTTCTACGCGCTTTCGCTGCTTGCGTCGAAGGCTCCGAACGACACCAGCCTGACGCAGGAGCAGAAGGCCATGGCGGTGCTGGCGCCCCTGTTTGTGAAGTATCCGGATCATCCGGGGGTGATCCACTACACCATTCACTCCTGCGACAATCCGGCGATGGCGAAGGAGGCCCTGCCGGCGGCAGAGGTTTACGGTACAGTGGCGGCGTCGGGTCCGCACGCGGTGCACATGGCGGGGCATATCTTCGCGCGGCTGGGCATGTGGCCGGAGGACATCACCGCCCAACTCGGATCGATTCAGGCTTCGGAGACGGCGGAAGCGCACCACGAGAGCGGCATCATGGACGAGCCGCACTCCTACGATTTTCTGATGTATGCGTATCTGCAGAGCGGGCAGGATGCCGACGCCAAGGCAGTGCTGGGGCAGAGCGCGGCTGCGCTGGACAGGATTGTGGCGATGCACGACATGGGAGGGAGTTACATGGCCGACATGGGCGCATACTACCGCACCAAGTTTCCCGTGTTCTACGCGCTGGAGACGCGGAACTGGAAGGCCGCCGCTGCGCTGGAGCCGGTGTCGGGAGCGCTGCCGGAAAATGCGGCGATGACCTGGTGGGCTCGGGCCATTGCGGATGGGCACCTCCGCCGGGCGGAGGCAGCGCAGGCGGACCGGGGGCATTTCGAGGCGCTGCTGGAGGAGATCCGGCGCGGGCCGGATGCGTACGAGGCCGACTCAACGGATATGCAGATTCAGAGGAATGAAGTAGCGGCGTGGGCCAGCTATGCGGCGGAGAGGAATGACGACGCGCTGCGCCAGATGCGGGCAGCCGCCGACCAGCAGGACCGTGTGGGCCAGGGCGAAGTGGATATTCCCGCCCGAGAGATGCTGGGAGACATGCTGCTGGACCTGCACCAGCCCCAGCAGGCGCTGGCGGAATACCGGGTGGCGCTGCGGCTGAGTCCGAAACGCTTCAACGGGCTCTACCACGCGGGTATGGCGGCGGAGGAAGCAGGGGATAAAGCCGCCGCAGCAGAGTACTATGCTGCGCTGCTGGCGTCGACCGGCGAGGGAGCGTATTCCGCGCGGCCGGAGCTGGCGCACGCGAAGAGCTTTATGGCAGATGCCGGCGCGACGCGTTCAGCCGGGGGCCTCTAACGTTTCCTCATGCCTTTTCCAGGTTGGCGAATTTTTCGACCAGCTTTTTGACGCTGCCCCCGGCGAACTGGACGGTAATCTTCGCGTCTTCTCCCTCGCCCTCACGCCGGAAGACAATTCCCACGCCGTATTTCGGATGGCGTACGCGCTGCCCGCTCCTGAAACCCTTCGCTCCGGTCGGCTCCGGAACATCGAGCCTGGGCCGGGCCCCTTTCGCCGGAACGCCGCGTCCGCCAAAGAAGCGCGCGATGTTGTCGACCGAATCGCCCCTGCCGGCAGGCGGGTTCACAATCCGGCCTCCGCGCGGGAATTGCGTTCGCGTGCTCGCGCTTTGGTCCTCATCTTCGTAGTTGTAGTGCCGCGAACCGGATTCCTCGCCGCGTCCGCGCCCGAAGCGCGACGGCGTCTCGGTGTACTCCGCCCCATACCCGCCCCACGTCGACGGCCGCATCCGCCCGCCGCTTAGATCTTCCAGCAGATGCGGCGGTATTTCCTCCAGAAACCGCGAGGGAAGCGTCGCCTCCGGCATATCGTTCCCGTAGCGTCGCCGGTAGCGCGCCCTCGTCAGAACCAGTGCATCCATGGCCCGCGTCAGCCCCACGTAGCAGAGCCGTCGCTCCTCCTCCATCTGCGGCGGATCGTTCAGCGACCGCGAATGCGGGAACAGCCCTTCTTCCATCCCCGCCAGCACCACCAGCGGAAACTCCAGTCCCTTCGCGGCGTGCAGCGTCATCAGCGTCACCCGCGCCGCTGGATCGTACTGGTCTACATCGCTCACCAGCGCCGCATGATCCAGAAACTCGGCCAGCGTCTCGCCGCGCTCCTGCGCATCCTGGGCAGCGTTGGCCAGTTCCTTCAGGTTTTCAATCCGCGAGAAGGCTTCCGGCGTCCCTTCCTCCTCGAGTGAGCGAATATACCCGGTCCGGTCGATCAGAAACTTGATCAGTTCCGGCAGCGTCGCCGCATCGCCCGGCTTGCGAAATCCTGGAACCTGCTCCTGATCTGCCCCGTCCTCGTCTGTACCCTGCACCCTGTACGCTGCACCCTGCTCTTGCACGGCTGCGTGCGGAACCGGTGGCTCCTCCGCAAAAACGCTGAACGCCGCCGGATTGAACTCCGCATCCTCGGCAATCCCATCATCATGCGTCAGCGCCAGCATTCCCTGCTCGCCAAAATCAAAGCTCACATCCGTATCGGCCGCCGCCATCTCCGGCACGGTCTCCGGAGCCACGTCCGCCGCCAGCTTATCGACAAACCCCGCGGCCATCATGGCCCGCGCGTCCTCAATAATCTTCTGGAACCCGTCCAGCGCCGCCAGCGCCCGCGACGTCAGCAGCCTCTGGTCGATCGCTCGCGTAATCCCCGTCCAGGTGCTCGTGCCCGTCTCCAGCGCGATCCGCTCCAGCGTCTCCATCGTCGTCTTCCCGATGCCCCGCACCGGCGTATTCACCACCCGCTGCAGCGCAATTGAGTCGTGCGGGTTCTGCACCAGCTTCAGATAGCTCAGCAGGTCCTTGATCTCCGCGCGCTCGTAAAACGAGAAGCCGCCCACCATGGTGTAAGCGATCCCGTACCGCCGCATCGCCTCCTCCACCAGCCGCGACTGCGAATTCGTGCGATACAGCACTGCGCACTTCGGCTCCGCCTGCTCCTCTGCGGCCTTGCGCAGGAACTTCTGAATCGAATCCGCGATGAACAGCGCTTCGTTCTCCCCGTCCGGAGCCTCGTAGTAGCCGATCAGCGACCCGCCCTCGCGCGACGTCCACAGCTTCTTGCCCTTGCGCTCCGTGTTGCGCGCCACCACCGCCGAGGCCGCTTCCAGAATGATCTGCGTCGACCGGTAATTCTGCTCCAGCCGTACCGTCTTCACATTTGGAAAATCCTTCTCGAACTCCAGAATGTTGCGGATGTCCGCGCCCCGCCACGAGTAGATGCTCTGGTCCTCGTCGCCCACCACGCACACGTTCTGATGTTCCCCGCCCATCAGCTTCATCAGCTCGTACTGCGGCCGGTTCGTGTCCTGGTACTCGTCGATCAGCAGATACCGGTAGCGCCGGTTGTAGCGCTCCCGCGTCTCCGCGGAAACCTTCAGCACCCGCACCGCCTCCAGCAGCAGATCGTCGAAGTCCATCGCATTTGCCTTGCGCAGCTCCTTGCGATAGCCCTCGAAAACGTGCGCGACCTTCTCGCTCATCGGATCCGACGACTGCAGGTAATACTCCTGCGGATCGATCATGTGGTTCTTCGCCCACGAGATCTTCGACAGCACCACCCGCGGCGTCAGCTGCTTGTCGTCAAGGCCCATCCGCCGCATCACCGCCTTCACCACCGCCTGCTGATCGGTCTCGTCGTAAATGGCGAACGACTTCGTCAGCCCCTCATTGCCCACGCGCAGGACCTCAATATCCCGCCGCAGCAGCCGCACGCAGAACGAGTGGAACGTCGCGATCAGCGGCCTGGCCAGCGACCCGTGGCCCAGCAGCTTCTCCACGCGCTCGCCCATCTCGGCTGCCGCTTTGTTCGTGAAGGTCACCGCCAGAATCGAATCCGGCGAGACGCCGCGCTGCTCGATCAAATAGGCAATGCGATGCGTAATAACGCGCGTTTTTCCCGAGCCGGCGCCCGCCAGGATCAACACCGGTCCATCGGCGGCTTCAACGGCTTCGCGTTGCTGGGGGTTCAGCTTGTTCAGGAGATGCTGCACTCAGGATTGTCCTTATCTATTTTAATCGGACAGCGCCGACGGAATAGAATCAGCACCACAGACCGCACGTAGATTGCAGAATCCACGCAGAAATCTCTGCGCTCTCCGTGTTCTCTGTGGTGAATTAGTTTTATGCCCCTGCTCGTCGCCCGCGATCTCACCAAAGTCTACGGCGCCCACGACGCGCCGCCGGTCGTCGATCGCGTCTCCTTTTCCATCGATCGCGGCGAAACGCTTGGCCTCGTGGGCGAATCGGGCTCCGGCAAGAGCACCATCGCCCGCATCGTCCTCGGCCTGCTCGAACCCACCGCCGGCACGGTCACCTTCGACGGCCATCCGGTCACCGGCGTTCCCCAAAGTCGTCTCCGCCCCCTGCGCCGCCGCATCCAGCCCGTCTTTCAGGACCCCTACGCCGCGCTCAATCCCCGCATGCGCGTCGAGCCGATCGTCACCGAGCCGCTGGCGATCCACGAACGTCTCGGCAAAGCCGAACGCCGCCGCCGCTGCCAGGAGCTTCTCCGCCAGGTCGGCCTCGACGACTCGGCGATGTCCCGCTACCCCCACGAATTCTCCGGAGGCCAGCGCCAGCGCATCAACATCGCCCGTGCCCTGGCCCTGCGCCCGGAGATGCTCGTCCTCGATGAGCCCGTTTCTGCCCTCGACGTCAGCGTCGGCGCCCAGATCGTCAACCTCCTCCGCGACCTCCAGCGCGAATTTCAGCTCACCTACCTCTTCATCTCCCACTCCATGCCGCTGGTCCGCTATCTCTCCACGAATGTCGCCGTCCTCCGCGCCGGCCGGCTCGTCGAATTCGGCAGCCGCGACCAGGTCTGTTCGTCGCCCCGCGAGGACTACACCCGCGAACTGGTCGCCGCCACGCCCGAGATTCGGATGGACTGAGCCGGGAACGCCACACAAGGAAGCGCCGAACCTCAGCTTGCAACCCGTAACCTGCAACCTGCAACCTGCAACCTGTCCCCTGTACCCTGTTGAGAGTGCACTCCGCCGTCTTCCACGACCTGTTCTTAGCCGGTGCCGCCCTCCTCGGTGGACTCGTCAACTCCGTTGCCGGAGGCGGAGGCTTCATCGTCTTCCCTTCGCTGCTCAAAGCCGGACTGCTCCCCATCGAGGCCAACGCTACCGGCACCGTCGCCCTTTGGCCCGGCCAGTTCACCTCCATCGCCGGCTACCGCGAGGATCTCCGCAAGAACCACCGTCTCGTCGTGCCCCTGGTCCTGGTCGCCGCCATTGGCGGCCTTGCCGGTGCACTCACCCTGCTCAGGGGCAGCCAGGGCTCCTTTCTCCGTCTCGTCCCTTACCTCTTCCTGCTCGGCGCCACCAGCTTCGCCGTCAGCGGACCCATCTCCCGGCGTGTCCGCCGCCGCGTCGAAACCCACGCCGCCCACCCCGAGCAGCACACCCACGTCGCTCTCATCCCGCTGCTGGTCGCGCTCCTCGCCATCTGCTACTACATCGGCTATTTCGGAGCCGGCGCCGGGCTGCTCACCATGACCGCTCTGGCCCTCTGCGGTGTCGAGCGCATTGTCGAAATCAATGCCCTCAAGGTGGTCATCACCACCACCGCCAACCTCGTCGCCGTCATCACCTTCATGATCGGTGGCGCCGTCGAGTGGCGCTACTGCTGGCTCATGATGATCGCCTGCGCCATTGGCGGCTACACCGGCGCGCGCAACGCCCGGCGCATCTCCGATCGCATCCTCAGGCCTTTCATCATCGTGCTCGGCTTTGCCCTTGCCATCTACTTCTTCACGCACCCTCAGGGCCTCTGATTCCTCGCCATAACCCCCGCGTCCCGACCGTCCCAGCGCAAAAAAGCTCCGCGCCCTCGCAAAGAAGGCACGGAGCTCCTTCGCTCTCGCCGGCTTGCCGATTACGTGTGCCTGCAGCAGTTTCTGACGCGGTACCCAATCAGCCCGCGTGATGCCCGTTACTGCTTCACCGGTACCAGATACATGCCCCCGCCGCCTTCGCGCCGCACCGGCCGCACAATATGCGGAGTGATCACGATCGCCAGTTCCGCCACATCGATACTGTTGTTCGAGTTGGTCAAATCCTGAAATCCCGGAAGATCGTTGAGCCCCGGAATCCCGGTAATCGCATTCGACTCCTGCCGCGATAACGCGCTCACCAGCACTGTCGTCTCGCCCACCCCGACGCTCGTGATCGCCTGATATTGCCGATTGTCCAGCAGCGGCAGGCCGTTCAGCGTCGATCCCGCCAGCGCCGAAAGCTCCAGCTTCAGCTTCAGCGACACGCTCTTTGCCTCCATCCGCGGTGTCACATTCAGCGTCAGTCCAATGTCCTGGTACTGCACCTGCGGAATCGCCTGTTCCGCCCCCGACTGCAGCTGCGACAGGTTCACCCCCAGGTTCTGCAGCGTACTCGACAGCCCCGACGTCGAGATCCCCGGAATCGACAACGACGACGTCCCCAGGCTGGAGTAACTCGACGTCTCGATCGGATACCGCTCCCCGGTCTTGATCGTCGCCTCTTCGCCGTTGAGCGCTCGCAATTGGATTTGATCGAGCGCCCGCACATCCGACGAATTCAGCTGCAGGTTCATCGATCCGCCGCCGTAGATCACGCCGGTCATGCTCAGACCGCCGCCAAAAACCCCGAAGGGCTGGGTCAGAATGCTGCTGCTGATCTGTCCGGAGGCAATCAGAATCGCCAGAATCGCCTCCCAGTCCCCCGGCGCCGCCAGACCGCTCGAAATAATCTCCTGCACCGTACTCGCATTGCTGTTCAGCAGATTGCGCGCCTCCGAATACACGTTGAACAGCGTCGTCGTGTTCGGCAGGATCAGACCCAGATTTACCGCCTTGGTCCGGTCGATCTCGTACATCCGCACATCCAGCTGCACTTCGCCCCGGTCCTCCATCAGATCCTTCAGCGTCGCGTTCAGAGGGGCCAGGTTTTCCGCGGGGCCGTGGATGGTGATGGCTGCCTGGTCCGCGTCCGACGTGGCCGTCTTCATCAGGAAGACGTTCCTGGCCACGTTGATCATCTGCGCCAGTTCGTCCTGGCTCATCCCCGGCAGGTACACGGTCTCCACCGCTTCTCGCTCATACTTGTCGCGATTGGTTCGCGTGTCCCGCGCCACCAGGGCGCGCTCCGGATCCAGCGGCACCACGAAAGTGTTGGTTGCCAGCGCCAGCGCCCGCTCTGCGGCGGAGTAATCCGCGTCGTCCACATCGAAGCGGATCTGCCGCGCCCCCACCGAATCGTCCAGCGTCGGCTGAATCCCATAGGCCGGCAAGACCTGCGAAATGATGTTCCGCTCGCTGTTGCGAAGATGGAAGCTCAGGCGCACCGGCTTCGGCCGAAGCTGAATCGGAGGGGCGGCTTCCGTGTCGCTCTCGGAGCGCGTCGCCGGCTCGCCGGCCACCGTAGCCTGAGCCAGCTCCCGCACGTGCTGCGCCACCACCGGATCCGCGGGATCGACGCGATACGCCTCCGCAATCTTTGCTCGCGCCTCCTGAAAATGCCCGAGGATCCTGGCCTTGTCCGCCTGCTGCACCAGCTCCGATACACGATGCTGCCGGGCAATGTCTTCGGACATGCCGTATTTCGGATTGCCCGGATCCAGAGCCGCCGCCTTCGCAAAGACATCGATGGCTGCACTCAGATCGTCGCGCTCCTCATCCTTCGCGCCCTGCAAAAAAACCTGCTCCGCCCGGTCGCGATCGCGTTTGGAAGGTGTGTGCTTTTGGGTCGCCGCCCCGCTCGCAGCGGAACCGCTTGCCGGCGCATCGGGAACCCGGGCAGTCTTCTGGCCCGCCGCCAGCGCCGTCAGCGCCAGCGTCGCAACGCACAACCGGCATCCGCTACGAAACATTCCCTGCGGCTTCCTGGGAAAGTTCGGCGGCCGCTCCCGAGGTCGCCTCCAGCAGCGCCGCCAGCGTGGTCGCGCACGCCGCTGGCTGATGTTCCATCAATGTGTCGAAGCTGGGGTGACCGGTCGCTACGGCGATCGTCGGCAATCCGTTGAGCCGTGCCGCCTCGATATCGAAAGGCGTGTCGCCCACCACGCAAACGCTGAAGGGCCGATCGTCCCCGGCGCCCTTCCGCTCCCTGCGCAGAATCGTTCGCGCCTGTTCGGCAGCGTGGGCGATCGTGTCTGCGCGCTTTTCGAAGCGGTCCGAAAATCCTCCAAAGCTGAACCACGACCGCAGCCCTGCATTCTCGATCTTGAGCCACCCGATCTCTTCCAGATTTCCGGTGGCCACGCCCAGCAGCGCCCCTTTTTTTTGCAGATGCGCCAGCGTCGCTTCCACTCCAGGCATGATCATCGGCTGCAGTTGCTGCCGGCGCTCCACGACCTTCGCGCACATCGCTTTCAGCACCGCTTCGCGCTGCGGCCGCCAGACCTCGTCGTTCACCCCGGCCATGCGAAATGCATCCCGCAGAATGCCGGGGTCGGTATTGCCGCCGAGGATCACCCCATCCAGCAGCAGCTCACACCCCATCACGCCGCGCACGCTCTCGAAGAATGCGTCGAAGTGAACCCGGTCTTTATGTCGGAGCAGCGTCCCATCGATATCGATCAGATAGGCATCCTGCTCATCCCAGCGGAAGCCTTCCGAGAGGAAGACGCGCCCCTCGCTCCTGGCGCTCATGCTTACAGGGTACCGGGAATCGCCCCCACCGGGGGGCCTGTCCCTTTTCCGCCTGATTCTCTGGCCTCCGCGCGGACCAAAGCGGAAAAGGGGCTCTGTTGGTCAGCCTTCGATCAGGCTGCGGACCGAATGTCCCGTACGGGCTGCGCTGTTTCGCGTATGGCTGGCTTACTTGCCGAAGTGGCTCCCCCAATGGCGCACAGCCAGCCGAGGAACAGGGCTACAAAGCCAAACCAGCCCACTCCGTCGATGACTCCGGCCAGGTACGGGCCGCTCACTGCCGCGTTCGCCGTTCCGCTGGCTGTCCCCGCGAGAATGATCAGAACCGCGGCTGCCACCGCTGATAGCCCAAACATCGTCATGCCGCAGGCGGCCGCGTCCCCGCGCGTCTGCGCGCCCATCAGATGTCCCGTCACCCGGCCGCCCACGAACTCGGCGATCATGGTCAGGACGATTGCCCAGATGCCCATACCCCACGGCGAAACCGACCCTCCCGCGCTCACCCGGAAGATCGATGCGCCCAACAATCCGAAGACGCTCCAAATGGCCGCGACGGCAAACACCCCGGCCCAAATGGGCCCCCATTCGGTTTGTCTCCGTGCCACCGGCGAATCCGGCGTTCGATATGCAATGTCTGCCATGGTAACCCTCCTCATACAGTGGGATGCGCAGGGCAACCGGCAGCGATGCCGGAGCCAGCCGCCGCGGACCCCTGCGCCGGAGGGCACAGGTCATTTCTACTCATTGCGAGTGAACGATTGAAGCTCTCGGGTAGGCTTTCTTAGCGAATAACCTGCTTGATTTCAAAGGCGCCGCGCTCGCTGCGGGGAGGCCGCCGCAATCCGCTGCGCACCTGCGCGGGATCGATATCCAGTTCGGCCAGAATCCGGCTCAGCGTGTTGCGATGGACACCCAGCTCCTTCGCCGCTTTGCACTGGTTGCCGCGGTGCCCGGAGAGCACTTCAAGAATGAACCGGCGCTTGAACTCCCGCACCGCTTCGTCGTAGGTAATGCCGCCCGCGTGCATCTGGGTCACAAGGTTGTCCAGCTCGCGTTTCACAGGAACCTCTTTCCCGACCCCGGTCTTTGCCGGGACAACGTTCTCACTACGCGGCCGGTTTCAGCCAGTCCGGCTCCGCCTTCCGCAGCACGACCACTCCACTCCGGATCCGCTCTCCAAGGTCCGATGGAGTTACCACTGCCGCCCGTCGCGCCATGGCTAGAAATTCAGGAGCAAAACGCGACTGCCGGAACCATGTTGCCTGCGGCCAGAACGCGGCAATCGCCATCACCGCGATCGTGACCAGTGCACATCCCTTTACAAACCCAAACGCTGCTCCCGCCAGGCGATCGGCCCATCCCAGCCCGATCGACTTGACCGACCACCGCACAATTCGGCCGGCAATGGCGGCAACAATCATCACACCCAGCACAATCGCCACAAACGACAAACACTCAACCAGGCTGCGGGAGTGTACCCATGATCCGATCCACGGCGTCAGCCTCTGGTAATCCCAGCTGGCCAGCAGAAGCCCCAGAATCAGCCCTGCCAGCGAAAATACCTCAACAATCAATCCCGCTTTGGCCGCCGACAGGACTGAAAAGATCAGCACGATCAAAATCAGCCAGTCGACGATCGTCATTCCCACTCCACTACACGGCCAGCGGCCGCCCTGTCAGCAACCGATACGCCTCCAGGTATTTTTGCTGCGTACGGTTCACCACATTCTCCGGCAGCGCTGGCGCAGGCGCCAGTTTATTCCAGTGAATGCTTTCCAGATAGTCCCGCACGTACTGCTTGTCGAAAGAAAACTGCGACCGCCCCGGCGAGTACTGCTCGCGCAGCCAGAACCGCGACGAGTCCGGCGTCAGCACCTCGTCCGCCAGCACCATTCCCTGCGTCGTCTGTCCAAATTCAAACTTCGTATCCGCCAGCAGCAGCCCGCGTTTTTCCGCATGCTCCGCCGCCCGGTTGTACAGCGCCAGGCTCGTCTCCCGCAACCGCTCTGCTGCTTCACCGCCAATCAGCGTCGCCATCTGGTCGAACGAAACATTCTCGTCGTGTGTGCCGCGAAAGCTCTTCGTCGCCGGCGTGAAAATCGGACGGCTCAGCCGGTCGCCTTCCCGCAGTCCCGGCTCGATTTTGATCCCGCACACCATCCCCGTGGCCACATAATCCTTCCATCCCGAACCCGACAGATACCCGCGTACCACGCACTCCACCGGATACATCTGTGCCCGCGTCACCACCATGGAGCGGTCCTTCAACTCCTTGCGGTACTTCCACACTTCTTCGGGGAAGTCCTTTACGTTCGAAGAAACCACGTGGTTCGGCACGATCGACTGCAGCAGATCGAACCAGAACAGCGACAGCTGCGTCAGAATCTTCCCCTTGCCCGGAATCCCCGTCGCCAGCACATGATCGAACGCCGAGATCCGGTCCGTCGCTACCATCAGCAGATACTCGCCCACTGCGTAAATGTCGCGGACCTTGCCGCGGGCGCAGAGTGTCAGATTGCTGAAGTCGGTTTCAAGGAGCGCTTTCAATGCAACGAGCCTTCCCGCGGCGGTGGAGCTGCTTGCGACCGATTGCCCTCTCTCGGAACTGCATCCACGAACCGACACCAGGAAGGAGCAGATGAGCCGTACCGTACCGTACTGACGCTGATCGTGATCTCAAGCTGAAATCCGATTGTGCGATTCACGCCGTGCTTTGTCAACGGCGCGTAAACATTCGCTTTCATCGCGTTTTGTCGCGGACTAACTCCGCTCGGCGCGTATGTCAAGAAAAAATTCTCTGCGTTGTTGTGATTTGAAAATCGCGGCCCGTCTTTAAGAATATGACTTCGCCGCTACGGACCCGGTTCCGATCCGTCAATAGCTCCGCCGACAACCGAATCCCGTCCCGCTGCTACTGCCGGTAGGCACTCGGCTTTTCCACGATGCGCACACCCATCCCGTTCAGACGGCTGCGTGCCTGCGCCGCTTCCGGTGTCTGCGGATATCGCCCGATCAGCGCGCGCAGATCCCGAATCCCGTTCTCCCGCTGGTCGATCGCCAGTTCCGCCTCGCCCTTGCGCAGCTCCGCCGCCGGAGCCTTCACGTTTCCGGGGAACTGCTCCAGCACCTGCGCATACGCCTTGATCGCATCCGAGTACTTGCCCTGCCGGTACGCGACCTCGCCCAGATAAAACTGCGCATTCCCCGCCAGATCGTCCTGCGGATAGTACTTCAGAACATCGGCGAATTCTCCCGCCGCCAGATCGTAGCGCGCCGCGTTGTAGTCGCGCAGCGCTCCCTGGTACAGATCGTTCACCGGTGGCGCCTGCGGCTGCGGTGGCGGCGCCGCCTGTTGCGTCTGCTCCGGAGCGCCGGCCGCTCCCGGCTGCTGCCCAGGCTGCGCGGTCATCCCCGGCTGTCCCGTCCCCGCCGGCGGCGTGTTCACGTTCTGCAGCTGTGACTGGACCGCCTGCAGTTGCGCCGTCATCTTGTCGATCCGCGACCGCAGCGCGTCCACCGAATCGTTGATCCCCTGCATCTGCGTGGAGAGCTGATCGAGCTTGCCCCCGCCCGCATCGTTCTGCGTCTGTACCTGCTGCTGCAGCGTCGTCACTGTCGTGTTCATCCTCGACACGCTGTCCGCCATCTGCTGCACCACGTGATTCAGCACGCTCAGTTGCTGGTCCTGCGTCTGCTGCAGGTGCTGCAGCGAATCCTGCAGCTGCTGCACCTGGGTCTGCAGCTGGATGATCTCTTTGGAAACCGCATGTGCCTGCGGCGCAGCCGCGAATAAGAGCAGGCCGCCCGCCACCGTGAGTGAAGCCACAATCGTACGCATGGATACTATCCCCGCTGGAGCGCAGGATGCGCTCCCCTCATTATTACAGGGCACGAGCAGGGTCGCGAGTCGCAGTTAAGCGCCGGGGCAAACCCTCTGGTAACCCCCGAGTGCAAACAGAAAGGGTCCCGGATCGCAGCGCATCGCCACGACCCGAGGCCCCTTACGATTGCCTGTTGCCTGTCTTACTGGTCCAGCGTGAACTGCGCGCGCCGGTTCTGCTGCCAGCAAGCTTCGTTCTGCTCCGTGCAGAACTGCTTTTCTTTGCCGTAGCTCACCGTCCGCAGCCGATCCGGGCTCACCCCCGCGGTCACCAGCGCCTGCTTGGCCGCGTTGGCGCGGTTTTCGCCCAGAGCCAGGTTGTACTCCGTCGAGCCGCGATCGTCGCAGTAGCCGCCGATCACCACCTTCAGGTTCGGATGCTGGCTCAGGAACGACGCGTCCGCCTGGATCGTCGACTGCGCGTCCGGACGCACGTCATAGCTGTCGTAGTCGAAGAAGATCGGCTTCACGTTCTGTTCGAACGTGTTCTCGTCGATATTCGTCTCGACCGGCGCGGGCGTCTGCGCAGGCGCATTCACCGTCACCGTGGCCGTCGCATCGGCCGATCCGCCGTCGCCCTGCGCCACCAGGTGGTAGCTGGTGGTCTGCGTCGGACGTACCGACTGCGTGCCCGACGACGCGACCGTTCCCAGTCCCACGATCGACACGTTGGACGCGTTGGTCGTGTTCCAGGTCAGCACCGACTGGTCGCCGGCATTGATCGTGTCCGGGTTGGCTGTGATGGTCGCCGTCGGCGCCGGAGCGGCCGGGGGCGGTGCCGGTGGAGGCGGAGGAGCCGGGTGCTTCTTATGGCATCCCGCTATCGTCAGAATCGCCGCGAGACTTGCGGCCACAACCAGGGTCTTACGAGTCGAATAGTGCACGTTCCTCTTCCTCCTTCAGGAGCTTGGTTAGTCGTACCAAAGCAAAGCGGAACGGAAATCCGCCCCGCAACCACCTCAACTTGTCACTTCCAGCTCCAGTCCGGCTGGGTATTGCTGCCGTTCCCATAAGTGAGCTGTTGCTGGTCAGTCCCATCGGCCAGCATCATCCAGATCTCGGTGTGCCCGCCTTGCTGGCGCTGGAACACAATGTGCCGGCTGTCCGGCGACCACGACGGAAAATCGTTGGCGCCCGAGTCGTGGGTCAGCTGCGTCCAGCGCTTGCTGGCAATGTCCATGATGTAAATGTCTTCGCCGCCCGGCGCGCCCGGTCCGTAGCTGCGGTTCCACGCAAACGTCAGGAACTGTCCGTTCGGCGACCACGACGGCGATGTCGCATACCCGCCGTCGGTCATCCGCGTCACGTTCCCTCCGTCGGAATCCATAATGTAGATCTGCGGCAGATGGGTCCGCCCGCTCACCCACGCAATCTGCGCATTCGTCTTTGGATTCCACACCGGCGACACATTCGGCCCACGAAACGCCGTCAGCCGCCGCGCTCCCTGACCCGAGGCGTCGCTCACATAGATATCGGGATTGCCGTTCCGCGCCGACGAGAATGCCAGCCGGTTCCCGTCGCTCGACCACCCCGGCGAGAGGGTCGTGTCGCCCCACTCCGGAAACGCCACCAGCCGGTTCAGATCCAGCGAGTACATCCGAATCGACCACCCGCGCTTTCCCAGCGAGCTGAACGCCACCCGCGAATTGTCCGGCGAAACACGCGGCGAAAGCGAGATCGTTCTCAGATGCGTCAGCTGCCGCTGGTTCATCCCGTCGTAATCCATCGCCCAGATCTCTTTGTTGCCCGTGCGGCTCGACACAAAATAAATCTTCGTCTCCGCAATCCCCGGAATTCCGCCCAGCGTCTGGATAATCTCATCCGCAAACCGGTGCGCAATCTCTCGCGTGGCTTCTACCGTCGCGACATCGCTGTACTGTTTTCCCAGCACCTGCGGATTCGTCGTGCTGTGCGTGTCGAAGAGAAAGCCCTGCACGCTCACCCGCCCGCCGCTCACTCCCAGATTCCCAAACGCCACCATCGCCGCATTCGACGGCTCCGCCGACCACTGGGCCAGCTGGATCTCCGGTGGCGTCCCCGGCATTGTGTTGGGGATCATGCTCTTCGACACAACGTCAAAAATCCCCGCATAGCGAAGATCGTTGTACAGCGTCTGATCGAACGCCGACTTCAGCCCCGCCGTCTGCGCATCCGCGGTTGTCCCCTTGAAATCCGCCGCCGCGATCCGAATCTTTGCGACGCCCAGATTGGTTCCCGTGCGCACCCAGTCCTGGGCCTGCGCGCTCGGCGCCAATGCAATAGAAAAAACTGAAAGAAGAAGAAGAAAGAAAAAGACAGGCTTCCGTGGCGAACTCGAATTCATGCTGGATCCGTTTCCATGGGGGGAATGACCGCGACTTTGCGCGATTCAGCTGGGGCCGGAACGACCTGCCACCTTCGCCCTCCGGGTGCCGCATCGATCGCGGAGGAGGGAAGAGCCAGATTGGAAGAACCGTAATGGGGCACGTCTGAGCCGAACGCCGTCCTGCTTCGATTCAGTTTCTATCGTGACGGCTGATCGTAGGTAAAAGTGTACTCCACCGAGACGCTGCTGCCTGTGTACTGACTTGGTAACGGGCCGAAGCTCTGCACCCTTTGCACCGCGTGGGTCGCTGACCCGTTCAGCGTCGGCGATGTGCTGGGCTGCGAAAGATGGATGTTACTGACGGTACCGTCCCGCCCGATCGTGAACGTCACGCTCACCTGGCTCCCATACGGCGTCGCCGAGTCGATCTCCTGCGTGTACCAGTTCTCGCTCACCTTCCGCGTGATCAGATCCACGTACCACGGAAACCGCGACGCGAAATCCCCGCCCGTCACCGCCACCGGACTGTTGCTCCGCGCCCCCTGGTTCATCGCATGCGCCAGATTGGCCGCTGGCGCCTCCCCGTACCTGGCCCGGTCCTGCTGATTCGTCGGCTGCGCGTGCTGCGGCGATGCCTCGTGCGGCTTCTCCGCGTGGTGCAGTTTCGGCTTCCGCTCCGCCAGCGGAATCGCATCCGGCTGCTGGATCGGAATCGTCGCCTTGGTCGGCGGCGCCGGCGAAGGGCTCGGCAACTGCGTCGCCAGCACGTTCGGCGTCGGCGGCGTCACCTGCGGCAGCGGAATCGACGGCGCCGAACTCACCAGGTTCGCCTGGATCGCCCCCTGCGGCGCGTTGTTCCCCCATTCCATCCCATGAAAACGCCCGTTCACCCACATCAGCAGCGCCAGCAGACCCACAAGGCCCACGTGCAGCGCCAGCGATCCGGCCGCGGGCGGCCCAAACGGCTCCGGCTCAACTTGAATGACTTGTCGACGCACGCTCTTTGAAGCCTCTCCCCGTAGGGCCGAGTATGCCGGCTCTCCAATTAGTTTGACGCGCCCGCGCCCATCGCACAACTCGCCGCCGCCCTTTGGATCCGCTCCCAGCCCCCAGGGTTGCACGAATCGTCACCGTAAGGGGAGACTCCCCGGCCTGAAAGGGCCCCGACAGCCTCCCGGGATCGATTGAGGGCGTCGCATTACGTCGAACATGGATCACCCCCCGCCTGTCATCCTGAAGCTTCGCATCGCGAAGCGGAAGGATCTGCGGCCGCTTCTTTCGGCCCGCAAGAGGCGTTTCGCGAGTCCCCCGGCGCCACCGTCGAGTTGAGTTGGAATCCCCCGGCAACACGCCCCGATTGCCGATCAATGAGTGACTCGGCGATTCTGCGTCTATCGAACGTCGTCGCTGACAAGAACGGCGTTTATAAGACCAGTCCGAAGCCCATGTCGGATCGGAGCCAGATTGACGACTCAATGGGATGACCGTCATACGTGGACACACCGTCGCGGGCGCCTATGTGGGAGCAACAGAGTCGGATCACACGAAAAAAAAGCAAGCTGGCGGTTGTGGAGTGTCGATAGGAGCCCTCACCCCGTTCAGGGCAGTCACAGTCGTGAGCGGGGTAAGGGAATTAGGCGTGGAGATTCTACCTCGCGATCGTTTTCGCAATCGATGCGAGATCGATAATTTGCGTAGCGTAGGGGCGCAATTCCTCGCTAATAGAGTCCAAGCTACCGATCAGGTAAAGCGCGACATTCTCGTTCTCGACGAGATGTTGAACTGGTTCGTAGAAGTCACCATCGCCAGCCGCTAGGAACAGCTTGCGCCATCCCTGTTTTGAGAAAGACCGCATCATGTGAAAGACGAGCCCGACGTCAACGCCCTTTTGCTGGGGAAGCTCGTACTGCACTTTTGAGGTGGGATGAAGTACAGGGTCCCCTCCCATCGATTTTGGCCAGAAAAGTTGGCGCTTCTGAAGCCAGTACAGCTTTACTCGAAGGCCGGGGCCATTTGGGGGAGGAAACGCAAGTGCGTTATGGAATGCGTTCTGCTTGGCAGTTGGAGGTTCTGGGTCGGCACTGAAGTAATAAGCGTCGCCGATTGTTTCGTTGGTCGCTGTATCCAGAAAGTTTTGCTCGATGTATCGGCGGAGGAGCAGGTAGTCCAATTTCTGGTTCGGAAGCTTTAAGCCCATCCAAAGCTTGCCTAAATACGCGCCGTCGACAAACCATGAAGCGTTCATGGGGATTTCCTTTCACGTTATCACTCTCTGAACGAGTGGGTTTCTGTCACATGGCTCATTCTCGGTTCTGCCCGAGATGTCCATGGACAGAATAATGCGGGAAAGAAACGCTTGCAACTTAGTGGGCGCTACAAGAGCAAGACTTTCGGATCTCAAACGAGTCCATGACCGCCACGTAGCTTAAGACGGACCTGGATTGCAACGATAACGCGGCTTTTGTTGACTAGTTTCCTTACAGGTGTCGATTTCAGGGCAATGTGCTCATTGACATCGTTCTGGGTGGTTTGCCGGCGATCCCTAAATCAGCCTTGCCCAGGCCTGCATCCCCGCCGTTGCCCGGCATGGCTCTCACTCGAGCCCGTTGACCCTCCCGCCCGGTTTCCGTTAATCCGCCCGCAAAGCCGTGACCGGATTCACACTCGCGGCGCGCTGTGCCGGAATCAAGCTCGCAATCAAAGCACTCACAAGCAGAATGGCCGTCGCAATCCCCAGCGCCGCAACATCCACTTCTCCCACTTCATACAAGCTGGAGTGCAACAGACGGCCGGCCACTAAAGCGAGGATCACTCCCAAGGCCAGCCCCAGGGTCACCTGCACGAAGGCCGAGCGCAGCATCAGCAGGATCACGTTAACCCGGGTCGCACCTACGGCCATACGCACGCCGATCTCGACCGTGCGCCGTGCCACCGCGTAAGCCATCACGCCATAGAGACCAATGGCCGCCAGCAGAATGGCGAGGCCGCCAAACAGGGTGCTCAACTCGGCTACCGTCTGCTGCTGTTCGTAATGAACGTCGATCTGTTGCTGCAGCGGATGCATATCGATGATGGCGAAGTTGGGATCGACCTCAGCGAAAACATTCCGAATCTGTGGCTCCAGCCGGCTCATGTTCCCGTTGATCCACAACTGCGCACCATCGATGAAGTGCGCCCACTTTTCGTTTTCCTTCAGCGCGGGATCGGTGTAATGAATGCTCTGCGAAAGCGCACCGAACACCATCGGCTCGGGCGGCAGCGCGGGACTGGCGTATTTCGCGTCGCGAACCACACCCACAATGGCAAAACTGTCGCCGTAGGCCGGCAGATCGAAGCCGAAATGGCGCCCGATGGGATCTTCTTTCGGGAAAAACCTGCGCGCGAAGGCCTGATTCACCACCGCAACATGCTGCGTGTCTTCCCGGTCGGAGAGCAGGATGCCGCGGCCCTCCACAAGCGGCTGACCGATCGTCGCGAAGTAGCCCGGCCCGACGCGATCGTAATCCACGCGGTGCGCGCTGTCGCCGGGAGGCACACCTTCGCCTGGCTTCACCACGTAGTCATACCAGTGACCGCTCATTGGGCTGTCGAGAGCCACGCTCGCACTGCGAACTCCGGGCAGAGCCTCCAGCCGGATCTTCAATTCCCGATAAAGCCTGTCGAGATCGGCCACCGTGTACTTCGCCAGAGGCGGCTCAATCGTCACAATCTCGCGATTCTCGGCGTGAAAGCCGAAATCCTGATTGCGGAGGTTATCAATGCTGTGCGTGAGCATGCCTGCGACGGCCACCAGCACCAGGGAAATCGCCGCCTGCATCACGACCATCGTCTTCTGCGGCAGGCCTGCGCCGGAGCCCATGGTGCGGCTGGCTCCGCGCATCGCAATCATCGGGTCGCTGTGGGAAGCGAGCCATGCCGGCGCCGTCCCGGCCAGCACTCCCGTGATCATCGACAACCCCAGACAGAAACCCAGCACCGGCAGCGATGGGGAAACATGGACCGGAAGGACGGCGGCGTGACGAAACGCCAGGCGCACCATCAGATCCGCTCCGGCCCAGGCGACCGCCACACCCAAAGCGCCGCCCATCACCGCTAGCAGCAGACTTTCCGTAAACGACTGGCGCAGAATCCGCCCCGTCGACGCTCCCAGCGCGCGTTGCAATGCCATCTGCGGCCGTCGCGCCATGCCCCGCGCCAGCAATAGATTGGCCACGTTCGCGCAGGCCACCAGCAACACCGCCAGGCAGATCCCCAGCAGAATACGCAGGCTGCTGCCATAGGCGTCGCGCATCTCGCCGATCCCTTGCCCGCCCGGGCCAAGGCGAATGATCTGCCGCGAAAGCTGGTCCTTCAGTTGCGACTGATACTGCGGCGCCAGCGCGTCTTCGGTGGTGAGCCAGTGCCGCAGATCGGCCGTCAGGCGCTCGGCCACGCCTGCTGTTGTCGCACCCGGCTTCAACCGGCCAATCATGCGCAGCCATGCCATCGACGGGATGTCGCAGTAAGGAGCCTCCGCATCCGTCAGGTAGTCCACCGAGAGCGGCACCCACAAATCCATGGGATGCCCGGTAAGCGTATCGCCGAAAAACCCAGGCGGCGCTACCCCGACGATCGTGAAGGGAAAAGTTTCAATATCGAAAGTCGCGCCAATGATCTTCGGATCGCTGCCATAGGTCTGCTGCCAGGTGCGATAGCTCATCACTGCCACCGCCGGAGCGCCGCGCCGGTCGTCTTCAGGCGTGAACATGTGTCCAGCCACAGCTTTCACGCCGAGCGTCTGAAAGTAGTTGCCGCTCACGTACTCGCCCATCAGGGCACGCGCCTGCGCGCGGTCGTTGCCGTAGCGCACGCTCAGCACGCCCGGTTCCGCCTGGAAAGCCGCCACCTGATCGAACTCCGGCGTCATGTCCGCCGCCAGTCGCTTGTAAAGCTTGAACGAATAGAGGTCCCAGTCGCCCTCCATGCCGTTCATCAGGCAGCAGGCCTTGCCGATGCCAATCTGGGTGAGACGCGAAGGATCCGTCACCGGCAAAGACTTCAGCATCACCGCGTCAATCAGTGAAAAGATCGCCGTGCATGCGCCAATGCCGAGCGCCAGCGTCAGCACCACGGTGGCTGTAAACACAGGCGCGAGCTTCAACCGTCGCAGGGCATGATGAAGGTCGGCGAGAAGTGTCATGCGCAGGGCCGTCCGGGGATTAGAGGATGGAGTCGCTCCATTCTTACCTTCCCGGAGAAACAAACGCCAGCCGCATGGATTTCATGAGCGGGGTACTTCCCAAGCCAGCGCCAGGACCCTCCGTTCCTGCCCCGTTGACCCCATTCTGCGCATTGACTCTACCTCTGGATTCCCGTATCCTGAAGTCCTTGCGCAGTGTGCGTCCTTGCGTCTGTGCGTTGCGGCCAGACCCGGGACGGACGAATCCGGACAATCGGGGTTGCACGCCGGCTCGGATTCGACAGTTCTGCGCCAACTCACGCGAACAGCTTTCGGGAAACCGCGGAAGAGTTTCAAAGCCGCGGATCGAAATCGCGTGGGCGATTTTCAATCAAGGTTCAGGCGCCATAAGGCCCGGGAGAGAAGAACACCGATGTCCACCTATATTCCGAGCGCGCTCACCATCGACCGCAAATGGTTCGTCGTCGACGCCAGCGGCAAGACCCTGGGACGCCTCGCCACCGAGGCCGCCAGCGTGCTGAGCGGCAAGAGGAACCCGAAGTACACCCCGTTCCTCGACATGGGCGACCACGTCATCGTCATCAATGCCGCCAAAGTTCGCCTCACCGGCCTCAAGAGCCAGAGCAAGCAGTATCGCCGCTACACCGGCTTCCCCGGCGGCCTGCGCGAAGAGTCGTTCATCCGCCTCATCCAGCGCCGTCCCGAGAAAGTCATCGAAGAAGCCATCAAGGGCATGCTCCCCAAAACCAAGCTCGGCCGCAAAATGGCCACCAAGCTCAACGTCTATCGCGACGACAAGCACCCGCACGCGGCCCAGAAACCCCAGCCGCTGGAAATTTCCGCTTAAGGATTAAAGGACGCAAATGGCAGATCTGGTTCAGTACTACGGCACGGGACGGCGCAAGTCGGCAATCGCCCGCGTCTTCCTTCGCCCCGGCAGCGGCGAGTTCAAAGTCAACGGCAAAGCCTTCGACACCTACTTCGTGACCGAGCAGCAGCGCGTCTCCGCCAAAAAGTCGCTGGTCATCAGTGACACCGCGGCCACTTTTGACGTGGTCACCACCGTCAGCGGCGGCGGCGTCGCCGCCCAGGCCGACGCGGTCAAAATGGGCATCGCCCGCGCCCTGCTCCAGTTCAACGCGGAGCTGCGCAAAACCCTCAAAGCCGAGGGCCTGCTCACCCGCGACGCTCGCGTCAAGGAACGCAAGAAGTACGGCCAGAAAGGCGCCAGGAAACGGTTCCAGTTCTCGAAGCGCTAGGTTTCTGAGCTCTGAGCCGTGTGCTCTGAGCCCTGAAGGAAGTCAATCTGCCCCCACCGAGGGGCATCAATTCCGGCCCGGGAAACTTTGCCGGAATGCAGTCTAAAGAGGAGGTCGTTTGGCCACTATCACCATGAAGGAGCTGCTCGAAGCGGGAGTCCACTTCGGGCATCAGACCAAGCGCTGGGATCCGAGGATGAAGGAGTATATCTTCGGCGAGCGCAACGGTATCTACATCATCGATCTGCAGAAGACCCTCAAGATGTTCAAGGAGGCCTCGAAGTTCGTCACCGAACTCGCCTCCCAGGGCAAAGTCCTCATGTTTGTCGGCACCAAGCGCCAGGCGCAGGACGCCATCGCTGAAGAAGCCACCCGCTGCGGCATGTTCTACATCAATAACCGCTGGCTGGGCGGCCTGCTGACCAACTGGGTGACCGTGCAGAAGTCGGTGAAGCGCCTTCAGGAACTCGACGATATGGCTGGCGACGGCCGCTACGACCTGCTTACCAAGAAGGAAGTCATCCGCCTCGAGCGCGAACGCAAGCACCTGCAGGCGAATCTCGCCGGCATCAAGTCCATGCGCCGCCTCCCTGACGCCATCTTCGTCGTCGACTCGTCGAACGAAGCCATCGCCGTCAAGGAAGCCCGCAAGCTCGGCATCCCGGTCGTCGCTGTCGTCGATACCAACTGCGACCCCACCGTTGTCGACTACGTCATCCCCGGCAACGATGACGCCCTCCGCGCCATCCGGCTCTTCACCTCGAAGATCGCCGACTCGGTCGTCGAAGGCGCCGCCGCCCAGGCAGACAAGGCATTTGCCGCCGACGGCGCCGGCGTCACCGCCGACATCCAGGCCGTGGCCGAAGGCGAGCCCGCTGCTGAAGGCGAAGCCGCCGCAGCCGCGCCCGCGCCCGAAGCCGAACCTGTCGAGGTTGTCGATCTCGAAGCAGCTCTCGGCGGCGGCATCCGCAAGGCGCCCGCCATCGTCGCTGCCCTCGACGAAGCCGAGGCCGCCGAAAGCGGTTTCTAAGAACCAGGGCCGGACGGCCCGCGATCGCGAGAAGCGTGGCTGCCGTCATAGGAGCCACGCTTTTTGTGTGCAGGAAAAACCCGGGGTGCCCCATTCAAGCCCCGTGTTGGCAGAAGTGGGCATCGCGCGAAGCGCGAGGGGCCTGGTATCAGGGGATGTCGTGCCAGTTGCAATGGGCTTCATCCCAGTACGCGCAGTGGGTCCTGCGCAGCAGGACGGCGGAGAAAGCCCCGGCCTTCAGGCCGGGGAATTAAGCCCGCCGCTGATTTGGGCCTTGAGGCCCGGGTCTTTGGCTTCGTATCAGGGCATGACTTCAGTCATGCCGCAACGAGATCGCACTTACTCCGGGCTTTAGCCCCTGAGGCTTTTTTGAAGATTTGAGCAACAGCATCCCTCCGCCGGCCCCGCACATTGCCGAACCGCCCCCGGGATGAAAAAATAGGAGAAAAGGATCAATAACGATGTCCACCGTAACCGACAAAATCGACGCCAAGCTCGTCAAGGAACTCCGCGAAAAATCCGGCGCCCCCATGGGCGACTGCCTCAAGGCCCTCCAGGAAGCCAAAAGCAATATGGAAGACGCCTTCGTCGTCCTGCGCAAGCGCGGCATGGCCTCCGCCCAGAAGAAAGCCACCCGCTCCACCAACGAGGGCGCCGTCGGCCAGTACATCCACGCCGGCGGCAAAATCGGCGTCCTCGTCGAGATCAACTGCGAGTCCGACTTCGTCGCCCGCACTGAGGATTTCCAGGAGCTCCTCAAGGACATCGCCATGCACATCGCCGCCACCGACCCGCGCTACATCCGCCGCGAAGACGTGACCGAAGAGGATCTGGCCCGCGAGAAAGAAATCTACCGCGCCCAGGCGGCAGCCACCGGCAAGCCCGCGCCGGTTGTCGAGAAGATCGTCGAGGGCAAAATGACCAAGTTCTACGAGGAGGTCTGCCTGCTCGATCAGCCCTTCATCAAAGAACAGACCCAGTCCATCAAGGACCTCATAGCGAGCAAGGTGGGCAAGCTCGGCGAAAACATCACCGTCCGCCGCTTCGCCCGCTTCAAGGTAGGCGACCCCACTTGGACCGTAGCCCAAACCAAACAAGCCGAAGAAACGCCTGCCGAGTAGCTCAACCCGGCACGAACCCGGGTGCCCCATGTCTGCCCGCTTTTGGCAGACATGGGATGCCAACATTCCCCCACTCTGGCGAACAGGGTGGGGTTTTTCTTTCCAAAAACGGAATGTCATCCCGAGCGCAGCGCCGCCGAGATTTTGCCAGCGGTGCACGATGCCTCCCGGCGCGGAGCCGAGCGGACCCCCGCAGCGAAACGAACCGCCTGCGCCACAACGAATCTCCGCGCGGAGGGAATCGGTCGCGCAGCGGCCGACAAAGATCTCAAGTGGGATTCACCTCGGGTGCCGCGCAGCGGCACGCCGCCCCTCAAGCCCACTTCCGCAGCTCAGGATAGCGCCCAAAGATGATCCGCTGGTCTTCCGCCGGAAGCTGCCCCATCCGCATCGGCTTGTCCTGCGGACGCGTGCCCTTCTGGTTCAGCACGTTCATCAGGCTCCACTCCCGCTGCAATCCCTGCGGCTCCCGCGCCGGAAGATCGTACCGCGTGAAGTCAATCGCCATCCATGGACTGTCCTTCACCCAGTTACGCAGCAGCGCCAGCCGAAACTCCTGGTTCATGGTCCAGCGAATCTCCAGATCCTTCTCCGACCCCGGTGCCCCCGTGCCTTTCGCGTCGAACCGGTAATTGATCCTGTCGTTGTTACGAGTATGCCGCCGCCACTCGAGGCCAAACTCCCCCTCCGTCATCACTCGCGTATCCGGCCACCGTTCCCGCACCGCCTCCAGCCACCATGCCAGGTCCTCATCGTGCCCCAGCGACGTCTCCCAGATCCCGGTCACAAACCCGAACCCGTTCAGCGCGTGACCGCCATCGAAGTGCATCGCCGTCGTCGCCATCATCTCCCGCCGCCCGGCCTCGACTCCCAGATCCTGCACCGTCTCAATCGGACCCACGCCCATCCGGCTGTTAAATCCGCCCGCAAACCCATTGCGCCGCGCCGACAGAAAATCGCACGTCCACCCATCCAGGCACACGCAGTCGATAAAGTCCGCCGGCCCCTGCGCCGGCTTCAGATAGTGCTGCCGGCTGGGATAGTACGGATAGCAGATGCCGCCATCCCCGTCCCCGTTATCGATGCCGTGCTGGCTCCAGATCTGCCCCTGGCATACGTGGATGCCCTCGTCTCGGGCGAGCAGCCGCTGATTTTCCGCATCCATAAACCCGGCAATCAGCGACTGCGGCCGATACCCTCCGCCCACCATCTCTGTCACTTCCTTCAGCGCCTGGTGGATCGTCACACGAATCTGCTCGCGCGTGTTGTACATCGGCGCAAAATAGCCGCCAGGAATAAACGTGACTTCATCGCCGTAGCGGTCGTGATACGACGCCAGCAAACGCCGCGCCTCCTGGTATTCATTCCGCGTGTCCCGCAGAGCCAGCCAGCTCACCGCCCACGTCATCCGCCCTCCAGGGCACCCCCGCCCAAACGCATCGCGTCGTGAACGGATGTGCGCAGGACTATTTAGCGGAGCCTCGTCCTGCCCAATCGAACGGTTCGGCGAAACCTCAATCTGGTTCACCCGCACGATGGAAACGTGTGTAAGAAACCGCCCGGTGAAAGGAACCGAAGCCTCGCTGCCGCGTCCACCCGCGTCCAGAAGCGCCGCCCCCTGCGCCCGCCCCGCCGCAAAAGCACCCGCAGCCCCTGCCGCACCCCGTAGAAATTCCCGCCGATTCCAGAAAGATCTCATCCCCTCTTTGTACAATGAGCGGCTTCACCCCCACCGCCGCACGAACGCGGATGCCCAGTCCTGGTTCGCCTGCAGGAAGTCTCGCTCCACGGCGAGTTCGCGCTTTTGTATCAGGGCATGACTTCAGTCGTGCCGATAAAGTCCCCTAAGGAGAAGGGGTTTAGCCCCTGCGCCTTCTCCCAATGCAAACAGTCATCCTGAACAATCCGGGTCCTGACGCACGCCTCGCTGAAGAACGCATCGTCGCGCAGCCGAACTACCTGATCCACGGCGATGTCGTGCTTTTGTATCAGGGCATGACTTCAGTCGTGCCGATAACGCTTCTTAAAGATGAGGGCTTCAGCCCCTGCGCCTTTTCCCAAAGCAGACAATCC
>JBAUOP010000135.1:0-32138 GCA_049579805.1 Acidobacteriaceae bacterium
GAATTAAACGGCGCGCTCATCACCTGCTGCAGCGTAAATCCCTGTCCCATGGACGGCTGAGCGAAGGCAGAGAAGCACAGCGCAGAGACAGAAAGGCTCAGAATGGCAGTTCGCGCAGCGGCAAGAACCCGTTGATGACGCCGCCGAAGAGGTTCGACAGACAGCCTGAAGGCTAAAGGCGAATCGATCAAAAGAGCTTCCTCCGTAAGAGCTGAAATTGTCGAATTGGAAGGGCGGATGCTGCTGGGACGGACGACTGCCGACGAAGAATCTCCGGGCTCGAAAAGGAAGCCTCCGAAAGAGCGGTCATCCGCCACATTAAGATCGCGTAACAAAGCTTACATCGGTTTTCGATAACGATTGACCCCACAACTGAACCCATGCCATGATCGAATCCCGATTATTGCAGCCCGAATCCGCTGTTGCCGAGCGGCGTGCCCGATGAGACTTCCCAGGCTCTCCAGGTTCCGCGCAATTGCCCTGTTTCTGTTTGTCGTTCTCGGCGCCTCGCGATTGTGGGCGCAGGGACCGCCTTATCAGACGGACGATCCCGTGCCGGTCGACCTGCATCATTACGAGTTTTACATCTTCGGCTCCGCCGACGGCACTCCGGCGGAGATGGATTCGCAGGGGCCGGCCTTCGAGGCCAACTGGGGCGCGATTCCGCGGGTTCAGCTTCACGCGATTCTGCCCTGGGGCGTGGCCGCCCCGTCGAACAATCCGGCGTACCTGCCTGGCGGAGTCGGCGGAACTTCTTTTGGCCTGACCGACATGGAACTGGGAGCGAAGATCGCGTACATCAAAGAGAGCAGGTACATTCCACAGATCGGCACGTTCACCATGTTCGAGATGCCGACGGGCAGCTATGCCAATGGCCTTGGGGTGGGCAAAGTCTGGTACCGTCTGCCCCTCTGGCTGCAGAAGAATTTCGGCCCCTGGCTCCTCGACGGCGGCGCCGGGGAGACGGTGGTTCCGCAGGTCGGCTATCGCGATTTCCCCTACGGTGGGTTCCTGCTGAAATACACCTGGGGCGATCGCATGGAATTCGGAGGCGAAGTTTTTGCCCACGGCAGGGAAGGATTTGCTGCGCCGCAGACGCAGGCCTCCACTTTGATCGATATGGGAGGGGTCTACCACTTCAAGCACAATCCCAACGAGCAGTTCTTGTTCTGCTACGGGCATTCGGTTGCGGGGCAGACGGAGAACTATGCCTACATGGGTATGTACTGGACCTGGGGGAAAGACCAGAAGAAGCCGGACCTCGGCGGCTTCATGCTGCAGAAGCCCGGTCGATGAACCACTCAGGGTTGCATTGGCGCGCCTGGTGAGCGCCGCAAGAGGCTATCGAAGACGATCTCCGAGTCCGGACCGGACGCGAACCGCGTGCGCCGCCTGCGGAGGCAGATCGACGATCCTGGCTCCGATCCTGAGCCTGACGTGTCCGGCGGCACTGCGACTTCTGACCTGGAGGCGCTGGCCGGGCCGGATGCCGCCCGTCCGCAACAGCTTGAGGATCTGCGAATCGTGGTCTTCGACGCTCTCCACCACGAAGGGGCCATCACCCACCGCCTCGGAGAGGCGGTCGGCCGCGGGTCCGGCCATTCTGCCGTCCAGTGCCGGAATGCAGTGGCCGTGAGGGTCGATCTTCGGGTGCCCAAGTTTAGCGGCGATCCGCTCCTCGAACCGCTCGGAAATGAAGTGCTCCAGCCGTTCCGCTTCATCGTGAACTTCCTCCAGGGGATAATCGAGGAATTCAAACAGAAATGTTTCGATCAGCCGGTGATGGCGGACGATTTCGAGAGCGCGCCTTCTGCCGGCTGCGGATAATCGCACTCCACGATGGATCTCGTAGAGGACCGGAGGCTCGGGCAGAGTCGCCAGCTTCTGCAGCATGTTGGTGACAGAGGCGGGAGCGACATGCAGATGGTCCGCCAGCTCCTTGCCGGCGACCCGCCGCTCCTGCGATCCGCCGAGCGCCAGAATGGCCTTCAGATAATTGTCGATGGATTCGCTGTTGGGCTGAGGTTTGGCGCGAGTTGGCATAAAGAAGGTCCCTGAAGTATTGAAACATTTCCGGGGAACGGCTTGACATTCGCCGACATATTTATGTGTGCCTAATAATAATTAGGTATGTATAATTAAGCTCTGCCCGGGCCGCTCCCATGAGTCGCCCGATCGCCTTTGGCGGCCCTTGTACCGAAATCCTTCCGGAGCATTTTTGATGAGACTCGCTCGCCTCCCGCCGATCTTCGCTCTTATCCTTGTCTTAACTGTAGTTAACTCTCTTTCCGGGCAAAGCGGTACCAGCAGCGCACTCACTGGCACGGTGATCGACCAGTCCGGCGCCGTAATCCCCAACGCAGACGTTAAGGCCACCAACATCAATACCGGCGCGACACGGCAGGGGGGCAGCAACGGCCAGGGGCGATATCTCTTCGCGCAAATCGATCCGGGAACCTGGAGCGTGGCGGTTGCGGCGTCGGGTTTCGGCACGGCACAGTCGCAGCCGGTATCCGTCGCAGTGGGGCAGACCGCCACTGTGAACTTCACGCTGCGGCCGGCGCAGTCGTCCCAGGAGGTTCAGGTAACCGCGCAGTCTCCGCTGATGGCGCTGGAAAACCCGAACACGACGACCACGATTGCGGCGAAAACCATCGCAAACCTGCCCAACCCCGGACAGGACCTCACCTATCTCGTGCAGTTTTCCCAGGGCGCTCTCATGAATACCGCCGGCTCCTCAAACGACAATATCCAGTCCACAGGCGGCTACGGTAACGTCGAGTTCAACGGCCTGCCCGCCACGTCCAACGGATATATCCTCGACGGCTATGACACCAACGACCCTTTCCTGGGATTGAACATCGGCCTCTCTACCAACCTCGTCATCGGTCTTGATGCCGTGCAGCAGGCGACGGTCAATACCAACTCCTATGCCGTCGACCAGGGACGCTACGGCGCCGCCCAGGTGGACTACTTCACCAAATCGGGGACAAACCATTTTCACGGCGACGCGTACGAGATCTGGAACGGCTCGGTGATGAACGCGGAGGATTACTTCCTGCACGCCAATGACACGCCCGGAAACGCAGCCACGAAGCCGTATTCGAATGTGAACGAATTCGGCGTGAGTGTCGGAGGCCCGATACGGAGGAACCGGCTCTTCTTCTTCACGCATTACGAGGGCATTCGCATCGCTCTTCCGCTGGTGGCGCGCGTCACGACCCCATCGCCCGCGTACGAAAATTATGTCCTCAGCCAGTTGCCGCTGGGCGGAACGGATCCCATCACGGGGGCCAGCCTGCCGCCGGAACCGGATGAGGTCCCGTTCTATCGCGGGATGTTCTCGCTCTACGGCAACACAGCAGGGACGCCGGTCCCGGTGCTCTCCTGCCCGCTGACCGCTGACGGATCCATGCTGCCTGGAACCCAGTCAGCGTCAAACCTGATGAATGGCGGCGGCTGCGCCAGCGTCCATACCCAGTCGCTGAAGAACAGTGACAGCGAGAATCTCGTCGTCCTCAAGATCGACCACACCATCGATGCGAACAACAGCGTCTGGTATCGCTTCCAGCAGGACACGGGACTTCAGGCTGCCTACACCGACCCGATCAATCCAATCTTCAACTCCTATTCGCCGCAGCCGCAGCGGACGCTGGTGGCCGGATACACGCATCTGTTCTCGCCGAACCTCGTCAACCAGCTCAATCCCGGGGCAAGCTGGTACTCCAGCATCTTCGAGCCAAACAGCTACGCGCAGGTGGTGGCACGGTTCCCGATTGTGCTGGCCGCGGGTAGTTCCGATGCACCCTTTACCACCATCGGCGGCGAGGACCAGACCTTCCCCCAGGGACGCAAGGTGACCCAGTGGCAAATCAACGACAACCTGGTGTGGACGCTGGGCCGCAATACATGGAAGGTCGGCATCAACACGCGGCGCCTCGACATCAGCGACTACGATCTCGGCGAAGGCACCGTGCCGCTGGTGACGTATACCGATCTGGCGCAGTTCACCCACGGGGCCGCGTGGACGGCGACTACGGCCTTTCCCACGTCGCTGAAGGAACGCATCGCGCTCGGCACTCTCGGCGTTTACGCCATGGATACCTGGCGGCCCGGCCCTGGCGCGACCGTCACCGCCGGTCTGCGAGCCACATGGAACACGAATATCGCGAATCAGCAGGGCTTCTTCGCCCGGCCGGCGGAATCCTTCCTCGACATGAGCCACAATCCGACCCAGCCACTGAACCAGGCGATTGACGCTCCCGCGCGCAATCTGTTTCCGGCTACGCCACTCATCGTGTGGCAGCCGCGCACTTCAGTCGCCGTGAAGCTGACGAACACAATGGACCTTCACGCCGGCGCTGGCGTCTTCAACGACATTATTCCGGCCGAGGTTGCCGATCGCGGCGCCATGAATCCGCCCTACGCGCCGGTTTTCGTCGGCGGGATCAACGGTCAGGTCGGTGGCGTCGGCATCGCCCCCGCCGTTCCCAACAGCGCCATCGACGCCACTTCAGCTGCGAACAGCGCCTTCCAGAACGTCTTTCGCTCCGGAAGCTCGCCCTGCGACGGCGCGTCGGACACTCCCGTTTGTCCCCTGGCGGTCAATCTGAACACCTTCCCCTCCGGCACGCTGAAAACGCCTTACTTTCTGCAATGGAGCCTCGGTATCGAGCAGCAGCTCTCCGCCCGCGGCGCGCTGCGCGTCGACTATGTCGGCACGCGCGCCATCCACGAGCCCTACCAGGTCCAGCTCAACGGCTACCAGACAATTTGCGCGGGATGCTTTCAACCCTGGCGCTACGCACAGGCGCCCGATCCCCGCTTCGGCAGCGTTACCGAATTCCGCACCGGCGCCGGCAGCCACTACAACGGACTCCAGACCAGCCTGACGGAAACGATCCACAGCCTCGCCCTGCACGCCAACTACACGTTCAGCCACTGCCTCGACGAGGTCTCCAACGGCGGTCTGCTGTCCTTCTCGACGCTGGGGATTCTGTCGCCGCTGCCGGGCAGCCTGCGCCGAGAGTACGGCAACTGCGACTACGACGTGCGCCACAATCTCTCGGCCTTTGGCGTATGGCAGATTCCGTTCCGCTCGCGACACCCGCTGCTGGACCATCTTTTCGGCGGCTGGCAGTATTCCGAGACGCTCTTCTTTCACACCGGCCTCCCGTTCAGCGTGCTCAGCGCGCCGTACACTGCGAACGGCCGCGGCATCTTCCAGGCCGGCGGACCGGAATTTGCCAGCCGCTTGTCCGGTGTTCCGCTTGAACGCCGGTCTTCCATCTCCGGCGTCACAGTGCCTGGAACGCTCCAGTGGCTCAACCCCGACGCCTTTGTTTCCGCGGTCGATCCCACCACCGGCGCGTGTTATGGCGGCGATTCCCCCGCAACCTGCCAGTTCGGCAGTTCGCGCCGCAACCAGTTCCGCGGTCCGCACTTCACATACTCCGATATCTATCTGACGAAACTCGTTCCCCTCCGGGAGGGCGTGACCTTCCGCTTCGACACACAGTTCTTCAACGCCTTCGACCATCCGAACTTTGCGCTGCCTACGGATGTCCAGGCAGGGATCCCCGGCGATCCTTCGACGCAAACGGGATTCGGCGCCCTCACCAGCACCGTCTCGCCGCCCACGGGCCTGCTCGGTGTCGGTCTCGGTGGCGACAGTTCGCCCCGCATGATCGCCTTCCAGGGACGCATCGAATTCTAATACCCGATCCATGCTGAGGAGATATCGCGCTGCAGTCAGATCGCGCGCATGACCTTGCGCCTCTGAACTGGCTCGTACCGCCAATTCACCGACCGCGCTCGACGGCTGCGCGGTCGGCATACCCCGTTGGTGCTGGTTACTCGGGTGACCGGCGTGCCTCCGGAGGTGATTCAGCAGTGATGGGGGGACGGACCCATTGAGGGATTGTGCCGGCGGGCAGAACGATTAAGAATCGGCACAGTTCGCAAGTAACAGTTGGAATTCCTTGTTAGCTGACCGTCGGCTGAGCCTGCCACCTGCCCCTGTCGATCGGTCATTTCGCCTGGTTCAAAACGCTGCCCTTCCCTCAGGAGAAAGATTTCGATGAACACTATGCATGGTTGCCGGCCCGCAAGATCTTCCGCAAGTCACCTTCGTGATCTCAACTGGAAATCAAACCAATGGACGCTGCCCATTCTGGCGCTGCTCGCCCTTCTGTGGGGCATGAGCGCCGCGGTGCACGCGCAAACCGCTGCCTTCAGCGGGAGCACGAGCACAATTGACGCAACCTCCTTCGGGGGACCGATGGGCATTACCACGGATGCCCGCGGCAACATATTTGTGGCCGACAACGGAACGACCGCGAACGCGTGTAACGGCAATACCGGTGTGCCGACCGTCTGCGAATTGAAGCGTACCGGCCCCGGCACCTACAGCGACCCTGTTCCTTTGCCGGGCGGTTTCACATGCCCGGACATGAGCAGCGAGCCCCTGCCCTGCCTGAGAGGCATGGCCGTTGACGCCAGTGGGAACATCTGGGTCGCCGATTTCAACGGTGGCTCGAACGGTTTGGTCTACGAACTGAAGGCTGTTTCAGGGGCATACACGAACTCCCCCGTGGCTGTTACCGGGCCTGCTCCGTCTGGCTGGGAGGCCCCCTGGGGAGTCGCCATCGACCCCGCCGGCAATGTCTTCGTGAGCGACTACGCCGCCGAGACAGTCGCGGAAATCTCGAACACCTCGATCAGCTCGGGTACGCCAGTGGCCACTACCGTCGTGAACGCCGGTCTGGTCTCGCAAGCGCGCGGCATCGCAGTCAACTCCAGCGACGACCTCTTTGCCATCGATGGCAACGTCGACCGCGTGGTCGAGCTCGCGCCTCCCTATAGCTCGGTCGACACGGTCAATAACTACGGATTTCAAGGTCCTGGAGACCTCGCACTCGACGCGAGCGGCAACCTCTGGCTCTCCGAGTTCGACACCGGTCTCATCCGCGAGATAACGGCTGCCAGCAATTACGCAACGATTCTGAGCTGGGGCAGCGGACTCAACGGCCCCGTGTCCGTTTGGCCTGATTCCGATGGCACCATTCTTGTCTCCGATTACTTCAACTATGCGATCAAACAGATCGCTACCCAGGGCATCAATCTCGGGACGGTCGCTGTCGGTTCGACCTCCGGAACGCAAACGCTGACCTTCACCTTTACCGGCGCCGCCAACACGACGATTCAGGCGCCTGTTGTTGTGACCCAGGGCGCGACCGGCCTGGATTTCGCCGATGCCGGAACGGGAACCTGCACCACGACCCATGGCGCCGCCAATCCCTGGGTGCCCCAGTCCATCTGCACGGTTGACGTGACCGTGAAACCGAAATATGCCGGTACGCGCTACGGGGCTGTGGAACTGCTGGATACCTCGGGTAACTTGCTGGCGACCGCACTCGTCTACGGCACGGGAATGGGGCCGCAGGCCGTGTTCCCGAGCAACCCGAGCGTCACAACCCTGGGCGGCGGCTTCAAGAGTATCTCGGATGCCGCGGTCGACGCGAGCGGCAACGTCTATGTCGCCGACAGTCAGAATAACGCGGTGGACGAGATTCCCCCAGGCTGTACGGCTTCGAGTTGCGTCAAAACCCTGGGCGGCGGCTTCAACGCGCCGTATGGCGTTGCGGTTGATGGAAGTGGCAACGTCTATGTCGCCGATCGTGGCAACGATGCGGTGAAGGAGATGTCCCCGGGCTGCGTTGGCACCGGTTGTGTGATGACGCTCGGCGGCGGCTTTACCGGTCCTCAGTTTGTCGCAGTGGACCGCAGCGGCAACGTCTATGTCACCGATAGCTCCAGCGAGGGCTCCGGAGCCCTCAAGGAGATAGCTCCGGGCTGTACTTCATCCAGTTGTGTCCTGACGCTGAACAGCGGACTCTCTTCTCCCGAGGGTGTAGCTGTAGACGCAAGCGGCAACGTCTATGTTGTCGATAACGGAAACGCATATGTGGAGATTCCGTTGCATTGCATTCTCTCCAGTTGCATCATGACGCTGGGCCCGGCCTCTGGGGTCCTGAACATGGCAGTGGACGGGAGCGGCAACGTCTATCCCGGAGACATGGCCGTGGACGGGAGCGGCAACGTCTACACCGCAACCGCAGGCAATACGTTGCAGGAGATGATCCGGTCCACGCCACCCAGCCTGACCTTTGCCAGCACCAATGTGGGCTCTCAGAGCAGCGACAGCCCGCAGGCCGTGACGTTCCGCAACATCGGCAACGCGCCGCTGACCTTCCCGGTTCCGGCGACGGGCGAGAACCCGAGTGTCTCGGCCAACTTTACGCTGGATTCATCGACAACCTGTCCTGAGGTCACCACGTCCTCTTCCACCGGCACCCTGGCGGCCGGAGCCAGCTGCCAGCTGGCGCTGGATTTCCTCCCGACGACCTCCGGACAGATCTCCGGATCGGCCGTCGTCACCGATAACAACCTGAATGCCCCCGCCGCCATGCAGAGCGTGGGCCTCAGTGGCGCCGCGACAGCCGGCTCGGCGGTCACAATCACACCCAGCGTCGATTTCGGCACGCTTTATCTGGGCAGCATTGTCGAGAAGACGGTGACCGTCACCAACTCCGGCAGCGCCGCCATAACGCTCAGCGATCCGCTCATCGCCGTGGTTAGGGGTGGCGACTCCAGTGAATTCATCACCCTCAACCTCTGCCCGAGGTCCCTCGCGGCCGGCAGGAGCTGCTACATGGCAGTCTTCTTCCTCGCCGGTCCCTTCTACACGCCGCAAACCGCGACGCTGACGATCAATGACAGCGTGGCGGGCAGTCCGCAGTCCGTTCCTCTCACCGCAACGGTCATCGATCCTGTTGCGCAGTTCAGTGCCAGCAGCCTGAGCTTCGGCTCGGTAAAGACGAAGTCGGGCAGCTCGGCGAAATCCATCACCGTTACCAGTGTCGGCGGCACGGCTCTCTCGATCTCGAATCTCGCCGTCACAGGCGCGGATGCGGGCGATTTCTCCGCATCCGGCACCTGCTCCTCGGCAAACCTCAACCCGAAAGGCGCCTGCTCGATCACGGTTACCTTCAAACCTTCAGTGAAAGGCTCGCGCACCGCAACCCTGGTGGTCACCGACAACTCCAAAAGCGGCTCGCAATCGATCATGCTCTCCGGCACCGGCGACTAGCTGAAACAAGAAACCCCAAACCAGAAATCCCGGTGGCCCTCCACCGGGATTTTCTTTTCCCCAAATCGTGGACAGGACAACTTGGGTCAGCATAGCAGCGGTGGTGCGATGATCGCAGGAATGGCGTCATCGCTGATCGATCCCGAGTGCTGAACTGAAGCCTGGTTCATTCTTCTTCGCCACCTCGGTCCCGGATCGGCTTCAGCAATGAACCAGGCTTCAACCCCGAGAACCACCGCGAATTGAGGATCGTTTCTTGAATCGAAGCCGTATACCGATACGATCGCGCGTGCAACCGGTATTCCTTCCAGAGAGTGGACCGGCGGGACTATCGAGGCGCCAAAAAATCCCCAGGTCTGACCGGGACGCAATGCGCAGCCCAGCCAGGTCACACTGCCGTTTATCTCGTGTCAGGTCTGGGTCAAACCTACCTGGCGAAGGAGATCCAGAAAGCGAGGATCGGAACGCAGGTTATCCAGCAGGAAGTCAGACCTGACCCAGCCGGCGTCGAGCGACTTCTCCAGGCAGGCCTTCCTGAGAGACTCGAGCGCTCGGTTGTTCTCACCCAGCCCCGCGTAAATCGTCGCCATCGTGTACGGAGAAGCCATCGCCTTCGTGTTGTGCTCCAGGCCGCGAAGCATCCTCTCCGCTTTGCCCTTCTCGCCCGCTGCCCCCCAGGCGTGCGCCAGCGCCACGGCGGGCCTCGGATCGTCCGACGTCTCCATGGCGCGCTGATATTCCGCGATCGCTTCCTGAAGCCTGCCTGTGCCTTCGTAACCCGCGCCGAGATAGTAGTGCTGAGACGAATCCTTCGGATCGAGGATCAGGCCCCTCCTGCCGGCTTCAATCAGGTGGGGGTAATCCCGCAGTTCAAAATACGCATCGGATTCGGACTGCGCCGAACTGAAACCGCTGTCCAGCTGGTCGATCTGTGCGATCTCGGCGAGCGCTTCGCTCCGCCGGCCAAGAGAAGCAAGAAATATGGCGCGATCTTCATGCGCACAGCTGTAACTCGGGGATAGAGCGATGGCCCTGCTGAACGCGCGATCGGCGGCATCCCAATCCCAGTCGAAACTCGATTTCAGGGCGCCCAGGGTGTCCCAGGCTTCGCCGATGCTGTCATCCAGCTCCATTGCTTTGGCGACGAGCTTCGTCGCGGCCTCGTACGCCTGTTCCTTTGGCATGGCTCCGTCATACGCCAGATAGACGTACGTATCTGCCAGGCCGGCATAGGCAAGCGCAAAGTCCGGATTTTCCCGGATCGCGTCTTCGAAAAGATGCTGAGCCTTCCGGAGCGATGCCGGTTTGGTGTATTCGGTCGTGAAGTAAAGGCGTCCCTGAATATAGGCATCGTAAGCGGCTGGGTTGACGGCGCTCACCCTGCCCATCTGTTCCTGCTGTGCTGGAGTGATTTGCGCCCGAACCTTTTGCGCAATCGCGGCAGCCACTTCTCCCTGCAGTTTCAGAACATCGCCGCGATCGCGATCGTAGGTCTCGGCCCAGATGTGCCGGTCGGTGCGCGCCTCCAGCAACTGCGCCGTGACGCGCACCCGCTGGCCGGAACGAATCACGGACCCCTCTACGATGGCGTCCACGTTCAGTTCGCGGGCAATTTCCGGCAGGCTCTTGCGGGTCCCCTTGTACTGCATCACCGAGGTCCGCGAGATGACGCGCAGCGATCCCACTTTGGCCAGGTCCGTAATCAGCTGGTCCGTCATGCCATCGGAAAAGAACTCCTCTGACGGATCGCCGGACAGGTTACTGAGGGGCAGGACCGCCAAGGAATGGATCGACGCGGCCGCTGGTTTGACGCGAACCGATCGCCACACGGTCGAGGCAATGAGTCCCACCGCAAGAACAGCGCAAAGAACGACGACACGAACAACCACCGCGAGGCGGCTTTTCCGCTTTCCAGTTGCGGCGAGAGCGGCGAGACTCACCCCCTGGCCAGCATCGTCGGCCTTTTCGGCGGCCGCTTCGGCGGCCGCTGGCGGCGCCTGCGCATCCTCGACCGGGCCAATGTAACGGTATCCGCGGCGAGGCAGTGTCTCGATGTACCTTGGGTTCTCCGCCGAATCGCCCAGTACTTCGCGAATCCGTGCAATGGCGTTGTGGAGGCTGTGGTCAAAATCGACGAAGGTGTCGGCGGCCCAGATTCGGCTCTGCAGTTGCTCGCGCGTCACTACGTCGCCGGCATGTTCCAGCAGGATCTCCAGCACTTGCAGGGGCTGGCCGCTCAGCCGCAGGCGAACGCCCTGCCTGCGCAGCTGTCCGGCGCGGACATCCAACTCGAAATTGTCGAAGCGCAGCCTTGCAGACGCGAGGGGCTGGAGAGCCATAGTCGGCCTCCGGGATGAGTCAGCCTACCATAATTCCCCACGCGCCCACCCACCCCCGTCGAACGCGCCTGGATTCAGCAACTTAGTTCTGGAGAAAACTTTGGGGAGGAATGGAGGGCGCGAGGATTGCACCCTGGAAAGCAAATGAGGAAAGTGCGGGTAGTCGATACGGGAAATCATCCCTCAGTGCCACGGCCGGGTAAACGGCTGGTGAGCAATTTCCCGCCAGACCTACCAAAGGAGAATCCGAACATGAAAAATCCATCGCGTCTGACGATGCTGTTGGCTGCCTTTGTGGCCCTCACCTCTTATGCCCCGGCGCAGCAACAAAAGCAGCCCGAGGGACAAGGGGAGCAGGACCCTCTCGTCCAGATGGTTCGCAATGCCACCACGCAGTATGTGGATAACGTCAACGCGGCCGCCAGCGCTGGATATAGCCCTGTGCTCGGCTGCGTAAGCGGCTCCGACCATGGAGCCATGGGCGTCCATTACGTCAATACCAGTCTGCTGAACGGACCCATTGACCCCACCCAACCGCAAGCTCTGATCTATGAGCCATCGTCGAACGGTCAATACAAGCTGGTTGGCGTCGAGTTCATCATCCTCGCCAGCGCCCTTCCCGCCAATTCGGCCCCGGAGGTCGAGGGTCACCTCATGTCGTACATCGACTCCCCGAATCGTTTCGGTCTGCCGCCGTTCTTCGAACTCCACGTTTGGGCGTGGAGAGCCAATCCCCAGGGGCCTTTTGTGGACTGGAACAACCACGTGAGTTGCGCACAACAGTAGCCTGGGGAGAAGTCTGTACGTCCGCTTCCCGGCCTGGGAAGTGAGGCAGCGGTTCGTCGCGGTGGCCCGGAGAGGGTTCCGCGGCGATCGGGCCGTTTTGGTATGCGCCGGAAAGAAGGAAGATCGGGGAACATGCCCAAATACGTCATCGAACGCGACACTCCAGGAATTGGCACTTCCACGCCGGACCAGTTCTTCGCCATCGCCCAGAAATCCTGCGGTGTCCTCCAACATTTGGGACCCAGGATCCAATGGCTCCACAGCTATGTGACAGCCGACAAGATCTATTGCGTCTACATCGCTCCGGACGAAAAGACCATTCGCGAGCATGCGAGGCAGGGAGGCTTCCCGGCAAACCGCATCGCGGAAGTCAGGTTGGTCATCGATCCGACCACCGCGGAAGCCTGACTTCCTGGAAGTGGCTGATGACGCAGCAGGAAAAGCGACCTACCGCAGTGCGAACCGTAACTGTTGCTCGATGGACTTCCAAACCTAGGCCTCGGTCGGATATTCGGACGGATCAAAGTGAGGCACTTTTGGCAGCGTTTTCCGTTGACGCTTTCGCTGAAGCAAACTTCCCACAGCAAAGCTGTTGGCACGGTGAACTCGCCGAATGCTACCCTTTTGACAGTGCGAGCGGTCGATTCTCAGCCCCTCGTTCCGCTGGAATTCGCAATCGGCATACTCCGGTGAGTGAAAGAACACTTGTGAGCGAGTATGCAGGTTGTCGATTCTACAAGTGGCCCCGTAGCTCAGGTGGATAGAGCAGCAGTTTCCTAATCTGGCTTAGTCATTTATTTTCATTGACTTAAAGTCGCCCAATCGCCCCCGAAAGACTTCAAAAGAACGCAAAGTAATTTTCTCGGTGGTGGGAAGAGTGGGTTTTTTCCTGTGTTCATGCGGGTTTGAGCTATCCGGTCCTGGTCATCAGTTCAACCCACATTCCACACCACCGAAAGCCGCAGCGGTCCTAATGCTGCTCCCCGTCTCCTGGCTCGGTTAATGACTCAAATACCTGCTTGACCCTTTTGGAACAGCGCCGCAGAGCAATAATGCGAGCGGCCCAGACCGGCAAGGCCGGCTTCCACAAGACTAGTGCGTTTTTGCCCAAGCTTTCAACCAGGCAAGACGGGCTTCTGGACCCGAAGCCCACGTACTTTTCTCCGACAGCGGTTGAGAGGATGTTTCCAAGGCGCTCTCGTTGCTCGGTGTCGGGACGGGTTCCTGGGGAGGCGGCTCCGGCGGCGGAGTGAATCGACGTCTGTTTGCGGCTTTTGAGGTTCTTTTTCCGGGGGATGGAGTCGTCGGTAACGGGAACGGTTGAGGGAAAGTCTCCAGGGCGCTCTCGTTGCTCGGTGGGGTAGTAGGGACGGGTTCCCGGGGAGGCGGCTCTGGCGGTGGAGTGAATCGACGTCTGTTTGCGGCCTTTGATGTTCTTTTTCTGACGGGGGAGGGGGTCGTCTGCCTTGATTCCTGTTTCGCGCCCTCGGGAGGTCGCGGCGCCTCTGGTTTGGCTGCCGGTGCTTTCGTCAGATTTCCGGGGACGATAGGGGTTCGGACCTTTTTCAAGTTCAACTTCTCGGCAATGTACTCGGCCAGAAGGACTTGATCCATGTAAGTTGCCGCGCCAGTCAGCAGATCAAGATGGCGCGGGGGAATTCTGAAGCGGCGGCAGTCTCGCGTGTACAGCCGAACTGCCTGCCGAATCGTCCTCTCCGGAGGCAGATCGTAACCCTGCATCGGAAGAACCTTCTGTGCGATTTCTACCAGCCGTCGAACGATCCTGCGTCGGAGCTTACAAAGTGGCGAATGCCCAAATAGAAGATCCGCAGTCCGAAAGAAGGTCAGATTGAGCCGGATCCAGTGTAAGTGTTGCTTCCACTCCGCAGCGCGAATATTGAATTCGGAAGTGTCAACTGTCTTTTTGAAAAGACGAGTGGCTCTCTTTTGGTGCTGTTCCAGACAAGCGATTACGTGTCTAGTCTTCTCTGCGAGTCTGGCGATTTCTGGATCGCTTTTCGACCGCCGCTTGCGCCGTTTAAAGACGGAGTGCTTGACGCGCGATTCCGGATAACGGGCCAGGTCCAAGCCCGAACGGCAGGCAAAGATCGCGATCCGCAGTTCAAGCCAGTCCATCTGCATGCGACCACCCGTTCGCGCTTTCGGGGCGAGGCGCTTCCAGAGCGCCAGGATCCGGTCCATAATTGCTTGATTGAATGTTCCTGCGTTTACTCCCGCCGGGAGAGGTTTAATCGCGAACGGGTAGAAAGTACCTGTTGTTCGTCCCTGTTGACTAACAATCCAGGCTTTTGCGATGAAGTCGAGCCCCTTATCGATTACCTGCGTCTGGGTTGGGGAGAGCCGAAGCTTGACAGCGATAGGATTCGTGGGCATGGGGCCGTGTGCGATGTTCGTGCAAGCTATATGCGGCTTATGAACTTCTGTCAGTGACTGTCATCACTCACTTCAGCCCCAGAAGCGAAACACGGAGAATTCCTCTGGTCACCGCCAGCTGAGCGTTGTTCGCGATTGGGCGCTCCTCGGGAAATGTGGTCTGGAACGTGCTTGAACCCCCTCTTCTCGGGACCCTAATCGGCGAAGCCTGTCTAAAGCTTCTGGAAAGAGAGCATTGGGTGCAGGAAAGCATGCCGCGGATATCGAACGTCAGTATGGAGGATCATCCGCCGTCTCTCTGCTGTTCCAGATGGCGATGAGAGCGCGAAATCGAAACGGGCCTCCCCCGCTCCTCATTGCGATTGGCCGTTGAATGCAACCGGCTCAACGGCCAATGGCTTCCAGCTTTGCAAAACGCAGCCTCTTTCATGGCTCCCTTCGCTTTTCCAAGATATGTTCACAGTGTGACTGGCCACTACCGTCCTCCTGGTCCTAGTTTTCGGCTGCCTGGTCGTCGCCCGGGTTTTGCACGAAGGTCAGCTGGACGGCGACGTCGGGAAACTGTGTGTCGTACAGGTAGTAGTTTCCGTCGTCGCCTATGTCCACGTAGAGATCGTCGGTGGCAAGTCCCCAGGTTCCTGGGATCGGGGTCATCACACCGAAGTTGGCTCCGTTCCAGCTGAAGTAATACTCGCCATTAACCAGAGTGAAGCCGCAGGTGGGGCAGCCAGGCCCCCATCCATTGAAGTGGAACCCGTGGCCACGGCCAAAGTGGCCGGCGAAGTACTCGGGGGCGATATGGACGGACTGGGGTCTGGTGACGTTCGAAGGTCTGGTGACGGTCGAATTGTTGTACTGGCGATTGTCGGGCTGGACATAGCGCGGCGTGTACTCCTGCCGGGTCTCGGGTTGGTATCGTTGTTCTTCGCGTTGAGGTTCTGAACGCATAACCGGCCGAGGCGCTGGCGGCGGAGTATAGCTCTGCCTGGTATTCGCTGTGTTCCACCTCTGTTGTGCCTGCATCGGTGCAGCCCAGATCAGAGTCAACGTCGAGAGAAGAATCAGATGGGCAACTTTCTTATCGGATTTCATGGCGCTCTCCTTTTCAATTTTCGGGATGTGTGGCCGCTCTAACGTCTGGCCAGATCGTTCTCACTCTGATACGCGACACGCCTCGGAAAACGGGGTCACTGAGGCTCGCAATTTGTTGAAGAATGGCTTGCGCGACGCCGGGGGTGGTTCGGTTGCCACAATTTCCTGCCCCGATCTGGTCTGGAAGTGGGTTAAGATTGTGAACCTGTTGAGGGGGAGGGTGGGAAATCGCATGCAGAATTCGGCCCACCTGGGATGTCCCCGCGTTGTCCGGGCCATTCGCGGAGACGTGAAGACAAGCCATGGCGACTACGCCGGATGAGTGGAAGCTCGTCAAAGAGCTGTTTGACGCCGCACTGGATGAGGAGCCGGCACGGCGCTTGTCGTTCCTGCAGCAGCGCTGCAGCGATGCGAATGTACGCGCTGAGGTCGAGAGGCTGCTGGCCGAGCACGAAGAGGCTGGAGAGTTTTTGTCGGCGCCGGCCATCGGCGAGCCGACGCCCGACGAAGTCCTTGCCCCGCCGAAGCGCAAAATCGATTCGTATGATCTGCTCGAGTTGATTGGCGAGGGCGGAATGGGCGAGGTGTGGCTTGCGGAGCAGAAGGAGCCGGTGCGCCGCCGGGTGGCCATCAAGCTGATCAAAGCGGGCATGGATACGCGCGAAGTGGTGGCGCGCTTCGAGTCGGAGCGGCAGGCGCTGGCGCTGATGGATCACCCCGCAATCGCCAAGGTATTCGACGCGGGGTCCACGGCAGAGGGACGACCGTACTTTGTGATGGAGTACGTCGCGGGTACGCCTATCACTACTTACTGCGACCGGCACAAGCTGACCACCCGCCGGCGGCTGGAACTCTTCGTCCAGGTCTGCGAGGGCGTGCAGCACGCGCACCAGAAGGCCATCATCCATCGCGACCTGAAGCCCTCGAACATCCTGGTGACGGAAATCGACGGCAAGCCGATGCCGCGCATTATTGATTTCGGCCTGGCCAAGGCTACCGCGCAGCGGCTAACCGACGCCAGCATCTACACGCGCGTAGGCGCGGTACTGGGCACGATCGACTATATGAGCCCGGAGCAGGCCGACTCGGGCGGGGAGGACATCGACACCCGTACCGATGTGTACTCGCTGGGCGTGGTGCTGTATCAGTTGCTGGCGGGCGCGCTGCCGCTGGATCTGAAGAAGCTGGCCCAGGAGGAAATGCTGCGCCGGCTGCGCGAACAGGATGTGCTCCGGCCGAGTTCGCGCATCCTGACCCAGGGCGGCGACTCGGCCATTACCGCGCAGAACCGCGGCACCGATCCTTCCTCGCTAATGCGGCAATTGCGGGGCGATCCGGATGCCGTCTCCCTGAAGGCTCTGGAGAAGGACCGCAAACGGCGCTATGGTTCGCCCTCGGAACTGGCCGAGGATATAGGGCGGTATCTGCGCAACGAGCCGGTCTCCGCGCATGTGCCCAGCGCCGGGTACCGAGCGGGCAAATATATCCGGAGACACCGGCTGGGTGTTGCCATCTCCGCGGCGGCGGTGCTGCTGCTGGCTGGCGCCGCCATTACAGAAGCGATCCAGTTGCGGCGCATCACTCAGGAACGCGACCATGCCAACCGCGAACGCGAACGCGCGGACCGCGTCACGCAGTTCATGACCAGCATGTTTAAGGTCTCGAACCCCAGCGAATCGCGGGGCAAGACCATCACCGCCCGCGAAATTCTGGACAAGGCTTCCTCGGACATCGGTACCAGCCTGACGAAGGACCCTGAGCTCCAGGCAGAGATGTTGCACGTCATGGGAGATGTCTACGATAACCTTGGCCTCTATCCACGTGCACAGTCGCTTCAGACACAGAGCATGGAAATTCGGCAACGTGTACTCGGGCCCGCGCATCCGGAGACTCTGGAGTCGAAGAACAGCCTGGCGAACGTTCTCGCTCAGGAGGGCCACTACGCCGAAGCGGAGAAGTTGAACCGGGAAAACCTCGACCTTCGCCGCCGTGTCCTCGGGCCGGAACATTCCGACACACTCCGTTCGATGAACGACCTGGCGATCGATCTGAAGGAGGAAGGCCACTATGCCGAAGCAGAGAAGTTGGACCGGCAAACCCTTGACCTTCGCCGCCGTATCCTCGGGCCCGAAGATCCGGACACGCTCGGTTCGATGAACGACCTGGCGAATGATCTGTCGGACGAAGGTCATTACGCCGAGGCGGAGAAGTTGTATCGGGAAGCACTCGACATCGATCGCCGTGTCCTCGGGCCGGAACATCCCCGCACACTCGGTTCGATGAACGACCTGGCGATGAATCTGAAGGAGGAGGGCAACTACGCCGAAGCGGAGAAGTTGTATCGGGAAGCACTCGACATCGATCGCCGTGTCCTCGGGCCAGAACATCCGGACACACTCTATACGATGGACAACCTGGCGAATGATCTGTCGGACGAAGGTCATTACGCCGAGGCGGAGAAGTTGTATCGGGAAGAACTCGAAGTCGACCGTCGTGTCTTCGGGCCGGAATATCGGGAGACGCTCAACGCGATGGGCAACCTGGCGATGCTTATGACTCAGGAAGGCCACTACTCCGAAGCGGAGAAGTTGAACCGGGAAACCCTCGACATCGAACGCCGTGTCCTTGGCCCCGAGCATCCGTACACCGCTGTTGTGGCATACAACCTGGCTTGCATTCTCGGCCACGAGAACCGGCGCAGTGAGGCGCTTTCTGTTTTACAGCAGGCTCTGGACCATGGGCTGCCTCCCTATGTCGCCTTGGGCATGGATAAGGACCCCGACCTGAAATCCTTACGCGGCGACCCACGCTTCGAAGCTCTTGTCGCCAGGGCGCGCCAGGGGGCTGCTATCCGCGCGAAGTAATTCGAAGGCTCTTCCGCCGCCGATTAATTGCGATTGGCCGTTGATGGGAAGCGGCTCAACGGCCAAAGCCTGTCGGATTTTGCAAGAGCCCATTCTCTGTCATCCAGCCATCTCCTCGCTACCAGCATCTGACTTCAACCTGGTAGCCGCCGCCGTGGAAAACCCAGATGTCGATTCCCTGGATGTGAGGCCGCCTCCAGTTTCGGCGTCCATGAGCAGTTCGACAGCCTACTGACAAGCCGCAGGGAATTGGCGCCCGTCCAGGCGAATTGCCACGGTCGTTCCATAGGGAGTGATCACAATTCGGCCGATGACCAACCAGTAGCCGTATGCGTTCACCGCCCATACCCGGTTGCCGTAGTCAACCTGGTAATCAACCCCGTTGACATCGCAAACCGTTGCGATCGGCACCGGCGGAACGGTAGATTGCACGGTCAGAAAATGCGCCTGAGTGAACGTCCGGGCCTCGGCGCTCTCGGTCGACAGGAACCCTGCGACCACCAACATAGCCATTGCGGTTGCCATCATCCGTTTCATAATTGATCTCCTCTTCGATTTTCTGGATGTGAGGCCGCTCCAGCCGTTTGGCCAGATCGTTCTCACCCTGATACGCGACATTGCTTCGAAAACGGGGTCACTTACCTCGCAACAGTGCAATTTTTATTCGTCAATTCGCACTGGAAGTGGGTTAAGATTGTGAATCCTTTGAGACTAAAGTTGGCGATCGCATGCACGATCCGGCCCGCGAAGATGTCACTGCGCTCCTGGGGCAGTTGGCGAAAGGTGACGAAGCCGCAGCCTCGAAGCTGATTCCCATCGTGTACGACGAACTGCGGCGACTGGCCGCTGGATACATGCGGCGCGAGCGCAAAGATCACACCCTCCAGCCCACGGCATTGGTTCATGAGGCTTATCTGAGACTGATTGAGCAAAGGGCGGTTGACTGGCAGGGCCGTGCGCACTTTTTCGGAATCGCGGCACAGACCATGCGGCGGATCCTCGTCGACCACGCGCGCGGGCACCTGCGCGACAAGCGTGGAGGGGGAGCCATACCAGTGCCTTTGGATGAAGCCCTGGTATTCGCGCCCGAACAGTCCTCTGAACTCGTCAGGCTGGATGCGGCTCTGGAACGACTGGCGAAGCTCGATCCGCGGCAGAGCCAGATCGTGGAACTGCGCTTCTTCGGCGGCCTCACGGTCGAGCAAACCGCCGACATGCTGGGCATCTCTCCCAAGACAGTGAAGCGCGATTGGAGCATGGCTAAAGCCTGGCTCCACGGAGACATGAAGGCAAGCCATGGCGACCACGCCGGATGAGTGGAAGATCGTCAAAGAGCTGTTTGACGCCGCGCTGGACGAGGAGCCGGCGCGGCGCTTGTCGTTCCTGCAGCAGCGCTGCAGCAATGCGAATGTGCGGGCTGAGGTCGAAAGGCTGCTGGCCGAGCACGAGGAGGCCGGAAAGTTTTTGTCGGTGCCGGCCATCGGTGTGCCGACCACCGATGAAGTGCTTACCACGCCGCAGCGCAAAATCGATTCATATTATCTGCTCGAGCTGATTGGCGAAGGCGGAATGGGCGAAGTTTGGCTCGCCGAGCAGAAGGAGCCGGTGCGCCGCCGGGTGGCCATCAAGCTGATCAAGGCGGGTATGGATACGCGCGAAGTGGTGGCGCGCTTCGAGTCTGAACGGCAGGCGCTGGCGTTGATGGATCACCCCGCTATCGCCAAGGTATTCGACGCCGGGTCCACGGCCGAGGGACGGCCGTACTTTGTGATGGAGTACGTCGCGGGTACGCCTATCACTACTTACTGCGACCGGCACAAGCTGACCACGCGGCAGCGGATGGATCTGTTCATCCAGGTCTGCGAAGGCGTGCAGCACGCGCACCAGAAGGCCATCATCCATCGCGACCTGAAGCCTTCGAACATTCTGGTGACCGAAGCGGACGGGAAGCCGACGCCCAGGATCATCGACTTCGGCCTGGCCAAGGCTACTTCGCAGCGGCTGACCGATGCCAGCATCTACACGCGTTTGGGTGCGGTGCTGGGCACACTTGACTACATGAGCCCGGAGCAGGCCGATTCGGGCGGGGAGGATATCGATACCCGTACGGATGTGTACTCGCTGGGCGTGGTGCTGTATCAGTTGCTGGCGGGCGCGCTGCCGCTTGATTTGAAGAAGCTGGCCCAGGAGGAGATGCTGCGCCGGTTGCGCGAACAGGATGTGCCCCGGCCCAGTTCGCGCATTCTTGCGCAGGGCGACTCGGTCATGACCGCGCAGAACCGGGGCACCGATCCACCCTCGCTGATGCGCCAGCTGCATGGCGACCCCGATGCCGTGGTGCTGAAGGCCCTGGAGAAGGACCGCAAACGGCGCTACGGTTCGCCTTCGGAGCTGGCCGCCGACCTCGGGCGCTATCTGCGCAACGAGCCAGTCTCCGCGCATGTGCCGAGCGCGGGATACCGCGCTCGCAAATATATCCGCAGACACCGGCTGGGAGTTGCGACGGCCGCGTCCGCGGTGCTGCTGCTGGCCGCCTTCGCCGTCACCGAAGCAGTCCAGCTAACCCATATTAAGCGCGAGCGGGATCGGGCTGACCACAATTTGAAGCTGGCGGAGAAAGCTGTGGATGAGAGCCTCTCTTCGGTGAGTGCTCAACAGTCCCGGGAAGCATCAGAATCACCGGAGACAGAGGAACTTCGCAGGCAACTGCAGCAAAGGGCGCAGATCTTTTACGAGGCTTTCCTGAGAGTAGCTCCTGACAGCGAAGAGGCCAGAAAGAACATGGCAATGGCGCACCTGCGCCTTGGAGACATTGACCGCCTTAACTTAATGAATGAGGATGCCGCGAATGAATATAAGTTGGCCATCGCTCAGTATGCAAATCTCTCAAGGGAGCACCCCACAGACCCGGGTTACTGGCAGGAACTGGGCTATTGCCATAATTGGATCGGCGAAACGCTCCGCCTCCCGCTGGAGAGCCAGCAAAAGCCCGATCAGTCCACAGTCGCATCTGCGCAAAAAGAGTACGACCTCGCCATCGCAATTCAGCAGAATCTGCATGAGAATGTGCCTGAAAACCGTGACTACCAGCAGGATCTGGCGCGCAGCTACTACAATCGCGGGCTCCTGCAATACGACAACGAAGCCGACCCCGAACCCGACTACCAGCGTGCGGTTGGGTTGTTGAAGCCGCTGGTGGGCGGCGGCCGGACCACGCCGGAGCAAACAGCAACCAGCCTGGAGGCAGAGCCGGAGCCGGAGCAGGAGCTGGCTCGAGTGGACAGCAATATCGGGCTTGATCAGGGTCGGAAAGGGCAGTTTGAGAAAGCCGTGCAATCGATCGGACAGGCCACTAAAATTGCGGATGAATTGCTGCAGAGAGAGCCGGCAAACTACGAATACAAAAGCGAGGCGGAAAAGTATTACAACAATCTGGCATTGGAATGGGGAAACGTGTACCGCTCTGAGCAGCCGAGAAAAGCCAGCGATCTGGAGCAGGCGAAGCGAGCCAGCACTCGCGCAAACAAACTCGCTGACGATCTTGCCAGGCCGAGCGCGGATCTGGAAGAGCAGCGCGACAAGATCGCAAAGATCCGCGGCTGGATCGACAGACTCAGCCGCGAGTAGGCCATCACCGCATCTTCAGAACGAGTCGTGGGCCTGGATCTCTGCCCCGGCTACTTAGCCCACCGTGATCCCCTCATCCACTCCTGATCCGGGTCACTTGCGGGCGGCCGGCTCCTGCGAGCCACCCATCAGAAAGTACGGCGGTACTCGATCCTGTAAATCTGTTCATACCAGAGATTGGCCGAAGTCAAAGCGTGACCATAACCAACATAAAAGGAGTCGTTCCTGTTCCGTCCTATGGAGGTCCGAAATCCGGCTTTCAGATTGACGATGTTGCTGCGGTCCGCGGTATCAAGCTCATTAGAGGGATAGGGTGGCGTTCCAGTCAGTTCGTCGTAGTCGGTCCACTTGCCGCCGAAGATTCTCCAAGCGACCAATTCAAGTACGGGCGTGACCTGCACCTTGTAACTCCTGAACGCGACGTAGCTGGGTCCGACTCCATACTCAACCACATCTCCTGCAAACCCGGGGATATCGCTATCGACGGGATGCGAGTCGCCGATTTCACTCTCCAAAGAGAAGCGGCCGGTTACCTTCTGGTAATAGAGCAGGGAGGGCGCGATCGTGTAGTGGGCGGTACCCAGGCCCTTGGCAGCATCGCCGGATGGGAAGGTCGCGAGCAACTGGAAAGTCACGGAATCCCTTTCAGACTCCTGCGCGGCGACCTTAAACCCCGCGGAAACGTCTGACAGACCCGCCTGATCGCCGTAACCTCCGTTGGACGTGCTTCCCGCGAGGAAATTAATGGGCTGGACAAAGCGGGCCGGCAGCTCAAATACGAAGGACAGGCGCCTTTCCGGGGCATACTCGCCGCGCACGTAGAGTTGCTGAAAATTTAAGTCTGTTGCCAGGCCGTCTTTAGGACCAGCCGCTGTACCGCCGTCGCAACCGCACGCCGCCTGGAAGAATTCGGCGAGGTCAGGTTGACTGTCGCCAAAAGCGGCATCGAACCGCACGCGGAGCTGAGAACCTATTACGGCGTCATCGATATATCCGACAGTACTTCCCTGTACCGGTGGCTCGTCCGAATCCTTTTTTTGGTCACGAGCCTGGGCATGGAGTGAAACCGGTAACGTCGCGACCAGCAGAAAGAGCGCAAATCTGCGTGTAGACCTCATCGACATCATCGTCAAAGAACCTCGATGAACCTGCGCGGGGACTCCGGGGGAGGTCATTCTCGGGAAATTGATTCTAATAGTACCCCAAATTTCCGGAGAGCAATCTCTTCCCGGCACTTCTCGCCAAAGTGGCATAGTGAATCTCTGATGCGACCTGAGGTCAGGCACTACGGACTGATCGCCAGTTTAAGGTAAAAGAAGCGAAAGGAGCGGGTATCTACAGCAAGGTCGAAGCGAAGGGTAAGACGTTGCGGTTGCCATAACCAGGAAATTCGGAAATTTCGATTTGGTCAATACCGAATGGAACGGATACATCTTGGGAAGTTTGGCTTATGTTGAGAGATTTCGTGGAAGCCGGGGCGAGGCTGATGATGGCTCTGAGAAGGTTCTGCACGCGGATTGGGTGCACGGGTCGAGCAGGGGCGGTGGCGGCCCAGGTCAGAGCAGCTGCTCTGGGGGACTAAAGCCTGTGGTTTATTGCTGAAGCCGATCATGGAAAGATGGGTGGGGGAAGAGAGGAAAGAACACCCTGTACAGCCCGATATTTTGATTCCCACGGTCCTGAGCCGGGGATAACGGCCTGTCCATTTTCAGGCTCCGGATGCCCCTGCTGGTGGCAGTGGATTTGCAGGGTGGCAGGGGGGAAAACGGGGTCAGAGAGCGGCCGGCAGGGGGGCAGAGCGGTCTGTCGGCGCGCCCGGCTCGCAGAACGCTGACAGAGCGTGAGATAGAGAGGCCGGGCTGGGGGCGGATGGAAGCGGTTCGGGATGGTGACAAGTGGCAAAACGGGAGGAAAGCACCTGGTGTTTTTGTGTTTCCTGGGTATAGCTGACGATCGACAGTTAAGCCAACTCGGGATCACGTCGGCGCCGGTCACGCGCGCGATCGTGCCGCGCAGGTAGGGCATCAGGAAGTCGTGCAGCGGCCGCTGCCACCGGCGCATGTGGGTGCCGACCGCTTCCTGCTGGATGTACTGGCTGAGCGGAGTCCGCGCCTGGGCCAGCTTGGTGTGGAAGGGGGTGGGGATGTACCGCATGGGGTTGAGGGCGCTCTGGTCGCCCTCGAAGAACATCTCCTCGGAATACTTACCCATCAGCCGGCCGAGGCGGCCGTGCATGGCCTGCTCTTCGGCTCCGCCCAGCTCGGGCGGAAGGCCCCGTAGCCCTGTTCGATCAGGGCGCGATTGATGTTCTCACCGTTGGCGCTGATGACGGCGCGGCTCTCGGTGGCGTTCTCCGCGGCGCCCTGGGGGACGGTGAGCGAGACGTGGGTGCCTTCGGCCAGCGCACCGGCCAGATAATCCTCGCGCTGCTCGACCCGCGAGCGCGCCTGATCGATCGCCTGCGCCCGGGTCAGCCGGTTGGACTGCCCCAGCTGATCGGCCACCAGATCGGCTATCTTCATGCCCACCGCGCTGAAATGGAAGGTGCGTCCGGGATACTCCTCGAAATCGAGATCCGATGAGGCATATCTTTGGCTGGAGGAGCCAGCCGGCTCATACTCAGTTCGTTAATGGAAATCCGGGTGACCTGCTTGACAGGGAACCTGTTTCGGAGTATGAGTATATGAGCAGACTGTTTTACAGCTTCCCCCTTGCCTCCCGCCCCGCCGGCCTCTGCCCCTCCCGTACTCCGCTCCTTCTCCACCGTGCCAGGGACCGGCTGGCCAGACGAGTCATAGCCCTATAAGCTCACCTTCGGAGAGGGGGTGAGAACAATTCCATCCCAGTCATCGACGGAGATGAAGCGCTTGAACGTGATTATTTCCACTCAGTTGCACAGCCAATTCAAATCCCTGGCCGCCGCCCAGGGCGAGAAAATGACGGATATCCTGCTGGAGTTCATCCGCGACTATGTGCGCCGCCACACCACGGCGAAGCCGAAGGGGCAGCGCAAGTGAAGCGTGCAGCCGTGTATGCCCGAGTCAGCACCGGGGATCAGAACGCCCAGACTCAGGTCCTCGACCTGCGCACCATGGCCGCGCAGCGCAACCTGGAGATCGTTGCCGAGTACACGGACACGATCTCCGGCGCCCGGGCACGCCGGCCGGGACTGGACCAGCTGATGCGCGACGCCCGCCGCAGCCGCTTCGACGTCGTCCTGGTATGGGCTTTCGATCGGATGGCCCGCTCCGTTCGCCACTTCCTGGAGACCCTCGACGAGCTCAACCGGCTCGGCGTCGAGTTCGTCTCGTTCAGGGAGCAGATCGACACCGGCGGCCCGCTGGGCCGAGCCGTGATCGTCATCGTTTCGGCGGTAGCCGAGCTGGAGCGCAACCTTATTATCGAGCGCGTGCGCGCCGGCATGCGCCGCGCCCGCCTGGAGGGACGGCACATCGGCCGCCACCCGCTCGATCTGGATCGCGCCGCCATCCTGCGCGATCGCCAGCGCGGGCAAAGTCTCGGGCAGCTCGCCCGGACCTATCAGGTGTCCCGGGCCACGGTGCACCGCGTCCTGCATCAGCAAATGGAGACGTCGGCATGAAAGCGGTGACCCTGCTGCTCTCCGGACTCCTGCTCGGCTACCTCTTCAGTCGGCGGCGCCGCCCGCTCTGCCTGGACGTGAATATCGAGACCGAGGAGATGGCCACGCCCAGCATCTTCCGCCGTACCGTGAAGCTCCGCTATCGTCCTGTCACCCCTGTCTCAAAAGGGGTGACAACGGCCCCTGCCTAAACCCTGGAATATCAACGGCCGGATCTCCCGATTCGGTCGTCTCAGAAGGTATGGGTTTAGCGACAGCGCCACTGTGAGGAGTGATTCGCCGGAGTTGTGCGCGACCTCAGGACGTAATCTTCCCCCAACGCCCAAAGAGTTTGAACCCTACACAGTGAATCCTGTGTTGCCCGGATATTCAATCGGAGGAAGCTGGCTCGTGCATTCAGAAGCGTGATTGGGTTCTGACGCCATGGACTTGTATCTTCTCCCCTACGTCGCTGCAGGAACAGACGTCGTCGGTCTGGTCATGACATGGGAGGTTCTGCCTAATTCGGCAGACAAAATGAAACTGGAAAGACTCGTGGGTCGACAATACGGCCGCCATGTATGCGTGTACGGATCTGGGCGAAGAAAGCCGGGTAACCCGGTGCCGCAGACAGCTTCCTGGCCCAGTCCGAGTGTTCCATTGCGATCAGCAGGATGAAATGCTTGTCGAGGGCCGCATGAAAGTATGGCAGTGCCTGTTGCGGGCGCCCCATAAGTACATAGATCTGAGCCAGCAAATATCCAGTGTCCGTTCCTCGCTCAAAAGCCGCCTTCCGGACTCGAGCGAGATCTTCGAGCATACCAACCTTGCCGGCCCTCGCCCAACCGTGCGATGCCGCCTCGGCCAACGCCACGTCATCCGGCCGATGACTGATTGAAGCCAACCGGTGAAGTTCTGCTATATAGGCTGGATAGTCTCCTCTGCCAAAATCGATCTCTTTAAGAAAATAGCTTGGCGTCAGCAACGTCGGTTGGGTTCTCTGCAGTTCCTCCAGCTCGCTGATGCTGGCCTTTTCATCGACCCCGAATTCCGCCCGCATCATTGCGTCATCCGTTGCGATGGCCGCGGACGTGGGGTCCAGCCGCAGTGCCTCGTCGATCTGCTGAACGCATTCTGCGCCATCCAGCCGGTTCAGCAGCGTGCTCGCGTACCACTGGTGCGTCTGCGCCGAGTTGGGATCCAAAACCAGTGCCCGCCTGAATTCGGCGTCAGAGCCGGAGATATCCCAGTCACGAAAGAACACAGCGAACGCTTTGGCGCGGTGCGCCGCTGGAATGTTGGGGTCCATCCGAATCGCTCGATCGGCGAAATCTTCCGCCTTCCCAAGATCCTCGTCCAGCTTCCCACGGCCGAACTGTGGCAGCAGATCGTAGGTCTCGGCCAGTCCCGCATAGGCATCCGCATAGGCGGGATCCTTCACAATCGCCTGATGGTAAAGATCCATTGCCTTGAGGAGACTGTCCGCCGTCCGCAGGTTCCAGAAATAGCGTGCCTGGAAGTAAAGGTCTTCTGCGCCCGGTGCCGGAACATGCGCCACACTTGCCAGAGAACCCTGCATGATCATGTTGTGCGGCGAGGCAGGGCGCAGACCCCTCTGCGTCCAGAAGACCACGGCGACCAAAGCCAGCATCCCCGTGCTGGCTAAGGCCAGCACCTTCCGTCGGCCGCGGGTTTGCGGCGCTGCGCGGGCCGGTTCAGCCTCAGGCGGCTCTTCCACCTCGGGAGCCTCTTCGTGCCAGGCGGTGGCGGCCATTGCATCTGGATGCGCCTTTTTAGTATTGCTCCCGCCGGAATCGAGTTCCCGTACTCTGTCCGCGCTTTTCAGCCAGGAATCCAGTTCCCAGGAGTACGCAAAGACGGCACTGCGCTTTCCACCCGGAGCGCGATGCACGGGCAGCCCCCGCTCCCGCTCCCAGCGCTTCGCGGTGCGCTCGTCGCAGTCAAAATAACTTCCAATCGATTTCCACGATACGAGCTTCTGCTCCGTCCTCGGGACCCGTGCCTGATCTGAGCGCGCGGTAGCCATACAAGACCTGACTCCTGTCCACTGCGATAGCTATAAGAGGGTGCCGATTGGGGCGTCCAGTATAGCGAGGTCTGGATCGAGGCGCAATAGAAAAACGACTGCCGTCGCCCCGACATGTCCCTTCATTTCCCTTCCCATCTCTTGCCGCGAGAGAAGGCGAGGAGGGAATATGAAAACCAGTTCCGGGTCGCGCCCCCGGCAGGCAATCAGGTTGACTCGCATGCACGAATCGAACCACCACAGGTGTCCTCTTGCCTCCCTTGCCGTCCTCGTCGGCGCCTTCATCTGCTTTTGGCCGGAGCAGCTTCTGCGGGGTCAGACCGAGGGTGTGGTTGCCATGATTGCGGGCAATGAGCCGGGTCATGACAGCGAGCAGCAGTTCACATTTAACCACTCCGGTAACGCGGTCACGCCAGCAATGCTTGCTGTAACAGTCCCACAGCTACTCTGTTCAACTCATCGGTCCTCCGTCTGCCCACAATTCAACCAGAAGAAAGACAAGGAGGACCGACATGGTAAATGCGTTGAGCAGCAGATTGGCTCTCTGCTTTGGGGTCCTGACTCTGGCGGTAGGCATCTTGACAACGCCGGCATCGGGTCAGGTAAAGCGGATATACAAGAACCTGGTGGTACAACCCTTTGAGGGGTCCGGCGGCACCGATTTTCCTGCCAATTTTGCCGAGGGCTTACGCCACAACATCGTTCAGCAACTCAATAGAACAAGGCGATTCGAGAAGCTGACAGTGCTCACCGAGGGACAGCAGGTGCCGACTGATGCCGATCTTGTCCTGTCGGGAAAGATAACAACTTTCAAGGCTGGAAGCCGGGGCGAACGCTACGTGGTAGGTTTCGGTGCCGGGAAAACCAAAATCAAGGCGATGATCACATTCACTGATCCCACTGCAAATAAGACCCTTCTCGAACAGGAAGTACATGGTTCGGTGGCCTGGGGATTATTTGGAGGCAACTCCATGGGAGCCACGAATGGTCTTGCCAAGGATCTGGCAAAGGCGGTCAGGAAAGAATTGCCTTAGCCGCAATCGTGGCAAAGCGCAGGTATCGAAGAGGGATCGCGCGGACTCTTTCCAATCCACTTTGCGTCGTGAGAGGACAGGTCGATATGAAAAACTTAAAAGTGAGTCTTTTTGCTATCGTTTGTGGCCTTATTGTGCTGTGTTCCCAGGCGTGGGCTCAAACCGCGATTTCCCCCGGTCCGACAACGACCGGCACGATCAGTTCGGCAGATTCGAGCAATTCTTACATCTTCACCGGGAGTGCCGGTGATGTCATCGATCTGACCATGACGACCACCAGCGGTGGTCTTGTGCCCAAAATTCAACTCTATAGCTCCAGTGGAACCCTGCTCGCTACGGCCGTTAATGCCTTTTGCAACCCCGGACCCGTGGAGATGAATACGTTTATGCTTCAATCTGCTGGAAGCTATACCGTGATCGTTAGTGACTGCAGCAATACGAATACGGGCAGTTACGACCTTTACTTTCAGTCGACAAGCAGTCCGAGCGAGGCAACCAGTCTCGCCTTTGGCGAGACAGTCTCCGACGCAATCGGTTTGGCCGCGCAGAGCAATACTTACACGTTCAGCGCCAACGCCGGCGCTGTGATCGATTTCACTATGACGACGACAAGCGGAAGCCTCGCCCCGAAGATCCGGCTCTACAACCCCAATGGCGAACTGAACATGTCTGCCAGCAATAGCTTCTGCGACCCCGGCCCCGTGGAGATGAACACGGTCACCCTGCCGTCTACCGGAACCTATACCGTCCTGGTGGGCGACTGCGGCGACACGAACACCGGGAACTACGATCTTTACTCGCAGCTTACGGATGACGCGCCCTACCCCCTCCCCCTGGTTTTCGGCCAAACCCAGCCCGGTACGGTGACTACGGCGGCGCAGAGCAATACATACACGTTCAACGCCAACGCCGGTGACGTGCTCGATATGACTATGACCGCCACAAGCCCAAGCCTCGCCCCGAAGATCCGGCTCTACAACCCCAATGGGGAACTGAACACGTCTGCCAGCAACAGCTTCTGCGACCCCGGTCTTGTGGAGATGAATACTGTCACACTGCCGTCTACAGGGACTTATACTGTGCTGATTGGTGACTGCAGCGACACGAACACCGGGAACTACGAACTTTACTCGCAAAGAACGAATAATCCATCTGGGGCCTCACAGCTTTCCATTGGTCAGACAGCGTCGGGCCTGATCGGTTCGGCGGCAGAGAGCAACACCTACACGTTCAGCGCCAACGCCGGTGACGTGCTCGATATGACCATGACCACGGCAAGCGGAAGCCTCGCCCCGAAGATCCGGCTCTACAACCCCAATGGGGAACTGAACACGTCTGCCAGCAACAGCTTCTGCGACCCCGGTCCTGTGGAGATGAATACTGTCACACTGCCGTCCACGGGGACTTATACTGTGCTGATTGGTGACTGCAGCGACACGAATACGGGGAACTACGAGATTTACTTGCAGAGAACGAGCAATCCTGCTGGCGTAGCGTATTTTGTGTTTGGCGGGGTAGCCCAGACGGGTACGATCAGCACGGCCGCGCAGAGTAACACCTACATCTTTGGCGGCAGCATTGACAATGTGGTTGATTTCACAATGACCACGACGAGCGGAAGCCTCACTCCAAAACTGCGGCTTTACAACCCCGATGGGTCGCTGGCCGCATCTGCCAGCAACAGCTTCTGCGACCCGGGCCCTGTGGAGATGAATTCGGTTACGCTCACGCAGACTGGATCGTTTACATTGCTGGTTGGCGATTGCAGCGATACGAACAGCGGGAACTACAGTATCTCTGGTCAATGCTTTGGCTCGTGCCCGATAACCACCCCGATCGATCCATGGATTCAGGTGAACGGAGGAACCTGGCAGGAGGTCGCGAGTGTGTCCGTGAATTCGGGTGACACAGTGAACCTCGGTCCGCACCCGGTCAGCGGCGGCACCTGGAGCTGGACCGGACCCAGCGGGTTCACGTCCACCGCGCGAGTCCTCTACGGTGTCCGGCTCGCGGCGGGCACCAATGTGTACACGGCCACCTACACCAATACGGCCGGAGGACAAAGCACCCAGGCCTTCACCGTCACCGTCCGCACACCGATTGTTCCCTACATTCAGGTGAACGGCGGATCGTGGACGCAGGAGTCCACTGCGACCGTGAGTCTGGGAGCTACGGTGAACCTCGGCCCGCAGCCGGTTAGCGGCGGATCCTGGAGCTGGACCGGACCCAACGGGTTCACGTCCACTTCACGGGTCCTCGACTCTGTCCCGCTGGCGGCGGGCGCCAATACCTACACGGCCACCTATACCAATACCGCCGGAGTGCAAAGCAATCCCCAGGTCTTCACCATTACCGTCACCACACCGATCGTGCCCTACATTCAGGTAAGCGGCGGAGCCTGGACGCAGGAGTCCACGGCAACCGTGAACGTGGGTGCTACGGTGAACCTCGGTCCGCAACCGGTCAGCGGCGGCAGTTGGAGCTGGGCCGGACCCAACGGCTTCACCTCCACCTCCCGAGTTCTCTATGGTATCCCGCTGGCAGGGGGCACCAATACCTACACGGCGACTTACACCAATGCCGCCGGGGGGCAAAGCACCCAGGCCTTCACCATCACCGTCAGCACACCCATCGATCCCTGGATCCAGGTAAACGGCGGTGCGTGGCAGGAGGTCTCCAGTGTGACGGTGGCTCCAGGGGCCACGGTCAATCTGGGTCCGCACCCGGTCAGCGGCGGCACCTGGAGCTGGACCGGACCGAACGGCTTCACATCCACCTCGCGGGTTCTCTACTCTATTCCTCTGCCTTCAGGCACGAATACCTACACGGCCACCTACACCAATACCGCAGGAGGACAAAGCACCCAGGCCTTCACCATCACCGTGAATTAGAGATGAGGAAGCGCATCAGAGTGGAGGTGTTCGCGCTGTCGCTAAACCCATGGCTTGCGGAATACCCCGGACTTACTCTCAACGAGTGCATTGCCCTGATATCAGCAATCGAGAACGACTCGCCCTCAATTGCTTCGGAAAACCACGTCCACCCGGACGCCATCGAACTTTCCTCCCATCCTGCGCGTATTCTCTTCTGCGGGATCACTCTCTAACCGAGGCCGCCCCTCATGGAGAACCTGGCTCAGGACATTCGCTACACCATTCGAACGCTGCTCCGGGCCCCCGGCTTTTCCCTAGTGGTAATCCTCTCCATTGCACTGGCCTTTGCCG
>JBAUOP010000136.1:0-1722 GCA_049579805.1 Acidobacteriaceae bacterium
GCAGTGCCCCGGCGACGTAGCTGGTCACCAGCAGGACGGCGGTCAGCACGGCCGCGCCGACGGCCGCCAGCCCGAGCACGGCCATCAGGTTCGCGTACTTGACCAGGGGCTCTTTCAAGCCGCGGCGGAACACTAGCCGGTGGTAGGCGACCGGGCCGAGCAGCAGCGCGGTCGCGACGGCGGACAGCACCAGGCTGGCCAGGTACAGGTCGCGCTGGGCGCCGTTCAGGCTGACGAACCTGACCGTGAACGGCAGCGAGAGCAGGAAGCCGAACAGCACTTGCACGCCGAGGCTGACGACCCGCAGCTCCTGGATCAGCTCGGCCAGGTTGCGGTCGTCGCGTTCGGCCACCGACTCCGGACGCGGATCGGTCGCGGCCCCGGACCCCTGTCCCAACTAGCCCCCCTGCTTTGGGCTTACAGAGCTCAGCGCGTCGTCTAGCAGCGCCGGGAACGTATCCGGGTACCGGGCAAGCAGGTAGGTCACGACCGCGACCAGGTCATGGTTGTCGAGCGCCCTGACCCGGGCAATCCGAAGCTCGGCGGCCGCCTCGCGTGGGTTACCTTCTGTATCAGCCATACGTCCGCGCTACCCCCGGCGCGGCACTTCATCCCCAACCGGCTGGCCCGGTGGCTAGCCCCTCGGCTAGCCGACGCGAACCAGCTAGCGGGCCGGCCGGCCGGGTCATTCGACCGCCAGCACTGCGTCCAGGCGAAGTACGTCAAGCAGGCGGCGAACGGAGCGGTTCGGTGATCGCAGTACCAGGGCGCCGCCGTAGGCTCGGGCCTGGCATTCCGCCCGCACGAGGACGTTGATGCCGCTGACGTCGATGAAGCTGAGGTGGGCAAGGTCTATCACCAGATCGAACTTGCCCTCTGGTTCCTTCTCCATCGCGCTCGCCATCGCGTCGGCGATGACAGCGGCGAGATGCGCAGACGTCGCCACGTCCACTTCTCCCCTCACCTGGACGATGGTCCGCGTCGCGCGGCCGCGGAAATCCTGCCGCTCCGCGATAATGCGAAATGCCTTGAATACCGAGATGCTGGGCACTATCCGGCCTTAGGGGATAACCAGAGAATATCGCGCCTGACTGCCCAAGCCGAAGTTGCGTCCACCATTGAGGGAAGAACTGATGTCCATCATAGAGGGAAGTGATGCCCATCGTAGAGGATAGTCCCGGTGGCGCGCTAGCTTTATTTTGATCTGGACATATGCTATCAAAGCAGCAAAAATCGTTTAATTTTACAATTCGGCCGTTATGGCTCTCGGGAAATAACAGAAGCAACAGGACAGGAGCCCTGACCCACACCTGAGCTGGCGTCTTGTTGCCATCTGGCCCATTCGCCTGAGTTGAGCCTGGCCATCATTTCCGGTCGCGTGAAGATCGTGCTCGCCAGCGGATCGCACGAGGCATAATCTGAACGGGGCCGTGTGGGGTGCAGCGGGCCTATGGAACAGGTGCCGCTTGGCTAGATCGTTTCAGCACGAGCAGGGCCATTGCCTGTGAAACATCTCGGCCGGGCAGTTACTAGGGTAAGGAGTTGATCGTGTCCCCGACCTCGTCTGGCGGCCTGTGGGAAATGTCCACAGAGCCAATGGCGATAGAATCCCTTGACATCAATGAGCTGCTGACGGAACTCGCGAGACTGGCGGCTTGCCTGGAGGGCGGTGGCGGGCCATCGTGCGGAATCGTCCTGCACGCCAGCGGGCTCCCCTCGGCC
>JBAUOP010000137.1:0-11433 GCA_049579805.1 Acidobacteriaceae bacterium
TCCACGCTCCGCCGCTCACCTGGATGTAGGGCACGATCGGGGTGTTGACGGTGATGGTGAAGGCCTGGGTACTTTGTCCACCGGACGCATTGGTATAGGTGGCCGTGTAGCTATTGGTCCCCGCCGCCAGCGGAATACTATAAAGGACCCGCGAGGTGGACGAGAAGCCATTCGGTCCGGTCCAGCTCCACGTTCCGCCGCTAACCGGCTGCGGGCCCAGGTTCACCGTGTCGCTCACATTCACAGTCGCAGTGGATTCCTGTGTCCACGCTCCGCCGTTCACCTGGATGTAGGGCACAATCGGAGTCCCTGTACTGTTCTCGACAGTCACGGTCACGATGCTGGAAGTGGACGATGGATAGGTCCCGCTTCCCGCGAAGATAGCCGTTACAGAGTTCGCGCCCGACTGGAGCGCTGATGCAGGCACCGAGGTGGAGCAGGTTCCACCGCTCAGCGTACAGGTGCCGACCTGCGTCACACCCGCTTTGAAGGTGACGGTGCCGGTAACTGCGGGAGGCGAGTCGACATATCCTGTAGGAGTTCCACCGGTCACAGTCGCAGTCAATTGCGTGGACTGGCTGGAGTCGAGGGTAGTGGGATTGGCCTGAAGTGCTGTGCTGCTGGTGAACGCCGTGTTCCAGTCGGCGATCAGGTTGTTCACGTTGACCGAGCCGATGCCCGTGACCTGGTCATAGCCGACGGTGGAGGGATAAGCGACCGTCAGCGAGCCGGAGCCCGTCACCGATAACATGCCGTACGTTGCACCGGCGTTGACGTAGCAGTCTGTCGATCCCGACGCGCAGGGAACATCGTTGTTGCTGGTGGTGATGTCGTTAAAGATGCAGCCTGCCGCGGGTAAGCCGGTGGTTACGCCGGTATTCGACGTCTGTCCGTTGGCGTAACACGCTGTTGCCGTTCCCGACGCGGTATATTGCGCCTTGGCCAACGCATAGAGGGCCGGATTGAGCACGCCCTGGCGCGATCCGGTGGCGGTTCTCAGCAAACCAAAGACACCCGCCATATAGGGAGCGACAAAGGATGTGCCTCCGGCTCCGTCGAAGGTAGAGGAAGAGGTACAGCCGTCGCCGTCGGTCGAATCGCAAAAGAGCAGGTAGTGGCCCCACCAGCCATTCGAGGCGAATCCTGCTATGTCCGGTTCCGAGCGCATGGAGTTCGAGTAGCCGGATATACCGGTTTGCCAGGCAGGAACCGAGTAATGCGTGCTGATGCCGCCCGAACCACCAATCACGTGGGCACTGGTGTCGTTGCCGGTAGCACACAAAGCCGCACCGGTGTAACCATTAAGCTCTGCCAGAAGGCTGCTGGCGCAACTGTCGTTCCATGAGGTTTCAGGAACGTAACTGAGGGCATCGCCGTAGTAGGCGGAGTTCGTGGAACTCCAGTAGGTGCTCTCCGCCGGCCCTCCATTCGCCGCGTCGTAATAGTCCTGGAAGTCCGTGCCGCCTGCTGCGGTTACCAGGGGGGAGGCGGCGAAGGCGCTCACATTGATTCCGTTTACGGCGGTCCCCGAGGTGTTCTGGTCCGCGACATCGGAGCCGGAGTCACCCGAGGAAATCACGATGGACTGGCCCTGCGTGGCGGCCTGCTCATAAAAAGTGTCGAGAAAACTGTAATCCGAGGATGAGGTGTAAGCGAGTTCGGTTTCTCCATAGCTCAGGCTCATCACGTCGGAGAGATTGTTGTCGATCAGCGCGGCCATCGAGCTGAAGATGCCGTCATCGGGGCTCTCATCGCAGGACATGAAGATCAGGTTGGCCGATGGAGCGGTTGCGTTGGCCCACTCGGCATCCAGCGTCGCCTCACCTTCGTCCCCGTTGATGCCGGGGTCGCTGCAGGTGACGCTTCCATAGCCGTGATAGACGTGCATGTTCAGCGTGCCCGGCACGCCAAACACGGTGCGGAACGTGGCGACATCGCCGCCGGCAGCCACGCCCGTGCCTGAAGTCACCGTACCGTAGGCAATATCGGTCTGTTCGATCACGGCCACGGTTGCCGTCGCGCCCAGATTTCCGCCCGTGAACACCGGATTGATCTTGTAAATCGTATACAGATCCTGTGGGCTCACAAAGTAATACGGGGCGCCGGCGTCATAGGCGGGTGTAGCTGTGTCCGCGGCCGTGGGGTTAACGATGTGCCAGGTATGGGTACTTTGATCCCACGACGTTTGATGAGGCGCAGTGTGGTCGGCCACTGGGGGAATTCTGTTGAGTCCTTTGATACCCTCCACCACCGGGGCCAGCGCGGCCGGAATCTGCGGATCCTGAATGAGTGCGGGGTATTTGCCACCCCGTATGCTGACGTAATGCAATTGGGTGTGGAAGGCCTGGCGCACCTGGCCGGCAGTGGCCTCGAAATTGATCATGCTCGCATTGTTCAGCACACCCCGAACCTGGAAGCCCTGCGACTGGAGCCATGCTGAAATCTTCGCAATATCCTGCGGCGAAGCGCCGAAACGGGCGCCAAATTCCGCTGGGGTGAGCCACTTGTGATATTCCGGCGTGCCCGGCTGCCCCTGGCGTGCGATCAGATTCTGCAGGTCGGCCTCCTGCGCCGGGGTGCGCTGCAGCAGGAGAAAGAGGTGCAGGGGCAGCGTGTCTTCCACCGGGCCAAGGTCCGGCGCCCCAGCCACGTCCTGGCGGACATTGCCCTTCAGAGTTACCACGATCTGGTCGTTGATGGGCTCAACCAGACGCGATGGCGTCGCCGTCTGGGGCAGGGCCGACTGCTGGGCGAAAGCCGAGCCGGGGCTGATCGCCAGAAGGGCGCCCGCCAGGATGGCGGAGGAGACTGCACAGGAAGAGCGGAACCACAAGCGAGAGGCGGTCATGGCAAACTCCGGACTACTGTCGTGGATACTGGTCGCGAGCCCAGGCTTGTTACGATGCCCAGGCACAGGCGTAGCGATAGTGAGATGACAATGCTCGTGTCCACAGAATGGACACAAGAGCGACGCGCACAGGGAAAACAAAACCTATTTCAATGGGGAAGAAAAGCGAAACGAGTCTAGCATAGATTCTGTGGAAATTATGGTGGCGGGTCAAATTTCACGATAACCTGGAAACCTAAGTGTTAAGCACACTAACATCGGAGTGATTATCAGTTACCTCATTAAAAATAGCTGGATTATAATTCTGCTCCGACCTCCTCTCCCGATTCACCCTGATGGTGAATCGGGAGAGGAGGCACAGGAATAAGAGAGCCGGCTCCTGGATCGACGCGGCCCTGCGTGACCGAGCCAGCATGATGACACGCCGAGCAGGTAGAGGGAAATAACCAGGAAGGAACTTCAAAAAAAATAGATGATCTGCGTCAGGGCCAGGTTTCGGGCAGGCAGCAGTCGACGTCTCTTTGCTGCGAGGTCAGCGCGATTTCTGTGCAAGGAGTCACCAGCCGGCTTCTCTAGCTGAACAGAAACTCCTTCGTCCGCAGATCCTTGATCGTGTCGCGCAGCTTCGCCGCCTTTTCGAACTCGAACTTCTTCGCCGCCTCGCGCATCTCCGCCTCGAGCTTCGCGATGTAACTGTCCAGTTCCTCCTGCGACCCGAACTCCGGCATCGTCTCCACCTCTTCCGCCAGGTCCGCATACTCCGCCTGCAGGATCTTTGCCAGCGACATATCCACCCCCCGCACAATCGACTGCGGCGTGATGCCGTGCTCCTCGTTGTATGCGCGCTGCACCGCGCGCCGCCGGTCCGTCTCACCCATCGCCTGTTTCATCGAATCCGTGATTTTGTCCGCGTACAGAATCGCGCGCCCCTGCAGGTGCCGCGCCGCCCGGCCCATTGTCTGAATCAGCGATCCCGACGACCGCAGGAAGCCTTCCTTGTCCGCGTCGAGGATCGCCACCAGCGACACCTCCGGCAAATCCAGCCCTTCGCGCAGCAGGTTGATTCCGATCAATACGTCGTACTCGCCCCTGCGCAGATCGCGCAGCAGCTTCACCCGCTCCAGCGTCTCGATCTCCGAGTGCATGTACCGGCAGCGCACGCCCACCTCGGAGTAGTACCCCGCCAAATCCTCGGCCATGCGCTTGGTCAGAGTCGTCACCAGCACGCGCTCCCCCTTCTGCGCCCGGTCGCGAATCTCGTGCAGCAGATCGTCGATCTGCCCCCGCACGGGCCGAATCTCCACCTCGGGATCGACCAGCCCGGTGGGCCGAATGATCTGCTCCACCACCACCCCCGCCGCTTTGGTCAGCTCATACGGCCCCGGCGTCGCCGACACATACACAATCTGATTCGTCCGCGACTCGAACTCCTCGAATTTCAGCGGCCGGTTATCCATCGCCGACGGCAGCCGAAATCCGTAGTCCACCAGGTTTTGTTTGCGCGAGCGGTCTCCGTGCCACATGCCGTGCAGCTGCGGCACCGTCACATGCGACTCGTCGATAAACAGCATAAAATCGCGCGGAAAATAATCCAGCAGCGTGGGCGGCGGCTCGCCCGGCAGCCTCCCGGAAAAATGCCGCGAGTAGTTCTCGATCCCGTGGCAGTACCCCACGGATTTGATCATCTCCAGGTCGAAGCGCGTCCGCTGGTGCACGCGCTGCGCCTCCACCATGCGTCCCTGGTTCTCCAGCTCCTTCTCCCACACCGCCAGCTCGCCCAGGATGCTCTCAATCGCCGTCTTTTTTCGCTCCGGCTGCACCACATAGTGGCTCTTCGGATAGATGGGCAGCCGCGCGTATTTCTGCCGCACCGTGCCGAACAGCGGATCGATCTGCGCCAGCGAATCGATCTCATCCCCGAACAGCTCGATCCGGTACGCGTTCTCGTCGTACGTCGGATACACCTCGATCACATCCCCGCGCACCCGAAACGTCCCGCGCCGAAAATCCGCGTCGTTCCGCTCGTACAGAATCTCCACCAGCCGCCGCGTGATGTCGTCGCGCCGCACCTTCTGCCCTTTTTCCAGCAGCAACAGCATGCCGTAGTACGCCTCTGGTGACCCCAGGCCGTAGATGCACGATACCGACGCCACGATAATCGCGTCGCGCCGCTCGAAGAGCGACCGCGTCGCCGAGAGCCGCAGCTTGTCCAGCTCCTCGTTGATCGTGGCTTCTTTCTCGATGTACAGGTCGCCCGCCGGAATGTACGCCTCCGGCTGGTAATAGTCGTAGTACGACACAAAGTACTCGACCGCGTTATTCGGGAAAAACTGCTTGAACTCGTGAAAAAGCTGCGCCGCCAGTGTCTTGTTGTGCGCCAGCACCAGCGCCGGGCGGTTCAGCTCCTCGATGATCTTCGCCACCGTGAAGGTCTTGCCCGACCCCGTCACCCCGAGCAGCACCTGATGCTTCTCGCCGCTCTCAATCCCGGTGAGGAGTTCCTCGATTGCGCGCCCCTGATCGCCGCGCGGCTTGTAGTCGCTGACTAACTGGAAGTCCACAGCCTGATTGTAGGAGAGAGTCCGGCAGCGGCCAAAACGTCTCCCGCGGTAGGATTCTCATCATGTCCCGGGCGCCTTCCCATCCTCAGCCGATCCTGACCTCGGTGGCCGCACACCTCTACGTTCGCGACCTCAAAACCTCCACCGACTTTTTCACCACGAAGCTCGGCTTCACGATCGACTTTGTTTATGGCGATCCGCCGTTCTATGCCCAGGTGAGCCGCGACAACGCCCGGCTTGCCCTGCGTTATATGGATGAGCCATTCTTTGCCGAAGACATTCGCGAACGCGAGGGCCTGCTCACCGCCTCCATCACGCTGGCCACGGCGGACGAGATCGCGCAACTCTTCCTCGACTATCAGGCTGCGCACGTGCCTCTCGCTCAGCCGCTGCGCGACGAACCGTGGCAAGCCAAAACCTTCATCGTGAAGGACCCCGACGGCAACCTTATCCTCTTTGCCGGACCTGCAACCTGACCCTTCGTTGCCTCAGCCGGTTGCCGGGCGGCCGAAAAACAGGACATAACCGTCCGGGTCCGTGACTTCGAAGCCGCGCAACCCGTCGTCTGTATCCCTGAGGGGCACGCTGAACACCGCGCCGCGACCGATAAATTCGGCGACCAGAGCGTCGGGATCCGGCGCAAATACATAGGCGTCCCACCTCATGGAGTGATGACGCCTCGAATTCGGCAGCGGGGTCACCTCCTCATCGGACTTAACGAAGAGCTGCGCTCCATCGCGGCGGAGGATGGCGAAGAAAGGATTCCGGTCCGGCTCCTGAAATGTTGTCTCAAATCCAAGCTTCTCGCGATAGAACGCGATCGTTCGATCGACCTTGCTGACGATGAAGAACGGTGCAATCGCCGTGGTCGCCGGTCGTGTCATGAACATCTGCTTTCGTGTACGCCCTGTGGCCCCTCTGGCTCTTTCGGCGACCCGCTACGTGGCGAATCGCGGCGTCTGCGCCGGGCGTCGTCCCAGCGCGCCCAGCCACAGGCACACCGGCCACACAATCAGCCACATCAGCGAATACCAGTGCGGCCGACCCTGTCCCCATGCCTGCCAGGTGAAGTAGAGACCCACCAGTTCGCCCAGCAGAAACAGCACGAATAAATGTCCGGCCGCTCGGAACGGCGCGATTCGCACGCACAGCCATCCGCTCAAAATCGACGCCAGCGCGAAAATCGTTGTGCTGATCCACAGCAGGAGCGGCGGTGGAACCCTGCCCCGCAGATATTCGGCCGGAAAGAAGCGTGACAGCACCGGATCGCCGGCAAAGGCGATTCCGTACACAACGAAGTAACTCAGCAGAATAGATGCAACAGAACGCAACAGTTTCATGATTCTCTCCGCTTGCAGCATCGGAGCATTTCGGGTGGGGTCTGCAGGATAGCGCGTCCCCCACCCCCTGAACAGCAAAAACGAGAAGGGCAGCGAAAAGGACGCGCTTCGACCCGGGAACCGGCCTCGAATCGCACGTTTGGCTGGACCAATAACCCCCGTGACGGCTCAGGAACGCCGTCTTGGTGAATCTCGGCTCCGCCCCGTGGCATCTTCCCTGAAGACGGATCCGTTTGACGCGGGCCGTCCCTTGTTTCTATAGTCGAAGTATGAAGATGTGCCCCATGTCCGAGCTTTGTTGCGCCTGTTGTTGTGCGCCGAGCCGGACTTGTGGGTAGCTGAGCTTCAACAGCCTCTTAATCCATAAGCCCGCGCCTCAGCCTCTGCTGACGCGGGCTTTTCCTTTTCCCTCAACCTCCACGAGGATTCCATGACCGCCACCGCCGCTCCCAAAGAGACGAAAGCGCAGAAAGTCGAACGCCTCAAGCGCGAAAAAAATCCCTGGGAGGCCCTCGACGAAATCCGCGCCTTCGCGCGCAACGGCCGCGCCGGCATCCCCGAAGACTGGAACCTCTACTTCAAATGGTGGGGCATCTACACCCAGGGCGATGGCCTCGGCGTCACCGGCGGCAAAGGCGGCGAAGGCCGTGCCACCGAATACTTCATGCTCCGCATCGGCATCCCCAACGGTATTCTCACCGCGCATCAGGCGCGCACCATCGGCCAGATCGCGCAGCAGTACGCGCGCAATCTCGCCGACATCACCGTGCGCCAGAATATCCAGCTCCACTGGCTCACCATCGAGTCGCTCCCCGAGGTCATCCGTCAGCTCGACGCCATCGGACTCTCCCCGCGCGGCGCCTGCGGCGACGTCGTCCGCAACGTCACCGGATGCCCGCTGGCCGGCATCGCCCACGATGAGCTTCTCGACGCCTCGCCGCTCGCACTCGCGGTCGCCGATGAGCTCAACGGCAACTCCGACTTTTACAATCTGCCCCGCAAATTCAAAATCTCCATCTCCGGCTGCCCCGTCTGGTGCGCCTACCCGGAGATCAACGACATCGGCCTGACTGCCGTGCGCAGCGGGGATGAAATCGGCTACTCCGTGCGCGTCGGCGGCGGCCTCTCCACCGAGCCCCACCTCGCCGTCCGCCTCAATGCTTTCGTCCGCCAGGATCAGGCGCTGGCCGTCGTCCGCACCATCGCCGAAATCTTTCGCGACCAGCAGGGCCTCCGCGAAAGCCGCGACCGCGCCCGCATGAAATATCTCTTTCTCAAAGAAGGCTGGACCGCCGGCCGCTTCCTCGCCGAAATTGAGGCCCGTCTCGGGTACAAATTCGACCCTGTCCCTGAGGAATCCATCCCCGACGATGTTCTCCGCGATCACGCCGGCATTCACCGTCAAAAGCAGCCCGGCCTCAGCTTCGTTGGCGCCTCGGTCCTCCGCGGACGCCTCTCCGGCGACCAGCTCGCCGCCGCCGCCGATCTCGCCGAACGCTACGGCAGCGGCCGGCTCCGCGCCACCGTCATGCAGAATCTTCTCTTCCTCGACATCCCCAGCGCCCGCGCCGCCGAACTCGCTGGTGAACTGGGCCCGATCGGCCTCCACGTCGACGGCTCGCAATTCTGGCGCGGCGGTATCGCCTGCACCGGCACCGAATTCTGCAAGCTCGCCATTACCGAAACCAAAGGCTTCCTGCGCTGGCTCGTCGACGAGATGGAGGAGCGCCTGCCAGGGTTCGACCAGCAGCTCCGTCTCCATGTCACCGGCTGCCCCAACAGCTGCGGCCAGCACTGGATCGCCGACATCGGCCTCGAAGGCAAGAAGATCAAGCACGAGGGCCGCCTCACCGACGCTTACTACTTTTGTCTCGGCGGTTCCGTCGGCCTCCATGCAGCAACGGCCCGGCCCGTCGGCTTCCGCACTCCCGCGCCGCTCGTCCCCGACGCCATCGAGCGCCTGCTGCGCCATTACCTCGCCGAGCGCGCTCCCGGCGAAAATCTCCGCGCGTACTTCGCTCGCCATTCCGACGAATCCCTCCGCGCCGCGCTCGCCGGCGAAGACCTCGCGCCCGTCGAACGCGATCAGCCCTCCGGACACGTCCCCGCTGGAGTGGCCGGATGACCCTGCTCCCCATCTTTCTCCGCCTCGATGGCCGTCCCGTCGTCGTCATCGGCGCCGGCACCGTCGCGCTTGCCAAAATCCAGAGCCTGCTCCCCACCGGCGCGCAGATCACCGTCGTCGCTCCCGCAGCCGTCGAGCCCATCCAGCTTCTCTCTCGTCAGGGCCGGCTCGTCTGGCGTCCGCGCCTCTTCGCCCCCACCGATCTCGACGGCGCCTTCCTCGTCATCGCCGCCACCGACGATTCCGCCGTCAACCACGCGGTCTATGAGGAAGCGCTCCGCCGCAACATCCTCTGCAACGCGGTCGACGACCCGCCCAACTGCGATTTCTACTTTGGATCCGCCGTCGCCCGCGGCGATCTGCAGATCGCCATCTCCACGACCGGCGAAAGTCCCGCCCTCGCCCAGCGCCTCCGCCGCGAGATTGACGAGCAGCTGCCTGACGACCTCGGTCCCTGGCTCCAGCAACTCGGCGCGCTCCGCCGCGAAGTCCGCGCCAATGCGCCTGCCTCGCCCGCGCGCACGCAGCTTCTCCACGAGCTGGCCCATCGCCAGCTCTGTGAGTCCCCCAGCTGCCCCACCCGCCAGTTCGCGCAGCAACAGATCGCAAAACTCCGCGAAACCGAGGTCCCCGCATGACGCGCTCCGACGCCCGCAGCGGCTCCTCGCCGCAATCCGCCGCCCCGGCACCCGGCAAAGTCTGGCTCGTCGGCGCCGGCCCCGGCGATCCCGATCTCCTCACCCTGCGCGCCGCGCGCTTACTTGCCACCGCCGACGTCGTCCTCCACGACGACCTGGTTCCGCCGGCCGTCCTCGACCTTGCCCGCCGCCAGGCTCTCCTCATCAACGTCGGCAAGCGTTGCGGGCGCAAGAGCGTCACCCAGGATCAAATCCACGCCATGCTCATCGACCTCGCCCGGCGCGGCCTCTCTGTCGTTCGCCTTCAGTCCGGCGATCCGCTCCTCTTCGGGCGTGCCGGCGAAGAGATCCACGCCCTCACCACCGCCAGAATCCCCTTTGAGATCGTCCCCGGCATCACCGCCGCTTTCGCTGCCGCCGCCGCCCTCCGTACCTCGCTCACTGACCGCCGCACCGCGTCCAGCGTCGTCCTCTCCGCCGGACATCACGCGGCCCACTCGCCGCAAGCTGGGCCGCACGCCCCCACCCATGTCGTCTATATGCCCGGACGCGACCTCGCCCCGGTGGCCGCGCAGCTGTCCGCGCAGGGCCTCCCCGCCCAAACGCCCTGCGTCATCGTCTCCCGTGCCGGCCAGCCCGAGCAGCAGGTCCAGCGGACCATCCTGGCGGACCTGCCCGCGCTTATTCCCGGCCCAACCCCCGCCATCCTTCTCGCCGGCGAAGTCTTCCGCGAAGTGGGGCCCGAAGACGCCCTCGCGGGTCAGCCTCTGTCGGTCGCCTCTGCTCAGCCCGCCGCCGATCCCGCTATTTGAACGGCCCTCATGCCGCCTTCGCCGCCGGCTCCTCCGGCACCAGCGTCTGCTCGGCCGGCACGTGCAGATACAGCTCCTTCACCAGCACGATCCCCGCGCTGGCCAGTGGCGCGGCGAGAGCCAGGCCCAAAATCCCCGCCACCTGCCACAGAAAATACTGCACCAGAATGGTGACCACCGGCGGCAGCCGCACCGCCTTGCGTTGCACCAGCGGCGTCAGAATGTACCCCTCCAGCAGATGCAGAGCGGTATAGAGAAGCAGAACCTCCAGCGCGGTGTGCGGACTCCGCTCCAGCCCCATCAGCACCGCCGGAATCCCCGCCAGCACCGTCCCGGCATACGGCAGAAAGACCGCCAGGCCGGTAATCAGTCCCAGCGTCCACGCCAAATCCACGTGCAGAAGCCTCAAGCCCACTCCGCTGGCGATCCCCAGAGCCGCCATGGGCAGCATCTGTCCCAGTGTCCACCACTGCAGTTGCCGCTCCAGTTCCGCCGCAATCCGGCGCGCCTGCGGCCGCTTCCTTTCCGGAATCAGCACCAGCAGGCCCTCGGCATAGCCGTGAGGATTCAGCGCCGCGAAGAAGCCCACCACCACCACAATCACCAGATCCGTCACGCCCTCGGTGACTGTGCTGGCAATCTGGGAAATGTCCGCGCTGATGCTGCTGTTATGCAGCAACCGATGCATCCGCGCCAGCAGGTCCCTCCCCCACGAACTCTTCTCCAGCGGCTGCTCCAGGCTGCGAATCGACGCCGGCAAACTCCGGACGAGTTCGTCAATCTGCGAAATCGCCCGCGGCACCAGCAGAAAGCCCACGCCCGCCACCACTGCCGCTATCAGCAGCAGCGTCCCGGCATAAGCCAGCTTCCCGCTCAGCCGCGTGTGCCGATCGATCCATTCCGTCACCGCGCGCAGGATCACCGCGACCAGAATCCCGGCGAATGCCAGCAGTACCAGATTCAGCTGGAACCAGACGAACAGAAAACCAGGATGGCGAATCCCGTGTACACCAGCAGCCGTTCCGGAGACGTCTGCCTCATGCGCGAACGCTCCGGTTTGCCGCTCCAGCTGCCCCGTCGCGCCGCACAACGACCATCTCTCCTGTACC
>JBAUOP010000138.1:0-29682 GCA_049579805.1 Acidobacteriaceae bacterium
ACAGCAAGAAGCAAACTCCCCTCATCTCAGATCATCCAATGAATTGTTTCCGTGCGTCAGCCCGCAGTACTGCACGTAGAACCGATTTGGAACGTCAAGCCTTCCAGCGGCCTCGTTCTCACGCACACTCTATAGCCCGCCGCACCGCGCCCTGCCCGATCTCGCGCCACACAAGCTGTAAGTTCCCGCCCGGGAACCTCGCCCGTCCTCGGTGCTAAGGTGGAGGTGCTTCCCCACGCCTCAACGGAGGATTCCCCTCATGCGCCTGGTTTTTGCCGGATGCCTGCTCGCCTGCGCCACCTTCGCAGCCGCCCAGACAACTCCGCCAGCTACACCGAAGCGTCCCGTCACCGATACCTATTACGGCATCAAGGTCACGGATAACTATCGCTGGCTGGAAAATGGCGCTTCCCCGGAAGAGAAGCAGTGGGTCGCCGCGCAGGACGCTTACACCGCCGCCTGGATGGACAAGCTGCCTCAACGCAACCCCATCCTCGCTTATCTGCACCGGCGTATGGACAGCGAGCATACCCGCTACAGGTCGTTCCAGATGCGGCAGGGGCGCCTCTTCGCGCTTCGCTACGATCCCGGCAAGCCCGGCCCCAAACTGGTCGTCTTCTCCTCGCCCGAGGCTATGAGTTCCGAGCGCACCATCCTCGACACCACCACCTTCATCCCCGGCAAGGTCTTTCAGGTGGACTGGTACAGCGTCTCGCCCGATGGCCAGCGTGTCGGTCTCGCCCTCTCCACCGGCGGCAGTGAAGACGGCTCCCTCTATGTGGTGGACACCGCCACCGGCCGCCAGGTGGGTGAAACCGTCCCGCGCGCGCAGTTCGCCACCGGCGGCGGCGCCATGGCCTGGAAGGCCGACGGTACCGGCTTCTATTACACGCGCTATCCCCAGGGCAACGAACGTCCAGCCGCCGACCGCAATTTTTATCAGCAGGTCTACTACCACCAGCTGGGCACGCCGCCTGCCGGCGATCGCTATGTTCTCGGCCGCGACTTCCCCCGTATCGCGGAAACGCAGTTGGTCTCCTCGCCCGATTTCCGCCAGATCCTCGTCACCGTCGAAAATGGTGACGGCGGCGATTACGAATCCTTTCTTCTCGACGACCACGGGACGCCGCACCCCATCACGCATTTCGGCGACAAGATCGACCTGGTCCTCCCCGCTCCCGATGACAGCCTCTGGCTGCTCAGCCACAAAAACTCTGACCGCGGCGAACTGTGGCGCCTCCCTTCCGGCGATCTCCACCTCGCCGATGCAAAGCTCATCGTGCCGGCCAGCGATGCCAGCCTCGAAGGCTCCGGTTACGATGCGGGCCGCGTCTTCATCGCCTCAGACAAGGTCTACGTCACCGTGATCGACGGCGGACCGGAAGAGGTCCGCGCCTACACGCTGAGCGGCCACCGCCTGCCCAATGTAGCCGTGCCGCCCGTGGCCTCGGTCGGCGCTCTCGTGCCCGACGGCGCGAATGCCTTCCTCTACGCCGCTGAAACCTACACCACCCCCGAGCAGTGGTACCGCTACGACGGTCAAGGCGCGCCCCAGACACTGCCCTTCCACACCGAGGCCGGCCTCAGCCTGGCCGATATCGACGTCCGCCGCGTCTTCGCCACATCGAAAGACGGCGCCCGTATTCCCATGACGATCCTCATGCGCAAAGGAACCCCGCTCGACGGCACCCACCCCGCGCTCATCACCGGATACGGCGGCTTCGATATCAGCCTCACGCCGCGCTTCTACGGCAACCGCCTTTGGTTCGACCACGGCGCGGTAATCGCCATCGCCAACCTGCGCGGCGGCGGAGAATATGGCGAAGCCTGGCACAAGGCCGGCAGCCTCACCCACAAGCAGAATGTCTTCGACGACTATGCCGCCTGCGCCCAGTATCTCGTCGATCACCGCTACACCTCTCCGGCGCACCTCGCCGCGGAAGGCGGCAGCAACGGCGGTCTCCTCATGGGCGCCATGATCACCCAGCATCCCCATCTCTTTCGCGCCGTGCTGTCGTATGTCGGCATCTACGACATGCTGCGCACCGAACTCGATCCCAACGGCAGCTTCAACGTCACCGAATACGGCTCGGTGAAAAACCCAGAGCAGTTCCGTGCGCTCTTCGCTTACTCGCCCTATCAGCACGTGGTGCCGGGCACGAAGTACCCGGCCGTCCTGCTCATCACCGGCGACAACGACCACCGCGTCAATCCCGCGCATTCGCGCAAGATGACCGCTGCGCTCCAGGCGGCCACCGCCAGCGGACGCCCGATTCTCCTTCTCACCAATGCCCACGCCGGCCACGGCATCAGCACCAATGTCGACGAAGCGTTGCTGGAAACCGCCGACGCGCAGGCCTTCCTGTTTCAGGAACTCGGCATGACCATGCAATAGCCCGTCTCGTTCCCGTTTAGCGATGTACCATGGTCCGGGACTCGCACCACTCCGTCCCCACAACCATGCTCATGAGCCGCCGGACCGAACTGCGCTGCTGCCTTCCCCTCGCCCTCATCGCACTCCTCGCCGCCGCCGCACCCGCCGCCGCATGGGCTCAGGAGACGCCCCCCGTGAAGCTCGACCCCTCCATCATGTCAAAACGCGGCACCGTCGATCCCCGCTATCTCTCCTTCAATATCGAGATGGTCGAAGTCACCGGCGGCCGTTTCTGGAAGCCCTACCGCTCCATGCCCACCCCGCCGCCGCCGCAGCCCGGCGCCCACCAGCCCGCCGCGCTCGGCGCCAATCTCTACGAGTACCGACCGCCCCTCGATCTCTCTAGCCCGCGCCTGCGTAAACTCGCAGCGGCTCTCGGCCCCTCGTACCTGCGCGTCAGCGGCACCTGGGCCAACAGCGCCTGGTTTCAGAACAACGATCAGCCCGCCGCCACCCAGCCGCCCTCTGGCTTCCGCAGCGTTCTTACCCGCTCGGAATGGAAAGGCGTCCTCGACTTCTCCCGCGCCATCGACGCGCCCGTCGTCTCCTCGGTCGCCGTCAGCTCCGGCACGCGCGACGCCCAGGGCGTCTGGACGCCCGCCCAGGCCAAAGCTCTCTACGACTACACAAAGTCCATCGGTGGCCACATCGCCGCCACCGAATTCATGAACGAGCCCACCTTCGCCTCCATGGGCGGAGCTCCCGCCAGCTACACAGCCGCCGACTACGGACGCGACGCCAAACTCTTCGCCGCCTTCCTCCACGAAGAATCCCCCGGCACCCTCTACCTCGGACCCGGCAGCATCGGCGAAGGCATCTCGCTCCTCCCCGCCGGCATATCCCTGCACATGCTCTCCAGCAAAGACCTCCTCGAAGCCAGCGGCCCCGTCTTCGATGTCTTCTCGTATCACTTCTACGGCAGCGTCTCCCGCCGTTGCGGCGGCCACGTCACCGTCGACCAGGCGCTCTCCGCCGACTGGCTCGACCGCACCGATACCGTCGAAGCCTTCTACGCCGGCCTGCGCGATCGTTTTCTCCCCGGCAAGCCCATCTGGCTCACGGAAACCGCCGAGGCAGCCTGCGGCGGCGATCCTATGGCAGCGCAATTCGTTGACACCTTCCGCTTCCTCAATCAGCTCGGCACCCTCGCCCAGCGCGGCGTCCAGGTCGCCATGCACAACACCCTCTCCGCGAGCGACTACGGCCTGCTCGATGAGCAGACCCTCGACCCGCGCCCCGACTACTGGGCTGCTCTGCTCTGGAAGCGCCTCATGGGCTCCACCGTCCTCGATCCCGGACCTGATCCCAGCTCTGATCCCGGCTCTGATGCCGGCGCGGCCGGCGACAGCCTCCGCCTCTACGCCCAGTGCCTGCCCGGCCACAAAGGCGGCGTCACCCTGCTCGCCCTCAATACTGACCCGCACAGCGCCCGCACCGTCTCGATCCCCGTCGCCGCCGACCGCACCACGCTCACCGCGCCCGACCTCACCAGCACCACAATCCAGCTCAACGGCGCGCCCCTCCACGCCCATCCCGACGGATCCCTGCCCGCGCTCCACGCCGAGCACGTCCACGCCGGCGATGTAACCCTCGCGCCCCTCAGCGTCACCTTCCTCGCCATACCCCAGGCCCACAACCCCGCCTGCCGCTGAGCGGTATTGGCATAAGTTCTCGCGAAGGTGATGGATTTTTACGAGAAATCTGTCATCGTGAGCGAGCCTTCCGCGTTGGTTGCGCGCTCTTGGCACAACAGAATTTCAGGTGCCAGTCGAATTATGAGCCGGACCTCATGGCCTTCCGCCAGCGACTGACCACCGCCGGCAAACCAGCGAAAGTTGTCCGCATCGCTCTGGCGCACAAACTGCTCGTCCGGCTCAACGCCAAAGCCCACGACGTCCGCCGGAACTTCGCAGCCGCCGGACAGGCCCGCTGCTCCCTGGCCCTCGTCCGTTAATCCGCAGCCGCCGGGGTGGTGGGAAAGCGGAAAGCGCGCAGCGTTTTCCGAGGCGCCCCACGCCGTCTTTTCCATTAATCCTCTTGATAACTTAAGACAGTCGCTGAGCGAGTCCGCGCGAGCGGGCGAGCCAAACCGGGACCTGCTTTCTCATTCCCCAGACGAGGCCCCTTCGGAAAACACAAATCCCCAAAAATCCAGGCCCAGCCCCGGCCAGGTCTGCACCCCTGTCGGGATCGCATCTCCGCTGCGCAGGGATCCTTCCACACACCCTAACCCGGCGCCAACCAGCGCCCGCAAAACCCGGTCCCCCCCGGCCAGGTTCACCCCACACCAGGAAGCAAGCTCCCCCTGTCGGGATCGCATCTCCGCTGCGCGGGGATCTTTCCACACACGGAGCGCCCGCAAAACCCGGTTCCCCCGGCCAGGTTCACCCCACAGTAAGGGCACCTCGGGATCGCATCTCCGCTGCGGAGAGATCCTTCCACACGCTCTAACCCAGCGCCAGCCAGCGCCCGCAAAACCCGGTCCCCCCCGGCCAGGTTCACCCCACAGCAAGAAGCAAACTCCCCTCTCACCGCCGCGTCAAACGAATCGTTTCTCTGTTTCAGCCTGAGGTACTGCCCGTAGAACCACTTTGAAACGGGCTCTCCCGTCGTCCTGCTCCCACATCAGCCCATCCCCCGCACTTCCTCCGGCGTCTTCCCCTGCTCGCGCAGTGTCCGGATGGCCAGCGCGTCATGCCGCTTCGCCAGCCGCTCGCCCCCAGCGTCCGTCACCAGATCGCAGTGAAACCACCCCGGCTCCGCCCACCCCAGCGCCCGATACAGCAAGATCTGCCGCGCCGTCGACAGCAGCAAATCCGCCCCCCGCACCACCTCCGTGATCCCCATCGCCCGATCGTCGGCGACCACCGCCAGCTGATACCCCGGCACGTCATCCCGCCGCCACACCGCGAAGTCGCCGAAGTCCTCGCCCGCCACAAACCGCTGCGCCCCGAAATGCCCATCCTCAAACGTCACCGCTTCCCCCTCCGGAATCCGAAACCGCCAGTTCACCCCCGCCGGCTCCGCATACCGCCCGGCCATCTCCATCGCCGCGTCCCGCTCCAACCGGCAAGTTCCCGCATACATCGGCCCCTCATCGCCCTCCGTCCGTACTTCCCCGCCGGCCTGTTCATGCGGAGCCTGCGCAATCCGGCCCAGATCCTTCCGCGAGCACCGGCACGGATACACCCATCCCCCCGCCAGCAACCGCCGCCACATGTCGAGATAGAACCCCCGCCTCTCGCTCTGCGCATAAGGACCCACCGCCCCACCCACATCCGGCCCCTCGTCCCACCGGATCCCCAGCCAGCGCAGATCCTCCACCATCGCCGCCGCGTACTCCGCCTTCGACCGCTCCGGATCCAGATCCTCATTGCGCAGAATTAAAGTCCCGCCCGCCGCCCGCGCCCGCTCCTGCGCCGTCCAGAAAGTCCGCGCATGCCCCACATGCAGCAGCCCCGTCGGCGAAGGCGCAATCCGCCCCCGATACCGCGTTAGCTTCTCAATTGTTTTCTCTTTGGAAAATCCCGCCGCCACGCCGTCAGTCTATCGCCGCCCTCACCAGGAACGAAGGTCATCCCGAGCAAGCGCCGGACAGGATCCGTCCAGCGGTGCAAATAGCCTCCCGGCGCGCAGCCGAGGCCCCCCGCAGCGAAACGGGCCGCAGGCATCATGAAAACTCTCCACGCGGAGGGAGTCGGTCGCGAAGCGGCCGAAAGAGCGCTCAAACGGTGCGCCCGCAGTCCTCGCCAGCAATTCGCTCGGGGAGAAAGCCCCACCGCTCTCCCCTCAAGCCGCGCGATCCGGCCGCCGCACCCGCGCACACCGGAGCCCCGCCGCCACCAGGTCCGCCATCGGCTCCGCCGCAGCGATCTCCGTCGGCCACAGATACTCCACCAGCAGCCCCGCGCCCTGCCCCAAATAAATCCCCGCAAAAACCCACGGCGCCTTCCACCCCGCCCGAAATCCATGCTGCAGCCCCAGTTGGCACGACGTCACCCCCACCACCAGGGGAAACGTCAGCAGCGGCAGAATCACCACCATCGCCATCACCGGCGGCAGCCGCCACCACGCCGCCATCGCCAGCAGCACCGCCAGCAGAATCCCCAGGGGCGCCACCTGCGCTACCGACGCGCAGTCCGGATGCTTGCGCATCAGCCGGCTCGTTCCCCGCCCCGTCCGCACCATCTGGTGCAGCAGCCCCCGCAGCGTGCACCGCGGCCGCTCGTGCACCGTCAGCCGCGAGTCCGTGTACGCCTCAATGCCCGCCTTCCAAACCCGCGTCGTGAACTCCAGGTCCTCGCACGCGTCGAAGTTCTCGTCGAACTCCCCCACCACGTGAAAGACGCTCCTCCGGAACGCCGCCCCATGCGTCGCCGCGTCCACTGAGTTCACCCGCTCCACCCCGTCCGGTCCCCGCCCCAGCCAGCACCCGCGCGCCCACGCAATCGCCTGGCCGGTGCGCGTCATCGCCGGCCCATCCAGCGGCTGCGGCCGGCACAGGCACAACGCTCCGGTCCGTTCCAAAATCGCCGCCGTATCCGAAAGCAGCGTCCGCGAGGTCACCGAGCAATGCCCGTTCAGAAAAACAATCACCTCACCCGTCGCCGCCGCAATGCCCAGATTCCGTCCCGCCGCCGCCACCCGTTTGGCATTGTCCAGCACTCGCACCGGCACTGAACTCCGCGCATACCGCCGCCGCGCCAGATCCCCGGTCCCGTCCGTCGACCGGCCGTCCACGATCAGAATCTCGTATCGGTCGCGAGGATAGTCCTGATCCAGAAGCTGCCGCATCAGCTCCGGCAGCGTCTGCCGCTCGTTCCGAACCGGAATAACTACTGAGATCGATGGCTGCATAGCTGGCTCTGCTCCCCCACCGCGTTGTAGATGCCAAATTATCGGTCCCGTACTGTGCGGTTGCGGCATAAATCCTGGCGACTCTTTGGTTTGCGAGCGCACCTGTTACCGGTAACCCCTCCGGCATCGCTCGGGACTGACTGCGGTGCTCCAGTCGGTGCCCTGAAACGCGACAGGCCGTTTATGGCATTTCCACCCCTTCTGTGGAAATCGTGTCAAGCCCCCTCCCGCCCTGACGAAAGTAACAACGCTTGATACAAAACCACTTCCACGCCAAAATTCCCGCCAAAACCTGGCAGTAAATCCGCTGCGGTTTGGTATTCTGAACTTATAGAGTGAAAAAAGAAAAAGGCCGCCTGCAAAAAGGCGGCCTTTCCCTTTGCCCAGGTGAATCCAGGGTGCCCGAAGAACTCGGGTGAATCCGACTCGGGTGAGTCCGACCGGGTGCCCGAACAACTCGGGTGCCCCATCCTTGTCTTCTCGCGCAGCTCGAGAAGACAGGGTGGAATCCACAGAACCCCATGAGCCCACCGACTCGGGTGCCCCACATCTGGCCTCTTTTGCCAGATGTGGGTAGCCGAAAACCCCAACCCCGCCACCTGTAACCTGCAACCTGTCACCTGCAACCCGCGCGAAAAGGACCCAATGTTCAACCCCGCCGACCTCTCCCCCTCACCTGCCCCCGACCACCGCTGCCGCTTCGTCAAAGTCAACGGTGCCCGCTGCCGCTACCCCTCTAAACCCGGCAGCGACCTCTGCGGCGACCACCACCACAAAAAGCTCTTCACCCGCGGACGCCTCCGTCCCAGCCCGCCCGCCACCTTCAACACCGTCCCCCTCGTCCGCTTTGCCTGGGCTGAGGACCACGACTCCATCCTCTTCAACTGCAATCAGATCGCCCTCGCCCTCGTGCACTCCACCATCAGCACCCGCGAGGCCGGAACCCTCAACGCCCTCATGCACACCGCCCAGCGCTCCCTCCACGAGAAGTTCCTGCACGAGCGCTTCGAAGCCCGCGAACGCGAACGCTCCCCCAACTCCACCCCCAACCCCGCCGAAGACATCGTCACCGACTACGTCCTCGACACCGACGGCATGCCCCTCGCCCTCCCCGACGAACCAACACATTCAGGTGAGCCAACAAATCCAGGTGAGTCCACAGATCCAGGTGAGCCCACAGTCCAAGGTGACTCGGACCCGGTTGACTCGGACCCGGTTGACTCGGACCTGGGTGCCCCATCCTTGTCTTCTCGTGCAGTTCGAGAAGACAGGGTGGGATCCCCAGACCCAGATGAGCCCACCGACCCGGGTGACTCGGACCCGGGTGCCCCACATCTGGCCTCTTTTGCCAGATGTGGGACGGCGAATGACCCCACCCCCGACCCATCCTCGTCCTCTCCTGAAGTTCAGGAAGACAATCCCGAAGGCTGGGACGCCCACACCATCACCGTCAAGCGCGACGCCATCCTTTATCTCCGCGACTACTACAAGAACGACCCCAAGATGCTCGCTGAAATCGAGACCTACCCCGGCGCCCGCTACGCCCCCAAGCCCAAATTCGAGCCCGAGCACGAGCCCGTCACCCTCCCCACCCTGACCGCCTCCGCCGCCCCGGACCCTCTGTTCCGTAACCCGTATCCCCTGTCCCCTCTATTACCTGCCCACAACCCCAATCCCTGCCGCACATGCAGGCAAAGGCCCCCTCGAAGTGCCCTGTTTCTCACACATAACAAGATCGGCAAGCAAAAATGGGCAAACATCCCCGCACACCAGGCAGTACCCCTGGAGACAAGTTGGAACGGAGGAAGAAACGCCACCCCGTGAACCGGAGACTGCGGACTGGAAACCGGAGACTGGGGACTGGAAACTGGGGACTGCAGACTGGAGACTGGAAACTGGAGACTGGAGACTGGAGACTGGGGACTGGGGACAAGCCCGCACCCAGCACCCTCTATTGCCTATTCCCTGTTCCCTATTCCCTGCCTCTAAGGCGCTTCGATCAGCTCCATCTTTCCGTCCCGCTTCCGATGCAGCACGCACACAGTGCCCTCGTTCGTCCGGAAGACAAACACGTCCCGGTCGCGGAATTCAGCTTCCTTCACCGCCTCTTCGATCGTCATCGGCCGCAGCGCCACCGAATCCGACGACCGCACGATATGCGGCTCCGCAATCGGCCGCCGCGCCGGAAAGGTATGCACCGTCACCGGCACCATCGTCCGCCCCGCTCGCTTGCCGTTGGCTTTCGCCGCCGCCACCGCCTCGGCCACAGCGTCCTCCTCCGGCTCCGGCAGGGGACGATTCGACTTGCGCTGCCGCGTCGGCAGCACCTCGCCCGGCTGCTTCTCGTCCTTGGGCTGCCGCTTGATCGTATGCAGCCGCTTCCGGTACCGAATCGCCTGGGTCTCGGCCCGGTCCATCGCCTCCCGCAGCGCCTGGTCCATTTGGTTGGACTCGGCAAAACCCACGATCTTCCCGGCTCGCATCTTCACCGATACGTCGGCGGTTTTACGGTACTTTTCCGAGGTCAGAACGATATGCGCGCCCACCACCTTCGGCAACAGCTTCGCAATCCGTTCAATGCCCTCATCCCCAATCCGGCGCAGCGTCGGAGTAATGCTTACCTGCCTTCCCGTGTACTCAGCCTGCATGGAAAAGCTCCTTTCCCCTGGGGAAATGCCGTGTTGTCAGTCGGGAATTGCCTCAGCCGCGGACGCGGCGCTGGTGTGTGCTCGGAATCCGCAGGTCTTCGCGATATTTTGCCACTGTCCGCCGGGTCACGTCGATACCCTGTCCCTGCAGCATCTGCGCAATCTGATCGTCGGTCAGCGGCTTGCGCGCATCCTCCTCTTCGATCAGCTTCTTCACCTTACGCTTCAGCAACATCAGCGGTGTCCCCGCTCCTTCCGGCCCGTTTACGCCCTCCGAGAAGAAGAAGCGCAGTTCGTACACCCCCTGCGGCGTATGCACGTATTTGCTGGAAACGGCCCGACTCACGGTCGACGGATGCACGCCGATCTCCTCGGCGACCTCCTTGATCATCATGGGCTTCAGCGCGTCCACTCCCTTTTCCAGGAATTCCGTCTGCCGCCGCACAATCGATTCGCAGGTCCTCAGGATCGTGTTCTTCCGCTGCTCGATATTCCGCATCAGCTGCAGCGCCGAGCGATACCGCTCCTTCACGTAGTCCTTGACGTCCTTCTCGGCGCCGTCCTGCGTCAGCAGCCGCCGATAGCCCTGGTTCAGCCGCAGCGTCGGCAGGTCTTCCTCGTTCATCACCACAACCCAGTCGTCGCCGCGCTTCACAAAGGCGACGTCCGGCTCGATCAGCCGCGCCTCGCTCCGGTTGTACCGCTGCCCTGGCCTCGGATCGAGCGTCCGGATAAAGTCAATCGCCCGCTGCGTCTCTTCGACCGATTTGCTCAGCACTTTCGACAGCTCACGCGGATCGCGCTTCTGCAGCAGCAGCATGTGCGTGTCGATGATCTTCATCGCCATTTCGAAGATCGCCATCCGCTGCGTCTGCTCCGCATCCGGTTTCGAACCGTTGCTGGCCGGATGCGCCGAAGCCCCCTCAGCCCCCTGCGCCGTCCCATTGAGGCTCGCGCCGTTGCTGCCGTTCGGGCTTACGTGTTGAGTCGCCGGCCTCGCAGAGCTATGCATCTCGCTGCGCCGGAAGATCAGGTCGAATTCTTTGCGCTGCGCCTCCACCTGAACCAGCAGGCACTCCCGCAGGTCGCGCGTGCCCACGCCGATCGGATCCAGCTGGCGCACAACGTCCATGGCCGCAGTCAAATGCCCGCGCGCTCGATCCGCCATCGCCGGCGGCAGCTCGGCCATCCGCGCCGCCAGTTCCTTTGCCCGCTGGCCATTCTCCGCTGCTTCCGGTTCCATCTGCTCGCGCAGGTAGCCCGTCAGCAGCTCCTCGTCGGTCGCTGTCAGATAGCCGTCTTCATTCAAATTGCCGATGATGTACTCAGCCGCCTCGCGAACCGCAGGCGACAGGTTCAGCGCGCCCAGCTGCCAGAACAGATGATCGGTCAGCGTGGCCGGCGACGAAAGGAAATTCTCAATCGAAGGTTTCTCGATTTCCTCGTAGTTGTTCGGCGAGCGGAACCCCGGATCGAGATAGTCCTGAAAGTAGCTGCCGAAGTCGATCTCGTCGAAGGGATCCTTCTCCTTCGCCTCCGCTTCGGACGTTGCCGTCTGCGTCTCCACCGGTCGGTCGCGATCTTCTTCCGCGCGCGCCACGTCGTCCAGCAGAGGAACGTTCTCTTCCAGTTCCTCCAGAACCGGATTCTCGGCGATCTCCGCCTGGATCATCTCCTTCAGCTCCAGCTTGTTCAGCGCCAGCACGCTGACCATCTGCATCAGCCCCGGCGTCAGGATCTGACGCTGCGCGACCTTGAGGCTGAGTTTTGGCTGAAGTAGGACCATACTCTCCGATTTCCGAGGCAACACCTCAAAGTCTACATCCGCACCACCACCCCTGCTTGCCCATTCCGGGCACGCAAAAGTAACCCTCTAACCTGGAATGTGTTACGGCTTTTACCCGAGCGAAAAACTCTCGCCCAGATAGACGCGCCGCACCTCTGGATCGCTCCCCAGCTGCTCCGGGGTTCCGTGGCGGAAAATCCGCCCATCATTAATGATGTAGGCGCGATCCGTCACCGACAGCGTCTCGCGTACGTTGTGGTCCGTGATCAGCACGCCGATCCCGCTCGCCTTCAGATCGAAGATGATCTCCTGCAGATCCAGCACCGCAATGGGATCGATCCCCGAAAACGGCTCGTCCAGCAAAATGAACGACGGCTGAATGCACAAGGCGCGCGCAATCTCCACTCGGCGGCGTTCGCCACCGGAAAGCGCGTAGCCCCGCGTCTTGCGAATGTGCCCGAGGTTCAGCTGCTCGATGAGCTTCTCGGCGCGCGACCGCCGCATCTCCGGCGCAATCGGCTGCACTTCCAGCACCGCCAGGATGTTTTCCTCCACCGTCAGCTTGCGGAAGACCGACGGCTCCTGGGGCAGATAGCTGATCCCGTACTGGCGCGCCCGCAAATACATGGGCACATGGGTAATCGGCTGGTCATCCAGCAGAATACGTCCGCCATCCGGCTGGATCAGCCCGACGATCATATAAAAGCTGGTGGTCTTGCCCGCGCCGTTCGGACCCAGCAGCCCCACCACCTCGCCCTCGGTCACCTGCACGCTCACGGCGTGCACCACCTGGCGTCCCTTGTAGGATTTGCTGATTTCGTCCGTGGCGAGCTTGCGCATGAATCTGTTCCCAGCTTACAGGCCGCCGCGCATCGCGCGCTACTTCGGAGCGTGCGTTTCCGTCACCACGCTCGACTTTCCGCCCAGCACCACCACTTTGTTCGTCTGGCTGGAAAAGATCAGCGCCTCGCCAGTGGTCGTCCCCTGATTACGATCCCACATGCGGGGCGGCTCCGCCGGAGTTCCGGTCAGCACATACTTCTCGTCGTCGGCCGTGTACACCAGTTTCGCGCCGCTACCCTTCCGGCCCGGTTCGGTGAACACCACGTGCCCGATCGCGACCAGACGTTCCAGCTGCGATCCCTTTCCGCCCGCACTGCTCTTTTGCGTGACCTGCTTTTCGGCTCCTGGCTTCGCTGCCGGTTTCAGAACCACCCGTGCCTCATCCGCGTGGATCGCTCCATTCCCCTGCTCCGCCGTCACATCTCCCTGAAAATCCGCCACTCGCTGGCTATCCGAATAGACCAGAGTCCGGCTGTGGACCTCGGTGACCGCCGGGGGCCGCTTCCCGCCAGGAGAGGCCGAGGCAAAATTCGCATCCACCGCCGGCGCTGCTCCGGTCCCTTCACCCCACGCCTTCAGCACGTTCTTGCTGCGGTCGATCGCGATCACCGGAGCCAGCAACGAGTCCGCACCCTGCCACATTCGCGCCGCCGCCTGCCGCGTGCCGTAGAACAGACTTTGATTGCCGGCGTGATCGAGCACGGCCCGATCCGCGATCACATGCACGGGTCCGCTGCCGCCCATCGTGGGCGGCGGCTTATGATCTGCGGCCGGCTCGCCGCTTGCCTGAGTGTAGGTCGCCTTCACGTCGCCGTTCGCTGTCGCGTTCTGCGTATCGCGGTGATAGTCAATCTGCGTGGCCGAGAGCTGCATCGCCGTGCCCTGCACGATCCGCGGATGCCCCGTCATATGCAGCACCTGATCCTGCGCGTGGTACTCCGCGTGTTGCGCCCAGCCGGTCAGCGTGGCCGGCGGCGTGCTTTCGCCCGGTTTCTTCGCCGGCGTCTCGGTCAGCATCACGTTCCCGTCCTGCACGGCGGTTTCCAGAGTGGTCTCCATCGGCGGACCGGCTGCCTTTTTCCCGCGCGCGCCTACCGGCCGTTTCACCGGCGCGGGACGCCCCGGCTGGACCTTCGCCGGCTCCTCCACAAACGTCGCATGCAGCACATCGCCGCGCGTCGTGTTCCGAGCGCCATCGCTCGATTCATCCAGCACCTGCGTATTCCCCGTTCCGTCCAGGGTGCGCAGCAGATTGCCACTCGCCAGGGTTGCCACCAGTTGGTCGCCGCTGATCCGCGTCGAGTGCCCCGGTCCCCGGGACGGCGTCTGCCGCGTCGTGAGCACCGGGCTTCCCACGGCGATCGCCTTTCGAGCTTCCACGCCCCGCCCGCCGGCCCGGCGCACGAAATCCAGGTTCAGCGTCCCGGCCTCGAGCTGCTTCTCCGTCCGGCCGCGCGCATCGTTGCGGAGCCCGGTCACCTGCTGGTCGAAGCGCACATCCCGGCGAAACTCCGCGTGGTGCAGGCTGGTCTGCGACCCCGGCCCTCCGGGAACAAACAGCAACGTGCCTTCCTGCGCCGATCCTCGCATCGTCTGGTTCGCCCGCGCCGAGGCAAGCTGCACGCCGCCGCCTATGGTGGCCTCGAGCGGCTGGCTCTTCAGATTGAAGAGAATCTCCGCCGTCTGCGCGTCCACATCCGTCCCGTTGTCGGATTTCAGCTGCACATTTCCCCGCGCATCCACCTTCTCTGCCGTCCCGTCTTTGCGGAACCAGACGGTCGCCTGATCCCCACGAGCGCTCGCCGACTGGTATTCCATGCTCGCATTCGTCAGCAGCGCCTGCTGCGAATCGCGCAGGATCGTCGCGTGTCCCGCTTCCACTGTGGCCGGTTTACCGTTGTTGCTGGTGGTGATGTGCACCTGGCTGTTCAGGATCACCACGCCGGTCTTCGAGTTGTAGTCCGCGCCGACTGCGCTCCCCGCCGCTCGCGGCAGCTGGAACTCTACTTTCCCAGCCGTCGAGGCTTCCCCGCTCTTCTGCGCGAAGGTCAGTCCTTCGGTCTTCACGCGAATTGTGTCACTGCCCTGGGTGCCCGCAGCGCCGCTGTTCTGAGTGAGCCCCTGCAACTCGATCTCAACAGCGCCCCGGCTGGTGGCCACGCCTTCATTCTGGTTGTAATCGAAGTCGCTGCCGGAAATTCGGTCCTCACGCCCCGAGCCCGGCGGCCCGTACAGTGTGATGTCCACGTCATGCAGCAGCGCATGACCCGCCTTCAGTTGCACCAGCTTCGAAGCCTTCAGCGTGAACAGCGTGTGGCCCTGGCTCGACTGTGTGTAGCTGAAGCCGGTTGCGGTCTGCTGGATGTTGACTCCCAGGTGGGCCGGCAGGTCTTTCTCAATATGGCGCAACCGGCTTCTCCCATACATGAAGAACCCGGCGACCACCGCCAGCAACAGGGCAGCCGCGATCAGAATCCAGCGGCGCAGCCCCTCAATCGTTACGCGCATACCTGCCTGATTCTCTCACTCCGGCGGCATTATCCCGCCACCCGCAGCACGATCTTGCCGATGTGCTCGCTGCGTTCCATCCTCCGATGCGCCTCGGCGACCTCTTCCATCGGAAATACCCGATCCATCACCGGCCGCACTTTCCCGGAAGCCAGCAGCGGCCACAGCTGCTCTTCGACGCCATCGCGCAGGCGGCGCTTTTCCTCCACCGGTCGCGAGCGCAGCGTCGATCCCGTAATCATCAGCCGTTTCCCTATCAGCAGGCGAAGGTTCAGCGTGACCTCGGCGCCATGGGCAAATGCGATGTGCACCAGCCGCCCATCCCGGGCCAGGATTTCCACGTGCTTCGGAAAATAATCACCACCCACCATGTCGAGAATCACGTCCACGCCCGCGTCCGGCGGATTTCCGGCCCACGCCTTTGCCCCGGCCGCCCAGTCCTCTTCGCGATAATTCCACGCCTGCTCGCATCCCAACTGGCGCAGGAAGCGGCACTTCTCCGCGGAACCCGCGGTTGCGGACACCCGGGCGCCAAAGGCCTGCGCGATCTGAATGGCCATCGTCCCAATGCCGCTGGTCCCGCCCTGTATCAGAAAATGGTCGCCGGCAAACAGGCGCCTCCCGCCAGTCGAGCTCGGCTCAAACAGATTCGCCCACACCGTCATCGCTGCTTCCGGCAGCGATGCGGCCTCCTCCAGGCTCAAACCCTTCGGCATCGGCAGGCAGCACCCGCCGTGCGCCACACAGAATTCCGCGTAGCCGCCACCCGGAACCAGCGCGCACACCGCATCGCCGACACGCCAGCGTTCATCGGCGCCCGGTCCGCGCTCCACAATTGTGCCCGCCACCTCCATGCCGAGCACCTCCGAGGCGCCCGGCGGCGGCGGATAATGCCCCTTCCGCTGCACGATGTCCGCCCGGTTCAACCCCGCGGCCGCCACATGAATCAGAACTTCCCCGGGGCTCGGCCGCGGCGTCTCGGCTTCCGAAACCCGCAGCACCTCAGGCCCGCCAAATCTGTCGAGCGCGATGATCTTCATCTATCCAAATTAGACGCAAAAACGGCGGCGAAGCAGATTCCGCTCGCTCCACCGCCGTCAACGAACGAACCGCCCCGCCGCCCGCGAACGATCAGGCTACTCCCTACTCCTATTCCCTGTTCCCTATTGCCTATTCCCTGCCTTTACTCGGCCCTCAGCGTCTCCGCTGGATCGATCCGCGCAATGCGCAGTGCCGGCAGCAGACTGGCCAACACCGCGACGCCCAGCAGCACCAGCGGCACGGTCACCAGCGTTACCGGATCGTAGGTTCCTACTCCGTAAATCGCGCTCTTCATCACCCGCAGCACGAAGAAGCAGCACGCCAGCCCGACCATCACGCCGCCGCCAGCCGCCGCCAGTCCCGACGACGCGATGTGCCGCATCGCCTGCCCCAGCGTCGAGCCCAGTGCGATGCGGATGCCGATCTCCCGCGTCCGCTGCACCACCAGGTTCGACACCAGCGCGAAGATCCCCACCGCCGACAGCAGCAGCGCCAGCGCCGCCAGCGTCCCCAGCAGCGTCACCTCGATCCGCTGCATTTGTAACTGCTGGTGCATCACATCTTCCATCGAATAAAACCCCGAAACCGGCAGTCCCGGAGCCGCTGAGGCCAGCGCCTGCTGCATCTTGCCGGTCAGGTCGCCGACCGGGCCCCCCGTGCGCACAATCCACGATGGCTGGAACCACATATTGGCCAGGTTCACCAGCTTCTGATTCGCCTGCGCCGCCGGGATATAGAACAGCGGCTCCGTCGCCAGTGGCGATCCCTGGCTCATTCCCAGAGTCTTCACGACATCGGGCACTACGCCCACAATTGTGTACGTCGGTCCCGAACGGAAGTGCCGCCCGACCGGGTTCGGGTCTTTATAGAACATCCGGCCGAAAGCCTCGTTTACCACCGCTACCGGCTGCGATGTGCCCGTATCGCTGTCGCGAAGCGCGCGCCCGCTGAGAATCGGAATCCGCAGCGCCGCAAAGAACTCCGGCGTCACCCAGTCTTCGCTCGATCCCCACCGGTAGCCGGCTCGAGGCCCGTCCATAACCGTCATACCATCGTTCACCCCCCGCTCGTAGGGCACGCTGAGCGCAACCGCGGCATCTTCGACTCCAGGAATCCGGTGCATCGCCGCCACGCTCTCCCGCAGCAGCCGCTGAAAACTCTCCGCATCCTGAAACCGCGCATCGTCCAGCGACGCTTTTGCCGTCATCACGTTGTGCGCGTCGAAGCCTGGCGGCAGCGTCTCCAGGTGGATCACCGTGCGAATCAGCAGACCGGCGCCGGCCAGCAGCACCACCGTCAGCGCCACCTCGGCTCCGATGAGACCTTGCCGCACTCGCCCCGATCCCCCGGCCACGCTCCGCGTTCCCGCAGCGATCGAGCTGCGCAGGTCCACGCGCCGTGTCTCCAGCGCCGGCAGCGCGCCAAAGAGGAGGCTCGACACCAGCGAAACTCCCAGCGCAAACAGCATCACCGTGCCGTTCAGCGCGAACCCGCCGATCGGCAACATATCCTTCGGCAGCAGATCCTTCATCACCGGAAACAGCCCCAGCGCGAGGCCCACGCCCGCCGCGCCACCCACGACCGCGAGCAGCAGATTTTCCACCCACAGTTGCCGCAGAATCCTCGTTCGCGATGCACCCAGCGCCATCCGCGTCGCGATCTCCGGCGTCCGCCGGTGAATTCGCGCCAGCATCAGCCCCGCCAGGTTCGCGCACGCGATGAGCAGGATGAAGCCCACCGCCAGCATCAGCGCCTCGGTCTGCGGCTTCATGGCGCTCGCCGCATAGGCGTGCAGCAGGCTCGGGTAATACCAGACGTTGTCCTGCTTCAGGTTCGTATTGCGCGGCGGCGGCATATGCGCCAGCTCCGCCCGCACCTGCTCCCATGTCGCGCCCGGTTTCAGCCGCATCAGGATCAGGCAGTTATCTCCCGCGCACATGCCATGGGCATCATCCGGCATCAGCGGCGTCCACACCTCCGCCGGATGTGGCATCTGCACCCCGCGCGGCAGAACCCCCACCACCGTATAGGGCGCGCCCTTCAGCAAAATGGGGTTGCCCAGAATCCCCGGATTCTCGTGAAAGAGCGAGTGCCACAGCCCATAGCTCAGCACCACCGCTTTGCCCGCACCCGGCCGGTCCTCGTCCTCGGTGAAGCCGCGCCCCAGCAGCGGCTCAATCCCCAGCACCTGGAAGTAGTGCGCCGACACCAGTGCCCCGTGCACGTACTGGGTCGCTCCACCCTGCGCTGCCGCCGCCTCGAGATTCACGCCTTCCGTATCGCCAAAGCCCTGGCCGGTGATGGCCGCCGTCACCGACGGCACATCCTGCTTCAGCGCCGCCCACGTCGCGTTGTCGGACGAGTCGTCATCCTCATTGCGCTCCGGATTGCTCTTCGACACTTCATGCGACATCAGCGCCGCCAGCCGATCCGGCTGCGGATAGGGCAAACTCCGCAGCAGGAAACCATCCAGCAGGCTGAAGACCGCCGTGTTCACGCCAATCGCCAGCGCCAGCGTCACCACCACCGCCGCCGCAAATCCCGGACTCCGCTTCAACTGCCGCAGCGCATAGCGCAGATCTTCGATCATAAGGATTCCTTACGAGAGCGATCGGGTTTCGGTTCCCTGATTCCCGTTTCCCGATGAAATGTCCCTGGACGTCGGCCTGAGCGACATCCCGGTCTATCGATCAACATCCTGTTTCGTCGCATAGTCCCACTCCGCCGCGCCCTGCTGCATCAGAGCGGGGGCATCGTCGGGGAGGATCCAGCGCGCGCGGATGAGCGCGTCCACGGCTCTCTTGTAGCGGGCAAGATATTCGTCGCGTCCGCCTGGATAGCGCTCCTCAATGGAGGGACGCGGGTCGCCGGCGGCCTTGCGCTCGGCGGCGGTCTTCGCAAACGGAAAATCCGAACCCAGGAAAGAAACGCGCTGATCGGGTGCGCCGGTGGACGGGTCGCGGAGGTTCCAGCCGGTATAGGTGGCCAGCGGCACCGCGATCTCCGGCAGATGCACGCCGGCACGGTCGTTGCCGTCGGCGTCCACCTGGGGCACCAGAACCGGGAACGCGGCACCGACGATGGGCGGCTGGATGGAGAGGATGCCGGTCTGCTGCCAGTGCGGACCGAAGTCGAGATGGAACGCTTCATTCACGTTGCCCGGAACGTGCACGCCGGGAATCGCCGGGAAGGCCAGCTTGCTCAGCGGGACGAGCGTGCCGTCGGCAATATGGGGGATCGTGGTGGGCGGCGGGGCGACGCCATCGCGGACCCAGCGGTTCATGTTGGAGATCATGCCGCGCCAGAACCAGCGGATGGGCAGCGGGCTCTCGAGGTTCTGGCTGGCCAGCTCGCCGGCGCCGCGCTGTGGCGGGAACGGTCCCGAGAAATGCTGCAGGCCGGCGAAGAAATAGATGCGGACGTTGGGGTCCTGCGGCATGTCGCGGCGGCCGTCGGCGGTGGTGTGGATGAGCGAGGCGGCGCGACCCCAGTATTCAAACGAGGTGTGGGAGAAGAAGATCCTGGGCAGAGCGTTCTCGTCGCGCGTGCGGTCGAGCAGACCCTGGGGTGCGGCGTGCGGGTGCGCGGGATCCTGCTCGGGCAGGCCGGTGAAGGGAAAAATGTCAGTGGGATAGAAGATGGACGACATGGGCTCCGAGTCGCGGGAGGGCTGCGCGAAGCGGAGGTTGAAGCTGCCGCGGCCGGCGCCGCCGACGTGCGCGAGGATGCCGTCGAGAGCCATACGGTTCTGCTCGTCCTGGTTGAAGCCTTCGTAGATCAGGGTGCGCAGCCAGCGTCCGCACTGGGAGATACCGAGGGCGTAGGCGCGCTGCACAGGGGCGACGGGCACCGGAATGTCCGACACGGGGGCGCGAGTGTCGGACAGGGATGCGTCTGTGTCTGACGCGGGCGTGGAGACGTTCTGCGCGCCTGGGCCGGGAGCGTTGCCGTACTTGAGCCAGGAGACGAAATCGCGCACCGCGGCAAAGCCGAGGCCGGCGACGACGGGATCTTTGACGACATAGACCAGCTCGTAGATGCGGCCGGGCTGGAATCCGCCATTGAGATGGATAGAACCGTGCGGCGCCTCAAGGTGCCGGCCCTGGGCGATCGGGACGTAGCGCGCAATGCCGGGCTGGATGAAAGACCACTGCGTGCGCGGGATGACGGTGCGCGGGCCGGTAGGCGTGTCGCGGACGGTGAGGACGTTGCCTGGGTCGTTCGGATTAGCGACCGGGTACTCGGTGCCGCCCATGTGGCCGACGATGATGTGGCCGAGAGGCCAGTCGGTGGTGGCGGCGACAGGGGTGAAGTCGTCACGAAGCAGGCCGGTGATGGGCCGGCCGCGATCGGTGGCGACGGGCGCGTAGAGGCGCAGGCCGCCGGGCGGCGCGTCCCATTGCCAGCCGAGATCGGCGACCGTGTAGCCCTGGCGCAGCAGCCAGGCATCGCCGAAGTCGGAAGCCACGCTGGGATCCCATGACGGTGTGCCGCCATCGACCAGGCGCAGTATGCCTTTGCCTCCGCGATTGGGGATTTCCAGCAGGAGCGCGCCGTTGCCGCCGTGGATGGGGCGCAGCATCCAGAGGTCGGCGGAGAATTCGACGTCGCCCTGGGCATCACGCGGGGCGAGATCGAGATCGACGATGCCGCGGTCGTGCGGATCGTTGGGACGCACGGCGAAGTGGACGCGGGCCACGATCTTCTCGTAGGGACCGCCGGAGCCGAAGGCCATGCCGCCGAGCACGGGCTCGCGGCGGAGGATATCGATGCCGGTGACGCGAGCAAAGGCCGGCGCGACCAGCGCGGCGACAAGGAGGAGCAACAGCGCGGAACGGCGGAATCTCATTTGGGGGGAAGTATACGGCGGATGCATCGGGCCTCGAACGGGAAACGTTACGGCCGAAAAAGCGAAAGGGCGAACCCCCTTGCGGGAACTCGCCCTCCACTTTTCCGATTTTCGAAGACCCGGGTTCGGGACCGGATCGCCGCGGTTGTTGAACCCGAAGCGGATGGGGAACCGCAGGCGGAGCCCGCGTTGCCCAGCACCCATTCGCGTTCAAACTCGCTGCAAAAGCTTCGTGGCTGCCGACATTCGCCCGCCGGTTTCCCGTCGGGTTGTGAGCGCCGTTCCCGACGCTCGCGAAGGCCGCTTTCTGCTTTCTTCGCGGGAAGATTGCTCTTCCGTTGAAGTGATACTCTCACAATTTCCTGGCGCTACAAGGGGAATATTTTGGTGGAAATCGCGGTGTTTGTGTGGATTGCGGGAAGGCGGCGAGCAGCGCGCGAACCGCGGGCGCGACGCGCTCGCGGAACACAACTTTCAACAATTTCGGTTAGTCTTTCTTCTGCGTTTCCCAGGTCTGACGTTTGAGGTCCGAGATCGGGCCGGATTCCATTTGTAACAGGAGAAAGCATGATTTCACGGCGTTCGTTTCTGCGCGTGTCTGCTGCGTCGGCGGCGGCGGCCGCTTCTCTTCCCTCATTCGGCGAGTCTGCGGACGACAATCCATCGGCAAAGTTGCCCGCTCCGATTGCGGCGCTGCCGTCCTTTGTCGGACGCGTAGCGCCGATCAGCAATGAGGAGCGGCTGGGGCGCATTGAGCGCGCGAAGCAGCTGATGGCCGAGCACAAGATGGATGCCATCCTCCTGGCGAACAATGCCACCAGTTCGCGGTACTTCGCCAACATTGGCCTGAACGGCGGCGAGCGGCTGTGGGCGCTGGCGATACCGGTGAAGGGCAAGCCGTTCGTCGTGTGTCCTGCGTTTGAAAATGCGCGAGCGCACGAGCTGCTGGAGGCAGGACCGTTTGGCACTGACGCCGACGTGCTGACGTGGCAGGAAGACGAGAGCCCGTTCGCGCTCACGGTGAAGGGCCTGCGGGATCGCGGCATCGCGACGGGTCGCGTGGGTCTCGATGAAGAGATGAAGTTCATCTTCGCCAACAGCCTGGCGCAGGCCGGACCGGCGCTGACGTTCGTAGTGGCGACTCCGGTGACCGGCGGCTGCCGAATGATTAAGGATGCGCATGAAATTGAGTGCATCCGCACGGCGTGCGCTGCGACGCTGTCGGTTTACAAGGCTGTTTACGAGTCACTGCAGGAGGGTATGACAAATCGCGACGTGGTAGGGCTCGTGGACGCGGGCTATCGGCAGGTAGGGCTCCCGGGTGAGGCGTCGCTGAATATCGGGAAGTACACCGCCAGTCCGCACGGGTCACGCTCGCTGCAGACGCTTCGCGAGGGGACCCTTGTGATGGTCGACGACGGGTGCAGCGTGGAAGGCTACACGTCGGACATTACGCGAACGTTTGTGCTGGGCAAACCGTCGGACAAGATGAAGAAGGTCTTCGACATCGTGCACCGGGCGCAGCAGGCGGCGCTGAAAGCCGCGCGTCCGGGCGTGGAGCTGGCCAGCGTGGACGCGGCGGCGCGCAAGGTAATCGTCGATGCGGGCTACGGGCCGGGCTTCCAGTACTTCTCGCACCGCGTCGGACACGGCCTGGGCATGGACATGCACGAGTGGCAATACCTGGTGAAGAACGACATGTTCGGCTGGGAGCTGCATCCGCGCATGCACGCCAACATGGTCTTCAGCGACGAGCCGGGGATTTATATTCCGGGCGAGTTCGGCGTGCGGCTTGAGGACGATATGCACGTGGGCGAGAACGGCGCCGAGCTGCTGACGCCGGCCAGCCCCTCGCTGGAGGACCCGTTCGGCACGGCGTAGCGCGTCTGACATTGTCTGACGTCGTGTCAGCCCGTGTCAGACAAAGCAGAGGACCTTCTCGCTGCAACGGGATCAGGATTGCCTGCCGTATTCGGTCACCGCAGGCGGGTTGCGGAACTGCGTCCCCCGCTGGTGCCAGTAGGGGTAGATCGGGGTCTGCTCGCTGGCGCGGTCCAGCTTCTCCACCTGCTCGGCCGTGAGGTTCCAGCCCGCGGCCTGCAGGTTTTGCTGGAGTTGCTCGGCATTGCGCGCTCCCACGATCACGCTGGAAACCGTTGGCCGCTGCAGCAACCAGTTCAGCGCGATCTGCGGGATGGATTTGCCGGTCTCCTTCGCTACCTCATCGAGAGCATCGACGACCCGATGGAGATATCCGTCCTCGACGGGCGGCCCGGCTTCTGCGGTTTTATGCAGACGGCTGGTTTCGGGCATGGGCTTGCCGCGGCGGATCTTGCCGGTCAGGCGTCCCCAGCCAAGCGGGCTCCAGACCAGCGCGCCGAGACCCTGATCGATCCCGAGCGGCATCAGCTCCCATTCAAATTCGCGTCCGACGAGGGAGTAATACACCTGCTGCGCGACGTAGCGCGGCCACCCATAGCGGTCGGATACGTCAAGCGACTTCATGAGGGCCCAGCCGGAGAAGTTGGAACAGGCGATGTAGCGCACCTTGCCGGAGCGGACCAGCGTCTGCAGCGTGTCGAGCGTTTCCTCGACGGGCGTGAAGGCGTCGAAGGCGTGCATGTGGTAGATGTCGATGTGGTCCGTGCCCAGGCGGCGCAGGCTGGCGTCGCACTGGTCAAGAATATGGAAGCGCGAGGTGCCGAGGTCATTCGGTCCGGGGGCCATGGGGAAGAAGACCTTGGTCGAGATGAGGACCTGGTTGCGCTTCTTGCCCAGCGCCTTGCCGAGGATCTCTTCGGCCAGCCCGGTGGAATAGCCGTTGGCCACGTCGAAGAGGTTCACGCCGGCATCGATGCAAAGGTCGACGAGGCGGCGGGCTTCCTCGACGCCCGTGTTACCCCAGGCGGCGAAGAACTCGTTTCCGCCTCCGAAGGTGGCGGCGCCAAAGCTGAGAGCAGAGACTTTGAGTCCGGAGCGTCCGAGAAAGCGATAGTCCATAGGCACAAAGATGCGCGGGGGCTGTGGATCGGTGCAAGGACAGCGTTCAGCGAACAGCAGACAGCGTACAGGGTGCAGGGTACAGGAAGGCAAAAGCTGGCGCGATCCGAGAAGGTGACTCGGAGACTAAGCGGCCGGTCAGTAAGGGGTTTTCTTCGGCGAATCGAGCCAGAGCTGGAAGGACTCCCACGCCTGGTCGCGGAGGAGTGCCGCGCTTGGGATGCGGCGCTCTGAGGCTGGCAGCGTGAACTCGCGGTAAAGCGCAGCGTCATCGAAGGCGATCCGGGCGGCGTCGGCACTGGTGTTGGCATACCAGATGCGGTCGATGTGGGACCAGTAGATCGCGGCCAGGCACATGGGGCAGGGCTCGCAGCTGGTATAGATTTCCGCGCCGGCCAGGCTGAAGGTTTTCAGACGGCGGCAGGCGTCGCGGATGGCCACGATCTCCGCGTGCGCGGTGGCGTCGCTGATGCGGGCGACGGCGTTGGCGCCTTCGCCCACAATGACGCCGTCACGCACAATCACAGCGCCAAAAGGACCGCCGAGGCCCTGTCGGACATTGTCCGACGCGAGCGCAATGGCGCGGCGCATAAAGTCCGAATTCGGTATTAGGTTCACGATGAAGGAGCCGCCCCGTAGCTATCGTACCGGCTCGGAAGTTGCCGCGGACAGCTACACCGCGGCTGCCTGTCGGGTCCGGGTTCGAGGCTTCTTCTTCAGGTGCACGTAGCGCCACAGGTTGGCGGCCGCCACCAGGATGCAGACGACGATCGCCCAGGGAAACATCCGCGCGAGCCACTGATTCATCGACTGCGTTACCGCCAGAGCTTTCTCCGGCGTGAAGGTGGGCGAAACGACGGCGGCCACGATGTTCGCCCGGAGCAGCCAGCAGAAGAATACAGCGCCGACGAGATCGACAACCAGGCGACCCGTGATCCGGGCTGTGGTCCAGAAGGGGCGCACCAGATTGACGCTGGCCAGCGCGACATTGGCCAGAGTCAGAGCGAGCGTCGCCCAGAAGAAGATGGTCCACTGGGCCGTAAACGCGATGAAGAAGTCGCCGAAGTGGAAACGGAGCGGCGGCGCCATGTTGGCGATCCACCAGAGGACGACCGCCAGGTTCACCGCCAGCTCAATGGCAGACGTGGAGCGCGGGATGAGGCTCGGATGTCGGACAGGCGGCAGCTTGCGCGGATTCCAGCACTCGAGAATATGCTGCTGGGCATGCGTGCGCTCGATGATCGCAAACACGAGGGTGACGATGCCCATGGCGGCAAACCAGCCCGTCCACAGGTGCGACCAGGTGAGCCCCACCAGGCCAAGCCAGTGATGCGAGCGCACTGCGCCGAAGCCGGGGCTGAGTACGGTTACCAGCGAGCCGAGGAAGATTGGCACCAGCAGGCATACGGTTACCACAATCGCGACGAAACGATAGATCGGGAAGAGCAGCGGCCCGATCAGCGACTGCTGCGGCAGGTACTTGTTGGCGACCAGAATCGGCGAGCCGCGCTGGCGCAGGAGCTCTTCGACCTCGCCTTCGGTCAGCGGGCGGCCGAGCGCCCGGGAGCGTTCCTCCAGCTCCGAGCGGATGTCTTCGGACAGTTCGGCGATCATGTCGTTCTGCTGCTTGCGCGGCAGCCAGAAGCGAACCGCCTGCAAATAACGGTTAATGAGATCCATGATGATTCTCCCGGAAAACGGTGCGGACCGAGGTGTCGAGGTGTTGCCACTCGGCCATGAGCTGCAGCAGGATGCGGCGGCCGTCGGCGGAGAGGCGGTAGAAGCGCTTGTTGCGTTTTTCGTGCTCGCGCCACTCGCTCACCAGCAAGCCCTGGGACTCGAGGCGACGGAGCAGCGGATAGAGCGTGCCCTCGTCCATCTCCATGCCGTTGTCGGCCAACTCCCGGCGCAGGGTGTAGCCGTACTGCTCGCTGCGCAGGGCGGCGAGGACGGCGAGGACGAGGGAGCCGCGGCGGAGTTCGAGGCGGAGGTTGTCGAGGGCGTCGGGCTGCATGGACGGTACCGTGTCGAGCATCGTATGTGCCATACACTATGCGATACACAGTAGTGGTGTCAAGTGGAAAGGCGGGTGTAGGGTGTAGGGCACAGGGTTTACGGTTCTGATGCCGAAGAAACTGCGGAGGGCGAGCGGTTTCCAGTGGAGGCTGTGGGACACGGTCCTGCTGGGGCTGGCCATCGCCCTCGGGCTGGCCATTGCCTGGGTGGATTCTCGCCCGCACTGGGATGACTCCGGGATCACGGCGGGAATGCTGCTATTGTCGGGCGGACTGCTGGGATTGATGGGGCCGCGGCGGCCCTGGCTGTGGGCACTGGCCATTGGCCTGTGGGTCCCCTTCCACCTCGTCGTGCAGACGCCGTCGGCGGGTAATGTTCTCGGCGGACTCCTGATCCTGGCGTTCCCGATGGCCGGGGCGTTCGCGGGAGTGGCGCTGCGGAAGATCGCTCAATCCAGCTCAGACCAGAAACGGACTTAAGGCTCACGCCCGTCTGGATAAGATAAAGGACCTCATGCGACCGCAGCGGGCACATGAGGGGCAGGCCCCGGGATTTTCAAGCCGCAACGAAGAGGGAGTCCAGGTAGGCGTGGGATAAAACCAGGACCGCCACGAGCGGGAAAGGTGGAGCGGCAGGGAGCGAACGGTGGTCCTGGCGGTCCGGCCCATGTTATTCTTAGGCCAGACACTTAGGAAGTGGACTCGACGAAAAGCAGAGGAGTACGCACAGACGTGCTGGCACCCGAAAAGAAAACCGAAGTTATCGCGCGTTACCGCACCCATGACAGCGACACGGGCAGTCCTGAAGTGCAGATCGCGGTTCTCAGCGAGCGCATTGGCGACCTGACCGAGCATTTCAAGGCCCACGCGAAGGATCATGCTTCGCGCCGCGGCCTGCTGATGCTGGTGAGCAAGCGCCGGCGGCTGCTGGACTATCTCAAGACTCACGATTCCGAGCGGTATCGGACCGTAATCACGAGGCTGGGTATTCGTAAATAACACGGCCGGGCCTGGTCTTCGGCGCGCGCGCGACCGGAACCGAAAAGAGCACGGACCGTGAGGGGCGGCGCCCATCCAAAAACGCCACGCGGCCCCTGGTCGAAAGCAGTACCGCGATCGCAACTCTCCGCTCTTCCCGGCTCCCCATCACCCGCAGCGCCGCGGATGCCCGCCCGATCGCCCCATCAGGAAAAGAGGAAAACAATGAAGCAGGAAGTTTCGGTCGAGCTTGCCGGCGGCAAGCGGCTGTCATTTGAAACAGGCCGGATGGCCAAACAGGCCTCGGGCGCTGCGCTGGTCACATCGGGTGACACAGTGGTGCTGGCAACGGCGGTCGCGTCTCCGGACCCGCGGGAAGGCATCGACTTCTTTCCCCTCACCGTGGATTATCGTGAGTACGCGTACGCGGGCGGACGGATCCCCGGCGGATTCATCAAGCGCGAAGGACGTCCCAGCGAGCGCGAGATTCTCACCAGCCGGCAGATTGACCGGCCCATCCGTCCGCTGTTCCCGGAAGGGTTCCGCAACGAGACGCAGATCATTGCGCTGGTCTTTTCGGCAGACAAGGAAAACGATCCGGACATCGTTGGCATTAACGCGGCAGGCGCAGCGCTGGCTCTGTCAGACATTCCGTTCGGAGCGACGATCGGCGCGGTGCGCGTCGGACAAATCAACGGCGAGTTCGTGATCAATCCGTCGTACCCGGAGCGCCGCGACAGCAAGGTGAACATCACGGTGGTCGGGACCAAAGACGGTATCGTGATGATCGAGAGTGGCGCCAGCGAAGCCTCCGAAGAGACGGTAGTGGAAGCGATCGAGTTCGGCCACACGGAACTTAAGAAGATCGTGGCCGCGATTGAAGATCTGGTGGCGCGCGCCGGCAAGAAGAAGCGCGATGTGAAAGCTCCGGAGTTCGATCAGGCGTACTTCGACGCACTGGAAGCGAAGATGGGCGGGCGGCTGAAAGACGCGCTGGACACGAAGGCGCATCCGAAGCTCGACAGCCAGGTGCTGGTCAAAGCCATCCAGGACGAACTGAAGGCGGAGATCCCCGACGACGCGAACGCGGCGGCGGCGAAGAAGAAGCTGGCGCACTATTACGAAGCGCTGCGCGAGAAGATGTTCCGCGAGCAGGTGACGAAGGAACGGATTCGCCCGGATCGGCGCGCATTCGACGAGATTCGGCCCATCACGATTGAAGTGGGCGTGCTGCCCCGGACGCACGGGTCGGCGCTGTTCACGCGTGGAGAGACGCAGGCACTGGTGACGGCGACACTGGGCACCACGGATGACTCGCAGCGGCTGGAAACTTTCGAAGGCGAGCAGAGAAAGAAGTTCATGCTGCATTACAACTTCCCGCCCTTCTCAGTGGGTGAGACGGGCCGCATGACGGGCGTGGGACGCCGCGAGGTCGGACACGGAGCGCTGGCGGAGCGCGCCATCAGCGCCGTGCTGCCGGGCGAGGATGTTTCGCCGTACTCGTTGCGCGTGGTGTCGGACATTCTGGAGTCGAACGGATCGTCGTCGATGGCTTCGGTCTGCGGCGCCAGCCTGGCGCTGATGGATGCCGGCATTCCGCTGAAGGCTTCGGTGGCGGGTATCGCCATGGGTTTGGTGAAGGAGGGCGACGACTACGCCATCCTGACCGACATCGCGGGCGCTGAGGATCACTACGGCGATATGGACTTCAAGGTCGCCGGCACACGGAACGGCATTACCGCGCTGCAGATGGACATCAAGATCGGCGGCATCACCGGCCAGATCATGCGCGAGGCGCTGGAGCAGGCGCGGCGCGGACGCATCTTCCTGCTGGATACCATGGAAGCGACCCTGAACGGACCGCGGACGGAGAAGTCGAAGTTCGCACCGCAGATCCGCACCCTGCAGATCCCGACCGACAAGATTCGCGATCTGATCGGTCCGGGTGGCAAGACCATCCGCGGCATCATCGAAGCCACGCAGGTGAAGATCGACGTGGACGACACCGGCCGCGTCAACGTGGCCTCGAGTGATGAGGAAGGCCTGAAGAAGGCGCTGGCCATGATCAACGATCTGACCGCGGTGCCGGAAGTGGGCAAAGTCTACCTGGGCAAGGTGGTGCGGCTGGCGGAATTTGGCGCGTTCGTCGAGATCTTCCCCGGCACCGACGGCCTGCTGCACATCAGCGAAATCGCCGAGCATCGCGTCCGCGAAGTGAAGGACGAGCTGCGCGAAGGCGATCAGGTGATGGTGAAGGTCCTGGGCGTGGAAGGCAACCGCATCAAGCTGTCGCGGAAGGCCGTACTGCGCGAACAGCGCCAGAAGCTGGGCCTGCCGGAACCGGGCCAGGGCGGCGATATGGCAGCCTCGACAGAGCAACCGGAGCGTGCAGAACGTGGCGAGCGCGGAGAACGGAGCGACCGTGGGGATCGCGGCGGAGACCGTGGCGATCGCGGAGATCGCGGGGAACGGCAGGAGCGCGCGCCGCGTCCGCCGCGTCCCGCACCGGCTCCGGAAGAGCGTCAGCCGACATCCAACGCCAGCACCATCATGATTGAGGGTGGCGAGGACTTCGACGAAGAGGAGAGCAATCTCGGGGAAGGCGAAGAGATCAACTTCAACCGCGCCGATGGGGTTCCTGTGGTTACCGGACCGGCGGGCGAGCGGCGTCCCGGCGGAGGCGCTGGCGGTGCCGGTGGTGGCGCAGGGGGCGGTGCGGGCGC
>JBAUOP010000139.1:0-16824 GCA_049579805.1 Acidobacteriaceae bacterium
TTTGCGGCACGACTGAAGTCGTGCCCTGATTGAAAGGAGCTATCGCAAGCGGTTTGTTTTCAAGGGATTTTATGTGGCAATTCAAAATCCGCCTTTATTTTGCTTTACCACATCCGAACGGCGCGCCTAAAACCTATGGCGAACGCAAACTTCCGTAAAGGCGACCACACTCTCAGAATCGAGCGGCAGACTATAATTGCCCATGATTAGTTGAAGAGAACCTCAATGTGCATGGAATTCCGATCTTGGTTGTCTTGGAAGAGCGCACTTGCGGGTTTGATCTTTTATTCGTCCACCGCGACTCTCTGGGCGCAGATCGTTGAGATCAAACTTGTGGACGGGCGGAGCGGACGCCCGATAGTTGGAGAGGCTTCTTACGTCGATGCTTGGGTAGGGACAGAGCGCAAAGAAGCCATCGCCATCCCAACCGATGCGGACGGCGTCGCTCGGCTTCGACTCACGAACGATCCCGGCCAAGTAAACATTCCAAACCCTACGAGGGATAACGGCTCAATCGTCGTGAAGGATCCCATCGTAAAATATGACGACACCATGGCAATCCAAGTCCCTTATGCGTTGTGCATGCGAGGAGGGTCGAACTACTCATGGCTGGCAGTACAGCATTTCTCGACGAGAGAGTTACTTGAACACGGTTATGTCTCGTTAAACACCTGTGGCAAGGCCACTGCGCTGCAAAAACCCGGCGAGGTGGTCCTCTTTCTTAGGCCCTTGAGTTGGTGGGAACGTTTCAAAGAATGAATGTCACTTGGCTCTGGCAGCAGAGCGCTCCTTGCGGGGGTGTCACCGGCATTGCGGAAGTTTGGAGTGGTCTCGCAGCGGAAAAGCAGCCGCAGCTCAACGTCAGGATTCCAGCTCGTGAGGGTGGTCGGCGGGCTACGGTGAGCCGACGGCGAGAATTTGGCTTTATTTGCCTTTCCAACCAGCCAATCGTGGCAATCTGGGCAATTGAAGATTCAGCAAGTTACGTGTTTTCGATCGCTGCTTTAGTCGTGCCCTGACACAAAACCGTACAACTATTCCTTACGAACTTCGGGAACAGGCACCAGGCGCTTTACAGATTCACTTGTTCAGATTTCGGGAGCGTCCCTGATCATGCGCACCCAACACCGGCCTTCGAGCCGCGAGGAGGGCTGGTTCAGGGGGCGTTCCGGCTTCCAGGGAGCGACGGACCATGTAGGCCGACCGGCTGAGCCGCGCTGCCCGCGCTCGATGGTCGATCTCCGCGATTTCACTTTCGCGCGCTGTGATGTTGACGCGAACCGTCTTTTCCGGCTCGCTGATCTCGACAAGAAAAGCGACCGCGCCGCTCATCGCCGGATCGTCCCGGAGGTCATCCAGACTGGATGGCTGCGGCAGGACCTCACCGTCTTCCAGCATGCCGGCAATATGCAGCGACAGAGCCTCTGCAGCCATCTTCCGCGCATCCTCAAGACTTGTACCCGCGGTGATGCATCCTGGAAGGTCGGGGAAGCTTACGCCGTAATCCGACTTGCCGTCTTTGTGGAGATAAGCAATGTACTCCATGGCTTGTTCCTTCATCGGAGTTTGATTCCCGCCTGTTTCTCGATGCTACAGCGCCCCCGATTGACGTCCGAAGAGCTAAGCCATCCGCGATTCCGGCAGCGTCATGTTGTCCGCCTGCGGGAGTCGTGAATCGGGCACCGGCTCGCTGTAGCGGATTGCAAAGTTCTCCACCTGATGCAACGCGAAGACCGGCGAGCCGGCCGCCGTCTGCGCCTGGATGCGGAAGAACGTCGCGTCCTGCACATCCTGCAGCACCAGTGCCGGACGCGCATCCGGGGCGATGGTTTTGATCTGCACGTTGCTCATGGAAAGACCCGTCAGATGGCGCACATAGAAACCAAACGCCGGCATGGCTCCAAACATATTGGGGTCGGGATATTTCTGCTCGTCCTCGGGCGGCTGGACAGTTCCCTGCTCCGCGTTGCCGCCGCCCTGGGCGACGATCAGCACGTCATGAATGCTGACGTCTTCGATCGATCTATCGGGCACGCCGCTGAGAATCGAACAGAGCTTCGCGTTCCAGCAGACGATATTGCTGAACATCACGCGCCGGATCGATCCAATCTTCGTCGATGCCGCCGGTCCGCGCAGCCGAGCACCCAGCCGCACGAAAATCGGCGCCGTGACGATATCCCGCATGGTGATATTGGTGATGGTCACATCTTCGAGCCGGGCGCCGTCTTCGGACTCCAGCGCAAACCCGTTGCATCCTTCAAACACGCAGTTCGACACGGTGATATTGATGAAGCCGCCGTTCGATTCCGTGCCGAACTTGATCCGGCCCGTGCGGGAGACCTTCTCGTCTTCGCCGAATTTCTGCCAGGTGCCATCGAGAACGGTCCCCATGACCCACCAGCCCGAGACGTAGCAGTTCGTGATGGTCACGTTCTCGGTCGCGCGCGGCTTGCCCAGCGCGTACGAACTCTTCAGGCAGATGCCGTCATCCCAGGGCGAGTTCACGGTGCAGTTCGACACCCGGACGTTGCGGCAGCAGTCGATGTCCATGCCGTCGCGGTTGGTGTCGATGAGCAGGTTGTCGATGGTGAGATTATCAACGCCTGTGGCCAGAATGCCGAACCATCCCCCTTGCAGGATGGCGAAGTCGCGCAGGAGGACGTTATGGCAATTTTTCAACGCGATGGACTTGTCGCCCACCCCAGGATTCTCCGCCCGCTGCGGCCCGCTCTCCGTTTTGGTCAGACCCTTGCCGTGAATCAGCCCTGGCCCGGTGATGGAAACATCGTGGAGGTCTTCGCCCCACAGCAGGCTGTTATGCCAGTGATTGTGTCCGTAATCCTGGTACGCCTCCCAGGGTGCGTTGGACTCGGCCGCGTCGTAGTGGGCGCCTTCCGCCGCCAGGATCGTGGCACCCCTCTCCAGGTGCAGCTCGACATTGCTCTTCAGGTGAATCGACCAGGAGGCATAGGTTCCGGCTGGAAAGAGGACGGTCCCTCCGCCTGCAGTCGCCGCCGCTTCGATGGTTTTGTCGATCGCCGGCGTGTCGATGGTCCGGCCGTCGCCCGTCGCACCAAAGTCCCGAACCGACAGAGCGCCCGCCCCTGGGCTCGCCGCGGTTTGCGCCGAAGCGGGAACCGATGCCCCCGCGACACCGAGGGCGACTCCCGTGGCTCCGGCGCTGGCCAGCCGGAAAAATTCTCTGCGCGTATCCGATTTAGGCGTCTGCATCCCCGCTCCTTGAATTCTGCGCGCTCGCAAGACGGCTCCTCGCGGCACCATCACCTTACCGGAGAGTTCCGCCGGAAAGGAAATTTGTCCCGCGATCCATCCTGTGGTGGGATGATGAAAGGTCGGAGCCAGGCCCTCGTGCGCGTATCGCTCTTCATCACCTGCTACAACGACACGCTCTTTCCCGCCACCGGCAAGGCCGTCGTGCGGCTGCTGGAGCGGCTGGGCCACACCATCGACTTCCCCTTCGAACAGACCTGCTGTGGGCAGATGCACTACAACACCGGCTATCAGCAGGAGGCCATGCCGCTGATGCGGCGCTTCGTGCAGATCTTCGCCGATGCCGAGGCGGTCTGCATTCCGTCCTCCTCATGCGTGGCGATGATCCGCGACCACTACCCGAAAATGGCCGCCGAGCAGAGCGATCCCGGGCTGGCGCGTGCAGTCGAGGATCTGCTTCCCCGCGTCTACGAGCTGACGGAGTTGCTCGTCCATCGCTTCGGCCTCGAGGATGTCGGCGCGTACTTCCCGCATCGCGTGACCTACCATGCCAGTTGCCATTCGCAGCGCAGCCTGCACCTGGGCGATGTGCCCGTACGGCTGCTGCGCAGGGTCCGCGGCATCGATCTGGTCGATCTGCCGAATATTGATCGCTGCTGCGGTTTCGGCGGGACCTTTGCCATCAAGATGGGCGACGTCTCCGCGGCGATGCTGGCGGACAAGATGAAAGACGTCGAAAACACCGGCGCTGAGGTCGTCACTGCGGTCGACACCTCCTGCCTCATGCACATCTTCGGCGGACTGCACCGCCAGCGCGCCGGCGTACGCATGGCCCACATCGCCGAAATTCTGGCGCCCACGGAAGCCGACGGGCGGGAGGCGGCTGACCTGTGACCATCCGCGTGGGCGAATCCGCTACGGCGCTTCCCTTTCAAAAGGCCGCTCTGCCGCTGCTGGAGAACGCGCAGATCCGCAAAAACGTCCGCCATGGAACCGACGTGATCCAGCGCAAGCGTGCCCAGGTGGTCGCGGACACCGGGGACTGGCAGGATCTGCGCACCACGGCCAGCGCCATCAAGGCACACACGCTGCGCCACCTCGACCATTACCTGCTGCAGTTCGAGAAGGCCTGCACCGCTGCCGGCGGCCAGGTCCACTGGGCGTCGGATGCGGACGAGGCCAACCAGATCATCGCGGATCTGGTGCGACAATACCGCGGCAACGAGGTCATCAAGATCAAGACGATGACCACCGACGAGACCGGCCTCAACGAGGCTCTGGAACACGCCGGTATTCAACCCGTCGAAACCGATCTGGGCGAGCTGATCCTGCAACTCGGGCGCGAAAAGCCCTCGCATATTGTCGGTCCCTCGCTGCACATCAACCGCAGTCAGGTGCGCGAAATCTTTCGCGAGACGATGCACCTGCCCGACCTGAGCGACGAACCGGAAAAGCTGACCGCGGCGGCGCGGCGCTATCTGCGCGAGAAGTTTCTCAGCGTCAAAATTGGCGTCTCCGGGGCGAATTTCCTCATGGCGGACACGGGCAGCGTCTGCATCGTGGAGTCGGAAGGCAATGGGCGCATGTGTCTCACCATGCCCGACGTGCTCATCTCCCTGGCCGGCATTGAGAAGATCATTCCCTCCTTCCGCGACCTCGGAGTTTTCCTGCAGTTGCTGCCGCGCTCGGCCACCGGCGAGCGCATGAACCCGTACAACTCCGTCTGGACCGGCGTGCGGCCGGGGGACGGCCCGCAGCATTTCCATGTGGTCCTGCTCGACAACGGGCGCACCGGCATTCTGGCCGACCCGGAAGCGCGTCAAACGCTGCAGTGCATCCGCTGCGGAGCCTGCCTGAACACCTGCCCGGTCTACCGGCAAACCAGCGGACTGGCCTACGGATCGGGCTACTCCGGCCCCATCGGCGCGATCGTCACGCCGCAACTGCTGGGGATGCAGCATGCGCAGTCGCTGCCCTACGCCTCCTCGCTCTGTGGAGCGTGCTACGAAGTCTGCCCGGTGAAGATCAACATTCCTGAGGTGCTCATTCACCTGCGCGGCCGCGTGGTGCGGGAGCAAAAAAGTGCCTTCGACCCCGAAGCCCTGGCCATGAAGACCGCCGCGGCCATTTTTGCCAGCCACCGTCGCTTTGAGGCGGCGCAGCGTCTGGGGCGGATCGGCCAGTGGCCTCTGGTCTCAAAAGGCTGGGTGCGCGGCCTGCCGGGCATGCTGGGCAACTGGACGCGCGTCCGCGATCTCCGCGCGCTACCCTCACAAACCTTCCGCGAGTGGTGGAAAGAACGCGCCAAAGACAATCGAGGGACGCAATGACCGGCGCTCGCGAGGCCATCCTGCAGCGGATTCGCGCGGGTCTCGGGCCGTCCGGGGACGCCGCATCGGACTACGCTGCGATCCCGCGAGACTACATTCGTGCCGGCCGGCTGGCCTCCGAGGAGCGGCTGCAACTCCTGCTGGAGCGCCTGCGCGACTACGACACCCACGTGGTCGAGACCGAGTCGACCTCAGTGCCGGCGACGATTCTGACCATCCTGCGCAATAACGGCCAAAAGAAGGTGATCGTCGCCGATGGCCTGCCTCCGCAGTTCCTTCCTCCGGAGTTCAGGTTTGTCCCCGAACGCCAGGCAACGGTCGCGGACCTGAACGACTGCGATGGCATTGTGACGCTTTGCACGGTAGCCATTGCCTGGACGGGAACCATCGGCCTCACACACGGCCCCGGCGAAGGCGCGCGGCGCCTGACCCTGTTGCCGGATCGCCATCTCTGCATCGTCCGCGCCGATCAGGTGGTGGAGACCGTTCCCGAGGCCATCGAGCGACTTGCCTCCTCGGCCGCCCCGCTGCTCACGCTGATTTCCGGCCCGTCGGCCACAGCGGATATCGAGATGACCCGCATCCGGGGCGTCCACGGACCGCGCTCACTCGACGTCGTCCTCGTTCCCTGACCTTCCCGGGAACTGGCGCCGGAACCTCGCCGCTGCACCCCTGCGAACCCCGTTACTATGGTTCTGCCGGCCTCCCGTTTCTGGCCCCGGACCCTTGTAAATGCAGGCTTTGGATGCTTGTGCCCAACGTCACTTTCCCGCCCCTGATCCCCCTGTTATGCTCTGGGGTTCCCGTGTTACAGTTCCTCAGCGCGCTCGGAGAACCGAAACGCGGAAGACAAATCAAAGGTGCAGGGAGGGTTTGTGTCGGTTACCGCCTGGTTTTTTCTTGCCGTAAGCCTTTTTTCGCTCGCGGTCGCGTGGCTGTTCAACCGAGGGTCGCTCGGTTCGGAATCCGGCACTCGCGCCATGCGGCCGGTTGCCGCCGCCATCAAAGGCGCGTTCACATTTATTAAGCGGCATTCCAAGCCTGTGGCGCTCCTCACCGGTCTGCTGCTTCCCGCATTCGCTTTTGGGCAGGAACACGCTGGCGGAGAAGCTAACCTGCAGCTCCCGGATTTGTCTCAGGTTCAGTTTCTCGGCATGAACGGCCACAGCCTGCTGATGTTCGGACCGCTGGCCTGCATTCTGGGCATGATCTTCGGCCTCTTCATGTACGTCCATTTAAAGGGCCTGCCCGTGCATCGATCGATGCAGGAGGTCTCGCAGCTGATCTGGGAGACGTGCAAAACCTATCTGATCGGTCAGGGTAAATTCCTGCTCCTCCTCTGGTCCTTCATTGCCGTCGTCATCCTCGTGTACTTCGCCGTGCTGCTCCACTTCAGTGCGGTGCGCGTGATCGTCATTCTCGCCTTCAGCGTACTGGGCATGGCCGGCAGCTATTTTGTGGCCTGGTTTGGTATCCGGGTGAATACGCTCGCCAATTCCCGCTCTGCCTGGGCTTCGCTGGGAGGCAATCCGTATCGCACCTTCAGCATTCCGCTGAAGTCGGGCATGAGCATCGGCATGATGCTCATCTCGATCGAACTGCTCATGATGTTCAGCATCATCCTTTTCGTTCCCGGAGACTATGCCGGGCCGTGTTTCATCGGCTTCGCCATCGGCGAATCGCTCGGCGCTGCCGTGCTTCGTCTTGCCGGCGGCATCTTCACCAAGATCGCCGACATCGGCGCAGACCTGATGAAGATCGTCTTCCACGTCAAAGAAGACGATGCCCGCAACCCCGGCGTGATCGCCGACTGCACCGGAGACAATGCCGGCGATTCGGTCGGACCCACGGCCGATGGATTTGAGACTTATGGCGTGGTCCAGGTCGCCCTCATCGCCTTCATCGTTCTGGGCGCGAAGAACCATGTGACGGGAGTGCAGTTACTCGTTTGGCTCTTCGCGGTGCGCGTGGCCATGCTGGTGGCCGCGGTGCTGGGCTACTACGTCAACGGTTTCATCTCCAAAGCGCGGTACGGCAAGGCGCACGATTTCAACTTCGAGTCGCCGCTCACTTCGCTGGTCTGGATCACGTCCATCGTGACCATTGCCGCTACCTATCCGGTCACCTACATCCTGCTTTCCAACCTGGGCGGAGACCCAAGCCTGTGGTGGAAACTCGCGACCATCACTTCCTGCGGCACGGTGGCGGGCGCTCTCATTCCTGAGCTGGTCAAGGTCTTTACTTCCACCACGGCCCGCCACGTGAAAGAGGTGGTAGCGTCGGCGCGGGAGGGTGGAGCTGCTCTCGGTCTGCTTTCCGGTTTCGTAGCGGGCAACTTTTCCGCCTATTACCTGGGCTTCGCGGTCATCATCCTGATGGCCATCGGGTATGGCGTGAGCACCATGGGATTCGCCAGCATTATTCTTGCGTCGCCGATGTTCGCCTTCGGCCTGGTGGCTTTCGGCTTCCTGGGCATGGGACCGGTGACCATCGCCGTCGATTCCTTTGGGCCGGTAACGGACAATGCTCAGTCCATCTACGAGCTCTCGCTCATTGAGAACGAGCCCGGCGTCGCCCAGGAGGTAAAAAAGCAGTTCGGTGTAGACGTGGATTTCGAGCGCGCCAAGAGAACGCTGGAGGCGGCCGACGGGGCGGGCAATACATTCAAAGCCAGCGCCAAGCCGGTGCTGATCGGCACCGCCGTGGTGGGGGCCACCACCCTCATCTTCGCCACCATCATGGCGTTGACCAATTCGCTGCAAACGAATCTGGATAAGCTCTCGATTCTCCACGCTCCCTTTCTGCTCGGTCTGATCACGGGTGGGGCGGTCATTTACTGGTTCAGCGGAGCTGCAACCCAGGCGGTGACCACCGGCGCCTACCGTGCCGTGGAATTCATCAAGAGCAATATGAAGATCGAAGGAGCCGACAAAGCTTCCACCGAAGACAGCAAGAAGGTGGTGGCCATTTGTACCCGTTATGCGCAAAGCGGGATGCTGACCATCTTCATCTCGCTGTTTTTTGCTGCGCTGGCTTTCGCCTTCCTCGATCCCTTCTTCTTCATCGGCTATCTGATCTCCATCGCCCTGTTCGGACTCTACCAGGCCATATTCATGGCCAACGCGGGAGGAGCGTGGGACAACGCCAAGAAGATCGTCGAAGTTGAACTGCACGAAAAAGGAACGCCACTGCATGAAGCGACCGTGGTGGGTGACCTGGTGGGCGATCCATTCAAGGACACAGCCTCCGTGGCCCTGAACCCGGTGATCAAGTTCACCACGCTCTTTGGGCTGCTCGCTGTCGAGCTGGCGGTTCAGCTCTCGGCTGGCAACCCGGCCCTGACGCACGTGCTTGCAGGGGTTTTCTTTCTTGTATCCTTCTTCTTCGTCTACCGGTCGTTTTACGGCATGCGCATCGGGAGCGGCGAGCCGCCCGCGGCGTCTCAGGCCAGGCCGGAGATCGGTGTGAGTACCGCCGGCGTCGGCCGGTAGCAGTAACCAACGCATCCGAGGGCAGGGAGACCGCAGCACGCGGCTTCCCTGCCTTCGCTGTTTCTCGGGCGACTTCGTTCGAGGCTCGCAGCCTGGACGGCAAATCCCCTGATACCCTCGAAACATGATCAAGGGCATCACCTTTCTTCGCCCCGTGGACTCGCCGGCGCATTTTGACGACCTGGCGAGCTTCTTTTCCGCGCTGGGCTTTGAGGCGGGTCGCGGCTGGGACGATCCTCCTCTGCACGAGGGCGCATCCGCCGATGCCGCTGGCCGCGGACGGCCGTTTCTCGCTCCGCTCGGCAATCTGGAATTCGTTACCGGTAAGCTTCCCGCCGTCGGCTCCGATCTCCTCATCGAAGTGACCGCGCTCGACGATCTCCATCGCGTGGCGCAGCAATGGCTGACGAATCATCTCGGCGACGCGGCGCCGAACCGCATCGGCAGCGTGGAAGAAACTCACTGGAAATCGCGGCTGTTCACGGTCGAGCCGGTTCCCGGCTTCTCCGTCGCCTTCTGGGAATGGCAGGATCCGCTGCGCGGCAAGCCAATCGCGCTGGAAGGCGATCTGAGCGCCGCCGGTTTGCGCTTCGCCATCGTTGTTGCGCGGTGGAACGCCGTTATCACGGACCGGCTGCTGCAGGGAGCGCTCGATGCTCTGCTGCGCAGCGGCGCTGTCCGCGAACAGATCCGCATCGTCCGCGTTCCCGGCTCGTGGGAAATCCCCGCCGCGGCGAGGACGCTGGCCAAAAGCGGCACGGTCGACGCGATCATCGCTCTCGGCTGCCTCATCCGCGGCGAAACCGTCCACTACGAAGCCATCTACAACGAAGTCGCTCGCGGCATCGGCCAGTCGCAGCAGGACTCAGGCATTCAGCACTCCTTCGGCGTGCTCACCTGCGAGACGCTGGAACAGGCTCTGGATCGCGCCGGCCTGAAGAGCGGCAACAAGGGCTTCGAAGCGGCGGCCGCCGCCATCGAAATGGCCTCCCTGCAGAACAAACTCGGCTCTGATTCGAAAACAGGGCGGAACGCATGACGCTGGTGGGCAAGCGGCGCAAGGCCCGCGAACTGGCCATGCAGATGCTCTTCCAGGCCGACGTCGGCCGGCAGAATCCGGACGAGGTCCGCAAGACCTTCTGGCAGGCGCGCGAGGAACTCGATGCCGGAACGCGCGGCTTTGCCGAAGACCTCTTCCGCGTGGCCACAGCGCGCCAGGCCGAAATCGATGCGCTGCTGGAGCAGCATTCGAAAAACTGGCGCGTCAGCCGGATGCCGGCAGTGGACCGCAATCTGCTGCGGATGGCGGTCGCCGAACTGCTCGGTTTTCCCGGCACGCCTGCTCCGATCGTCATCGACGAGGCGCTGGAGATCGGGCGGCGCTACTCGGCTCCCGAATCCATCGACTTTCTGAACGCCATTCTGGACGCCATCGCACGGAGGTAATCCCGCAGCGTTATTCTGGGAAGACACCGATGAAGCTGCTCGCCTGGCTCACCGAGACGTTCATACAGACCTTCGGAATTACGCGTCCGCGCCCGGAGCAGCAGCGCACCGCGCAGCTCGTTCTGGGCGGATTCCTCCTCGCCTTCCTGCTGATCGTCGCCGCCGTGATGACGTTTCTCGTGTACGAAATCCGCACCGGCAGCCCGCGCTGAGCACCCTACCCCCCCACCCCCCTGGGTTCGCGAATACGCATCTGTTGATTCGGCGGGAGATGGAGGGTAATACCTTTTGGGTATTACCCTCCAGTGGCTGAAGCCGGACAAAGCCTGCCGTTCTTGCGGCACGGCTAGAACAGCTTGCGCAAAAAGTCCGGGATGGGACGAAAAGACATCCCCCAGCGGCTAACGCCGGACACAATTCTGCGCTGTTTACGGCACGGCCGAAAGCCATGCCCTCTCAAAGCCAGTCTCTTTCCGCAAGCTGTAAAGGCGCGCGCCTCAAAGGCAGATCCATTTTTCAAAGAGCGGCGAGCGGGCGGGCTTCGGTTTTCCGCCGAAGACGCCAATGGGGATTCTGCGCCTGAGCGGAGAATCCCCACTATCTTTGAGCGTAGAGGGGCGATGGAGCGAGGGCAAGAGAAATCAGCGGGGCCTTCGGTACGGAAGTCATGAGGGGGCATTCGGAGTAGCCACTCCGCTGTTCAGCGTGGTCGCCTGGAGCGTCGCGCAGCGGACAGCGGGGCGCACTCGCGGCGCGGCGAGCGGCGGGGCTTAGTCCCACAGAGGCGCTTCGATACGAATAACGAGAAGAGTGCCGACGGACAGACGGTCGGCGGATATGGTGACCCCGGCCTGATTCGAACAGGCGACACGCAGTTTAGGAAACTGCTGCTCTATCCACCTGAGCTACGGGGCCACTTGTATAATCAACAACTTACAGCAACATTGGAAAACATCCACTCACTTTAACTCACCGTAGTATTCTGATTCCAAATTCCGGCTGAAAGAGGTGTGCTGGATGAGAATCCATCGCTCGCGATACCAAAAGGGTAGCATTCGGCGAGTACCCCGGGCCAACGGCTTTGCCTGGGAGGTTCGCTTCAGCGAAAGCCTTAACGGAAAACGCCGCCAAAAGTGCCTCACCTTTGACCCGTCCGAATATCCGACCGAGGCCTCGGTTCGGAAGTCCATCGAGCAACAGGTCATCACGCAGAACAAAAAGACCGAGCGAGTTAAGGTCGACGCCCGATTTGACGCACTTTGCAGCCTCTACCGGCGGGAACATTTGCCGACGCTGCGACACTCGACCCAAAGCACGAACGAATATCTGCTTCGCGACTACATCGAGCCGCGGTGGTCCAGCGAGCGGATCCGTGACGTGTCGCCTCTCGCCGTCACATTATGGATTCGCGATCTCCGGTCCCTGTCTGACCCTGCCAAAGTCCTGTCGCCGACCCTGATGGCGAGCATTCGATCCATCATGCGACAGTGCTTTGAACTGGCCGCACTGCACGGTTACCTGCCACCGACAGAGCGCAATCCCATGAGCCTTGTCAGGATCAAGGGAACCGGTATGCGCCGCAAGGAGATCCAACCCCTCACCCCGAGGGAATTTCAAAAGCTGCTCGGCCATCTGAAAGAACCGGTGAATCTGATGGTCCTGTTGGCCGGTTCTCTGGGTCTCCGGGTGAGTGAAATGGTCGCGCTTAAGTGGGAAGACATCGACAAGGCCGACCGTTCCATCGCAATCCGGAGATCCTTCACGCGGAATCGTCTGGATGAGACAAAGACGCCTGCGTCGCACGCACGCCTCCCGATCGACGACGTGCTTCTGTCGATGCTCGCGGCTTGGCGTCCCAGGACCGACCACAGTGAATGGTTGTTTCCATCGAGAATCACCGGCGGTCCGCAGAGCGCTTCGATGCTCCTTCAGAAGAAGATCAAACCGGTTGCCGAACGGCTGAAGCTGGGAAACATCGGCTGGCACACGCTGCGTCACTCCTATCGCACGTGGCTGGATGCGAAAGGCACACCAGTGGGCGTCCAGAAGGATCTCCTGCGACACAGCGATATTGGGACAACGATGAACCTCTACGGGCGATCACTCGCCCCGGATATGCGTGCCGGACACCACGCGGTGGTGTCGGAACTCCTGCCGAAATCGATGCGGAAAAGCCGGAAAATGCAGGGGCGGCGGAAGCTTCCGCCGCCCCGTTAGTGACAGGCGATGTCTATGCTGCCTCGCGCATCCACTCTTCGAGCCGCTGTTGAGAAAACCTCCACAACCAGCCAACTCTCCGCGCCGGAACGCTGCCCCGCGTCGCCATCAATCGAAGCGTTTTGGGGTGGCAGCGTAGATAGCCGGCAGCCTCAGCCAGTGTCAACACGTCTGAGGTTTGCCGCTTCGCCATATCGGTTCTAGTCGATCCGCCGTGCGCATCTTGACGGCGGGGCAAAACAACTTGATGTGCATCCATTCGGGTTGCATTTCCGCCTGCCGCGAGGGTGTCCACCAGCCGGCATGACATCCAGCCATAGAAAAGATTTATGGCCGGAAGACTGGAATAAATCTAAATTACGTTCCGATCACCAGAACGTGTTCGCGGCTAAGGTGGCACGGGCGCGATCGGCCGAGAACGTACCCGAAGGCACGCCTCCCGTTTGGACAATACGCGAACCATAGAAACGATGATGTGATGGCGGTTACAGAGCTAATCACGGGGGGTGGATGGCCGGTTTCCAGTACCCTTTGCAACTTCACCCTTATCCAACAAACCTCCTGAGACGGGTTTCCGATCAGTTTGGCAACTGCTCGATACCACTCCAGTGGAGAGCGGGCCGCCCGTCCACAGAGGCCGAGGTTGTAACTGGCGCGCAGGTTGCAAGGTCTGGGACGGAGACTCCGCCGGACTCCGCGGTGCTGCCTTTTGCCGGGGTGCTCTCTGAGTCTTCAGTTGCTTCCCCGGCTGGAGCGACGTAAAACAGTACTTTCCGTACAAATCTGCTGTTCGAAGGACGCTGTACTGTGGGTACCAGCACTGCCATTGGGTTCGAGCCAAAGCTGTGGGCCGCCGCCGACGCGCTGCGCAACAATATGGACGCGGCGGAATACAAGCACGTCGTCCTCGGCCTCATCTTCCTTAAGTACATTTCCGACGCCTTCGAGGCGAAGCACGCCGAGCTAGAGGCCCAGCGGGACCAGGGAGCCGATCCCGAGGACCCGGACGAGTACCGCGCCGCCAGCATCTTCTGGGTGCCGAAGGAGGCTCGCTGGTCGCACCTCCGGGCCAACGCGCCCCAGCCAAAGGTCGGCACCGTGGTGGACGACGCCATGGCCGCCATCGAGCGGGACAACCCCTCACTGAAAGGCGTCCTGCCCAAGGATTATGGTCGCCCGGGTCTGGACAAGCAGCGGCTCGGGCAGCTGATCAATCTGGTCAGCGACATCGGCCTTGGCAGCCCCGCCGACCGCGCCAAAGACGTCCTCGGACGCGTCTACGAGTACTTCCTTTCCCAGTTCGCCAGCGCCGAGGGCAAAAAGGGCGGCCAGTTCTACACACCCGCCCACGTCGTCCGCGTTCTGGTCGAGGTGCTCGCGCCCTATAAGGGCCGCGTCTACGACCCCTGTTGCGGCTCGGGCGGTATGTTCGTGCAGAGCGAGAAGTTCATCGAGGCGCACAGTGGGCGGATCGGCGACATCTCCATCTACGGGCAGGAGTCGAACTACACCACCTGGCGGCTGGCGAAGATGAACCTCGCCATCCGGGGCATCGACGCGCAGATCGCCCACGGCGACACCTTCCACGCCGACAAGCACCCCGACCTCAAGGCCGACTACGTCCTTGCCAACCCGCCGTTCAACGACAGCGACTGGCGCGGCGAACTGCTCCGGGAGGACAAGCGCTGGGTCTACGGCGTGCCGCCCGCCGGGAACGCCAACTTCGCCTGGGTGCAGCACTTCCTCTGGCACCTCGCACCCACGGGGCTCGCCGGATTCGTCCTGGCGAACGGCTCGATGTCGTCAAACCAGTCCGGCGAGGGTGAAATTCGGAAAAACATCATCGAGGCCGACCTGGTGGACTGCATGATCGCGCTGCCCGGCCAGCTTTTTTACTCCACGCAGATTCCGGTGTGTCTTTGGTTCCTCGCCCGCAGCAAGAAGAACGGGCGGTTTCGTGACCGGCGGGGCGGGACCCTGTTCATCGATGCTCGTAAGATGGGCACTCTCACGGATCGGGTGCGCCGCGAGCTAACGGATGAAGACGTTGCCAGGATCGCGGGTACCTACCACGCCTGGCGCGGCGACAAGGGCGCGGGCGAGTATGCCGATATCCCCGGCTTCTGCAAGGCCGCCAAGATGGAGGACATCCGCAAACACGGCCATGTGCTCACGCCGGGCCGTTACGTTGGCGCGGAGGCCATCGAAGACGATGGTGAACCGTTCAAGGAGAAGATGGCCCGGCTCTCGGCCACGCTCCGCCAACAGCAGGCCGAGGCTGCCCGGCTGGATGCCGCCATCGCCGCCAACCTGAAGGAGCTTGGATATGGCAGGTGAAAAGAGCCGAAAGGCGCCACCGGAACCCGAACCGTCTTCCGGCCAGATCCTTATCTATGAGGATGCCGGGCTGAACCTTCAGGTACGGCTGGACGGGCGCACTGTCTGGCTAACCCAGCAGCAGATGGCAGATCTGTTCCAGACCACCCCGCAGAACATAACCCAGCATATTCAAAGCATTTACGAAGAAGGCGAGCAGAGCCAGGCGGCAACTTGTAAGGAATACTTACAAGTTCGCCTGGAGGGCGCGCGCACCGTCCAGCGCCCCCTCAGGCACTACAACCTCGACGTGATCCTGACCGTTGGCTACCGCGTACGGTCGCAGCGCGGTACGCAATTCCGCCAGTGGGCCACCACTCGCCTCAGCGAACTGCTGGTCAAGGGGTTCACGCTCGACGACGAGCGCATTAAGGCCGGCCGCACGCTCGGACAGGACTATTTCGACGAACTTCTGGCGCGGATTCGCGACATCCGCTCCAGCGAGCGGCTCTTCTACCAGAAGATCACCGACATCTACGCCACCAGCATCGACTACGACGGCAACGCCGAGCTGACCCAGCAGTTTTTCAGGACGGTTCAGAACAAGATGCACTGGGCTGCGCACGGGCACACCGCCGCGGAGATCGTCCGCCAGCGCGCCGACGCCGGCCAGCCGCACATGGGGTTGACCAGCTGGAAGAATTCCCCCGCCGGGCCGGTGCGCAAGGCCGATGTGACCGTAGCCAAGAACTATTTGCGGAAAGACGAGCTGGAAGCGCTGAACCTTATCGTCTCCGCCTACCTGGACTTCGCCGAGCTGCAGGCTCGCGGCCACCGGCCCATGCACATGCGCGACTGGATTGCTAGGCTCGACGGCTTCCTGCGCCTCAGCGAACGGGAAATCCTCACCCATGCCGGCAGAATCTCGCACACGCTGACCGAGGAGCACGCCCACGCGCAGTTTGCTCAGTACGAGGAGCAGCGCCGCCAGATCGAAGCCAGCCAGCCCGTCAGCGACTTCGACCAAACCGTGGATCAGATCAGGAGACTGCATGCACCTAAAACGAAGCGCGTTCGCAAGAGGGAGAAGCAATGAGCGAACGCAGGCGGAGAGTACAAACGCGGAAGGCCAAGGCTGCGCGACTGGATGCCGCCATCGCTGCCAACCTGAAGGAGCTCGGGTATGGCGAGTGAATGGCATGCACTCTCCCTTGCTGAAGTTTATGAGTTCACTTCCGGTTTGTCGAAACCACACTCCGAGTTTGGTTCTGGCTATCCCTTCCTTTCGTTCAAAGATGTTTTCTATAACTCAGCCGTACCGAAACAGCTTACGGAATTGGTTCAATCGACAGAACAAGAGCGAGTACGCTGCTCCGTCATGCGCGGCGACGTATTCCTGACGCGCACGAGTGAAACAATGGATGAACTCGGCATGAGTAGCGTTGCGCTTTGTGACATTCCTGATGCTACATTCAATGGTTTCACTAAGCGGCTGCGACCAAAACGGGCACTGATTGCGCCTGAGTTTGCGCGGTATTTCTTTCGGGGCCCAGATTTTCGCGCTGCGGTCAATTCAATGTCGACAATGTCGACGCGGGCAAGCCTGAACAACGAAATGCTGGAGCGGCTGACGATTACCTTTCCAGAGTACGCAGAACAGGAAGCCATTGTAGTGCACCCTGCTGATTTAGACAGGTTGGGCCAGGTTTGAAGTAAGTGTTGTGGCGTGGAACGCAGCGCGGGATTCGTGCGGTGTTCGGCCGTGGAGTCCGCGATGCGGACGGTCGTGATTA
>JBAUOP010000140.1:0-4262 GCA_049579805.1 Acidobacteriaceae bacterium
GAAATAGATCCGACAGAAGCCTCGCCAAAAGCGAGGCTTCTTCTGTTATGGAGGCTTTCCCGGTGCTCATTCCCTGTCGCTTCGTCCTCGAAGCCCGAGCCCTGGTCCGAAATGTCCTCGATTGTGCCGACCCCATCCGGGGTGGCCCTGTCAGGAATGGAGGCGTCCCCTCGCAAGTAATAGAGGAGCAAACACTTACCCTGAGGGGGTTCCTCCATGATTCGACAAATGATGGAGAACAAAGGAGTTAGCTGAGGTTAACCAGGAAAATTCACTCTGCCGCCCACCCCGGCAGCCCTGATCGATCCGATCCGCGCCCCGGGGCGAAGTTAGTGCAGCTTTTGTTCGGCCATCAGCTGGGCGAAATCGGCGGTCTTGCGCAGTTGCGTGAAGACCGCATCCTGCATCAGGCGATTGCGATCGTGGAAGCCTTCATCGAAAGCTCGGCGCAAATAAGTGATCGCGCTCTGCTTCATCCCGGCCTGGGCGAAGAGTTCGGCGAGACAGTAGTCCTGCTGGGCGCGATCCGCCAGCGAAGTCGCCCCGCGGACCGCCGCCACCGCGTCGGAGAAGACGTCGGGGTCCAGCTCAAAAGCCGTTCGGTACGCGACAATGCCCGGCTTGTATTTACCGCGAGCAAAGTACGCCGTGCCCAGATTGGCAGCGATCACGGCCGAGTGAGGCATGAGCTTCAGGGCGTGACGGTAAAGTTTGATGGCCTTCTTATAGTTCTTCTGTTCGAAATAGGCCGCTCCCAGATTGTTAATGGCCTCGGGATAATTGGGGCGGATCAGCAGCGCGCGTTCATAATCGCGCTTCGCTTCATCGACCGCGGAAAGATGGTGCCAGGCAATGCCCAGCTTGTTCCAGACGACCGCCGTCATGGGAAACACCTGGCGGTAGGCATCGACGGCCTGCACATACTGGCCGCGGGCCATGTAGAGATCGCCACGCATTTCGGGCGGCATCGATTCAAGCGCGATCGACGAAGCGGTCTGAGGAAAGGCGTCAGCCCATGCGCAGGGAGTGGGGCCCGCGCAGAAGAACGCGGCAGCCAGAGTGAGAAAACCTGCGGATAACCAATGAATTCTCATGATCGCACCTCCTGGGAGAAAGGCGATGGTATGAGTGTGGGCCTGAAATGAGAACTCTTGCCATAGCCACTCAGCGGGGATTCATCATAACCAGTTCCGGAGTCGGCGGAAACCGTCTCACAGAGCCAGAACCAGCCGCAGGTGCCGCACCGCGGCAGCCATCTGATCCTCCGGGGTATTGGCGTAGCCGAGGATGAATCCCTGCTGCAGGGGGGTGCCGATGTAGCAGAGGGAGAGTGGCCACAGCCAGAGTTTTTCCTGGGCGGCCCGGGTCGCGACTTCCACATCGCTGAAGCCCGGCGGCAGGGTCACCGTGAGATGCATGCCGGCTTCCGAGCCATGGATCTGCAGCGAGTCGCCGAATTCCCGCCGCAGGCAGTCCACCAGCGCCGTGCGCCGGGCCTTGTAGAGGGCGCGCATGCGCCGGATATGGCGGCCGAAATGGCCGGCGCGCATAAAGTCGGTGAGCACCTCCTGAAAGAGGTAGGGCGGAAAGATATCCATGGCGTGGCGGACCGCAATGAAACGCTCCACCAGATCGGGTGGAATGACGATGTACCCAATGCGGAGAGACGGCCGGAGGACTTTGCTGAAGGTGCCGATGTAGATCACGCGCCCGTCGGGATCGAGGCCCTGCAGAGAGGGAATGGGCATGCTCTCGAATCGGTACTCGCTGTCGTAATCGTCTTCCACAATCCAGGAGGAGGTCCGCCGAGCCCATTCCAGCAACTGGAATCGCCGGGAGGCGCTCATGGTGACGCCAAGGCCGTAGTGGTGCGAGGGCGTGACAAAGGCAACGCGCGCGTCCGAGCCGAGGCGCATCCCCGCATCGGCGTCCAGGCCTTCACTATCGACGGGCACCGGAACCGGCCGACACCCGGATCCGAGCAGGAGCGCGCGCACCAGGGGATAGCAGGGCTCTTCCATCCACACAGCGTCGCCGGGATCGAGAAGGACGCGGGTAGTAACGTCGAGCGCCTGCTGGGAACCGGCCACGACCATAATCTGACCGGGATCGCAGCGGACCGCGCGCGAGGTACGGAGGTAAGAGCAGAGCACCTCGCGGAACGCGGGCAGTCCGAGAGGATCGATGCGGTGGAGGACGTTGATGCGTGGGTCGCGAGCGTGCCGGGCGACCAGCCTGGACCAGATTTCGTAGGGAAACTGATCGAGGGCCGGCTGATGCACACCGAACGAGCCCCAGCCGTTTCTCCAGGGGACCGGTTCACAGGCCGGGTAGAGCAGGGAGCGCTGCGACGTCGGCCGCGGCATGGCGGGTCGCGGTGCAGCGCTGTGGGGCTGAGGCCGCTGGGCCGGAAGGGTGGCGGAGACGAAGGTTCCCGCGCCAACACGGGTCTCGAAGTAGCCTTCCGCCAGCAACTGGGCGTAGGCGTCGAGGACCGGGAAACGGGAGATTTCCAGTTCCGCAGCGAGAGAACGGCTGGAGGGCACCTGCTGGCCCGCCGCCAGGTCGCCGCGCAGGATGGCATTGCGGAAGCCCGCATAGACCTGCCGATGCAGGGGCATGTCAGCCGCGCGGTCAATGGGAATGACCGGAAGTATGCCTGAAGACATTTCACCCATTTGGACGGATGTTAGTGGCTATGGTAATTCGGGCGCAAGTGGTCCTGACGGGATGCCAATTTACGGCAAAAAGTGGCTATGGCAAAGAAGGATTCAGGACGGGCGAGACGGCTTCGGTCTTTGCAGTGACGGCCATTGAGGCGCGCGCTTCTCCAGAAAGGCCTGAACGCCTTCCCGGAAATCGTCGGTACTGCGGACTTCGACGTTGGCGCGGACCGCGGCCTCGATGTCATCGGACAGGGAACGATCGGCAAATTTGCCCAGCAGGCGTTTGGTCGCTTCCATGGCGGCAGGACTGTTGCGCTGGAGGCGAGTGGCCAGGGCGCGGGCCTCCGGCATCAGCTCGGGTTCGGGGACGATGCGGGTGACTAATCCTATCGCCTGCGCTTCCTCGGCGGAAAGGAGGCGACCGGTGAGAAGCAGATCGCGGGTGCGCTTATCGCCGATCTGGGTGCGCAGAAATGCGGAAACGATGGCGGGGATAAAGCCGATGCGGACTTCGGTATAGCCAAATTTCGCTTCAGGAACGGCCAGGGTGAAATCGCACATCGTGGCAATACCCATGCCGCCGGCGATGGCGGGGCCATTGACGGCGGCGATGGTGGGCAAAGGCAGGTTATAGAGGGTGCGGAGCAGGGTGGCGATGCGCTCGGCGTCGGCCCGATATTCGTCGGCAAAGGGCTGCTGGCCGCACTTTTCCGCCATGGCCCGCAGGTGCTCCAGATCGAGGCCTGCGCAAAACGCCGAACCGGCGCCTGTGAGGATGACTACGCGGAAGAGGGGGTTGGCGGCGGCACATTCAAGAGCGTCCGTCAGATCTTCCATCATCTGATGGGTGAGCGCGTTGCGCTTGTCGGGGCGATTCAGCAGGATGGTGTGAACACCGGCGTCGGTGTGGGTGTGCAGAGTCGAATAGTGCGTCATGGCGTTCCCCAGGGCGACATTGCATAGTAGTGCATTTCGCCGAGTATGTGCAGGGGGAAGTTACGCCGGTGTCGTTAGCAGATGATATGTCCGGTTGAGATAGCAAGTGAAGTGTCCGCCGAGCGGGCGGCGAGGATGGGCGACCATGCGGAGCATGGAAGCGTATCCGAGGGCCGCGGTGGAGCGGGCGATGAAGGTGCAGGAAGTGATCCTGAGAGCCATGGCGAAGAAGATCACGTGGTGGCAGGCGGCGGAGATTATCGGCATCAGCGACCGGCAGATGCGGCGCTGGCGAGAGCGGTATGAGCAGCGTGGCTACGACGGGCTGATCGACCGGCGGCGGGGGCGGCCGAGCCAGAAGCGGGTGCCTGTGGCCGAGGTGGAGCAGGTGCTGGAGCTGTACCGGGAGAAGTATTTCGACCTGAACGTGCGGCACTTTCACGAAAAGCTGCGTGAGCAGCACGGGATCGAGCTGAGCTACACGTGGGTAAAGCAGGCGCTGCAGGGAGCCGGCCTGGTGGCGAAGAACCGGAAGCGGGGCGTCCACCGCAGACGGCGCGAGCGGCGGCCGCTGCCGGGGATGCTGCTGCATCTGGACGGCAGCCATCATCAGTGGTTCCAGGACGAGCGCTGGTACGACCTGCTGGTGATGCTGGACGA
>JBAUOP010000141.1:0-10231 GCA_049579805.1 Acidobacteriaceae bacterium
CGCCGCCGCCGCCGCTAAAACCGACTTCGCCGCCCACGCCGCCGCCTTCGCCGCCGCCCACGCCGACGATGCCGCCGCCGCCCACGCCGCCCACGGCGAACGATCCTCGCCAGTCAACCAGCGATCAGCCCAGAGGATAAACTCAGGCTCCTGGTAGACCTCTTTGGCGCAGAGAATGGCGAAGCGGACACGCTGCTCGACGCTCACCACGGGCAGCGGAATCTCCCGCACGGTCGTTACGGACTCCCAGCCCTGTTTCAGTCCGCAGTCGTCCTTGCTTGCGCCGCTCACTTCACATTCCCAGAGTTTCGGACGGATGAAGTCCGCGTGAACCGGGTTGAGCAGCACAGCCAGAAGCGGATGCGAGTAAGTGTGAATCCAGCCCGAAGAGCACAGATCTCCGGTTCCGGGTGCTGTGTGGGTTACGCCCGGTGCCCATTGTGTATGGCCCATAGTCTGGCCGTTTTCGTCGGTGAGTTTGTATGCTTTCATGATATTTTCTCCTGCCCCCGCTGCGCTTCCTTGCGAAACGCAGCACATTCTCGCTCTTCGATGGCAAGGCTAGCGACCGCTTCCCGCTCCTCTCAGGCTTGCCGTGCCTGGTTTCTGTTGCGCCCCGTCACTGGGCGACGCTGCGCTTGTCGCGGAGACGGCGCGGCGAAGGTTAAGGGCGCTCACTCCCACGATTCACGCTGGAATTGAACTGCTTCATTGCCAGCTTGATCAAGGTTTCTGCGCATAACAGATGCGCGCTGTTCTGCGGCCTGTTCAGATGCAATTTCCTCGATCTCTTCGCCGTGGATTGATGTTTGCAACCTTTCGATGGCCTGCAAAGCGCCTTCAATTCCTTCGCAGAAGAATTTATCTTCTTGGGTGATTCTGGCAGTTTCAGGGGCTCCGAGCACGTTGACGGCCTGCCATGCTGCTTGCAAGGCATCTTTAAAGCCAGAGTCATAAACAGATTGAAATGCAGCCTTTTCCTTCTCTTGGTTGGTCATGGTCTGTCCCCTTCCTTCCCGATGGTGATTGTCACGGTATCCAAGAATCCCGGCTCGATGTGAACGCAAGCGGGAATCTCATACCGCCCCCGACTGCCAGTCGGACGCACCGCTTGCCGTAGGATCGGCGCGGCGGAGCCTACGAGTTTGCAGCGCACAAAATTTCGCCGCGCCGGTAACCGGCACTGCCCCGATCACCCACGTTGCCGACGTGGGAAAACCGCTCAGGCGTTTCCCCATATCCGAGCCAAATCTTGCCATCGACCGTCACGTAGACGCGCTCCTGATTCTTGCGCGAATAGTGCGTAGCGCGGTAGATACTGCGTACTCTAGAGCCGTTGATTTCACCCATATTGTTCATTTTCAATCTCCTATGAGGCTGGTTGCCTCTCACTGAATACAGAGTACGCTCACGCAATTTGCGTTTCAAGAACTATTTCACTTATTTTTCCCACAGGGTAACTGCTTGCTTTTGCGATACTTGCGGACGCGCTCACGCTCGCACACTGGACAGACCTGGCGGCCGCCTCGCACGATGAACGGGTGATTGCGGATACAGACCTTAGAACGAATCGCTCCCATATGCGTCTAACGATACGCTAAATGCGTGTCGGTTGTCAAGCGAGCAATCCGGTACAGCGCAGCCGCTGAGCTTGAGCATCTAATGCGCTCGGAGGATCTCTATTGCTGCGCTGATTTGCTACAATTGCTCCCATGATCGACTGGACTCCAGAACTCGAAGATAAAATCGCGGACCTTCTCGAATCCAAGAGTCTTCTGACCGTCTGCGCGGAAAATCCCGATCTTCCCAGCCGAGCTTCGATCAATCGCCATTTGGATTCATCCGCCGCGTTTGAAACAAAGTGCGCTCGCGCGAGAAAAAATCACGCGCTGAAGATTCTGGAAGCCGTTCAAACTGAAGTACTTACGGCCAAGACCAAAGAGGCGGCATACGTGGCGAACGTGAAGGCTTCTCATGCGCAATGGTACGTCACGAAGCTGCTTCCGAGAATCTTCGGGGATCGCACGGTACTGGCCGGCGATCCGGAGAATCCGCTGGCCATCGGGCTGGCGAGCCGGATCAGCGAGGCGCGCAAGCGGGACAAGTGAACGCTGAAGAAGAACTCATCCGCGATATAGGCCGATACAGCCGCAATCCGCTCGGATTCGTCCGCTACGCCTATCCCTGGGGTGAGCCGGGCGAACTGGAAGACGCTGCTGGCCCGCATATCTGGCAGCGGGAAATCCTCGAAGAAATCGGCCAGCACCTCAACAGCCAACATCGATTCGAGCCGCTGCTGATCGCCATTGCTTCCGGGCATGGTGTCGGCAAGTCTGCCGAGATCGCCATGATCTCGGACTGGGCGCTGTCCACGTGCGAAGACTGCCGGATCGTGGTCACGGCCAACACGGAGAGCCAGTTGGTGACGAAGACGTGGCCTGAGGTTACGAAGTGGTTCCGGCTATCGATCAATGCTCATTGGTGGAACATGAGCGCGACACGCATCAGCGTCAAAGAGAAGGCGCACGACTCGAACTGGCGCATGGATCGGGAAACATGGTCGGAGAACAATACCGAAGCCTTCGCCGGCCTGCACAATAAGGGCAAGCGGATCGTGGTGATCTACGATGAGGCCTCGGCCATTTCGGATAAGATTTGGGAAGTGACGGAGGGCGCGCTGACGGATGAAAACACAGAGATTATCTGGTTAGCGTTCGGCAACCCTACGAAGAATACAGGGCGATTCCGCGAGTGCTGGGGCCGATACAAGCATCGCTGGCGGACCAGGCAACTGGATTCCCGCACGATAGACGGAACGAACAAGGCGCAGATCGAGAAATGGATTGCGGACTACGGCGAGGACTCGGATTTTTGCCGGGTGAGGGTGAGGGGCGAGTTTCCACGGGCGGGATCGAGCCAGCTTATCCCAGGAGATTTGGTAGCGGCTGCGCGGAAGCGGCGAGCGGAGCAATATGCCGGGTACTGGAAGATCGTCAGCATGGACGTGGCGAGGTTCGGCGACGATCAGACGGTGATTGGCATGAGGCAGGGGCCGAAGTTGACGATTCTCGACAAACTCCGAGGGCTGGACACGGTGCAGACGGCAAACCGCGTAATGGTTCACATTCTGGATCAGCAGCCGCGCTGCTGCGTGATCGATGGCGACGGGGTCGGCGGGGGAGTGGTTGACTATGTGAATACCTATCTGCCGGAACGCTGGCAGGAGCGGTATAAGGGCCCGCTGCCTGAGACGTTTCATCTACAGGAGTTTCATGGAGGGGCCAGCCCGAACGATCCGTTCATGTACTTCAACAAGCGGGCGGAATCGTGGGGAAAGATGCGGACGTGGCTGGAAACGGCGGACATCCCCGACGATCCCGAGCTGGCACAGGATCTGACGGCTCCTGAATACTTTTTCAGCGCAAAGAACCAGATTCAGCTTGAGCGCAAAGAGGACATGAAGAAAAGAGGGCTGGCGTCGCCTGACCAGGGTGATATGCTGGCGATGTCCTTTGCCGCATTTCCGGCGGAGCAGACGGAGGAAGAAGCTTTAGCAACGCGGCTGGCGGGAATAGAAGACCCGCTGTGGCGGGCGATGCAGCAGATCAGAGCAACGCTGGACCGGGAGCGGAATCCGGTTGAGGACAACCGGCCCGACTGGATGAGGGAGGGGCAGTGATGAGCAAGATATTTATGAAAGACGAGGCGCCGGCACATTTTCTCGTTGATTCTGATGGCAATTTGTATCAGGTCAGCAAGGAAATAGCGGAAAAATATGCTGCTGCTTATCCGGGAGCATCTGCGGTTGTGGACCATGTGGACACGAAAACGAATACGATCTGGTTCACTTCGCCGCTGCCAGCGGAGGTGGCTTCTGATGTGGATTAGCCGCGTACACTTCGACCTGATATCCGAGGCGGCGCGTGAGTTTCGCAAGTACCACGAGGAAGTGGTGCGAACGAAGGATGCTATCATTCAGGCGCAGGCGGAGCAGATCAGGGTTCTGACGGAGGAACGGATCGCGCTGACGGACAAACTGTGGACGCGGCAGGTTGAGCGCGAGAAGGTTCCCGAAGTGCCGGAGACGGAGCCGGATAGCTGGGAAGCGATTATGAAGCGGCAGATTCAGCAGATTGACGAGGCAGAGCATGGCAGAGCCGAGAACGCCGAAGGCCGCTAAGAGGCGGAGCCGCGCCAATTTGATTGCCGCACTGCGCCAGCGGATTGCACGGAGCGGTTTGGGGCTGCGTTTGACGAATCGGCAGTTGAACTCGATGGCAAAGCAGGTAGCCATTTCATCCATTTCACGGGCACGGAGGGAGTCTCATGGCGTTTCCAGCGAAGGACGGTAAGGAATTCAGCATGGCGTCTCGGCGCAATGCTCACGACAGGGCCGGAGCGGTGAAGGAATCGCGCGGCATGAGCGTCAACCTGGACAAATCTCCGGCAGACGTTCTGGAGCCGCCTGAAGGCGCCGAGCCGGAGCAGGACGGAGCGGAGATTGCTCAGCAGCATGGTCCGGCAATGGAAGTGAACCTCCAGCACGACCATGAAGGCGGGACGCATCACGTCCATTCTGTGCATCCCGACGGCCACGAGCACCATTCCGACCACGGCTCGGCGGAAGAGGCGCATGAGCACGGAAAGAAGCTCGCTGGCGTGGGGGCGGAGGAAGAGCCTGAGTCTGAGCCGGAGATGGAGACCGAAGGGGAGGGGATGTAGATGCCTTCCGTCTCGCGCAGGCAGCAGGAGGCGATGGCCATTGCCGAGCATGATCCCGGCAAGCTGGACTCCCGCAATCGTGGCCTGTTGAAGATGACTCATCGGCAACTTCACGATTTTGCGGCAACGCCGCGTAAGGGCTTGCCCGAAAAGAGGTCGAAACTCAGTGTTAACCTTGGGAGGTAGAGTGGAATACAAGGACGAGGAAAGCGGCGAACTGCGTTATTGGCTACCGATTTCACAGGAGCCAAGGGAAATACTTCAAGAGTGCGCTAGGCTACTGGGCGTGGTCCTTCGTGGATTGTCGGTAGCGGCTGACCACACACAGGATGAACCTGAGGAGAGCACCGATGTACGGAACGAAGAAAAAGCGGGTTGATCTCGGATCGAAAGGGAGCTTTACCGAGCACCCAGGCGGTCTGCACGAAGCTCTGCACATTCCGATGGGCGACAAGATACCGGCCTCGGACCTTTCCCCGAAACCGGGCGACAGCGAACACGTCAGGCGCATGAAAGCGTCCGCGCGCGGCTTCAAGGCGATGCAACACTAGGCTCATGGAAGACACAGAGCTGGAAGAAGAGACGCCCGAAACCGAGCCGGAGGACGAGCCTGAAGTTCCTCTTGGCACCTACGCGCCCTTCGACGTTTCCGACCAAAGAGAACTCACCAAAGACGACCTCGACGAGATCGAAGGCGGCACTCTGCTGCTGGCGGAGAATATTCGCGCAATGGTGGTAGCCGCGTGCCAGAGAGAGTCGCTGGGGCGTCGGCTCGAAATCGAGCAGGCATGGCGTCTGCGGCTCATGGACAGGGGTTTCCACCGGCTCATTCCTCTGAAGCGTGGCGGGTGGTCCATTGCTTACCAAAACACCCCGCAGGGCATCTTTGGCGGGATGTACGAAGCGAACCTGCATGATATCAACGTGATCGGCGTTCACAACGATATCATCGTAAACGCACTGTGCCGCGACGTTCCCAAGACGGAATTTACCGCGAAGTCGGACCAGGACAAGGCAGTTACAGCGGCGGCGGCGGCGAACAAGATCAAGTGGATGATTCAGGAGGATTGCTGTTACAAAGACGTGCAGGCTAAAGGGTCGCGTTTCTTCTGCACGGATGACCGCGTGGTGTTTTACATGCGCCCGGTGGCGGATGCACAGCGATTCGGCTTTGAAGACGATACGCCCGATGTTGTGCCGGAAACGGAAGAAACATCTCCGGCGGGAGGCCCGACAAAGACTCCTCGTATTCAGATGGCGTTGAACGTCTATGGGAAGCTGGAGCACAAGTGCCAGATTGCCTCGGACGACGACTCGCAAAGTCCCTACCAGATTCTTGCGGAAGAGGGCGACACGGCATCGGCCCGCGCTTGTTCTCCGTGGATTGCCGAAGAGATCGAAGGCGGCTCGGCGGGGATCGCGGAGATTGAGCTGGACCGTGTAGCCAGGGCTTCGATTAAGCTGGCGATTCAGGGCGGCATGGTAACGGGCCAGGGCAACGTCAACGACACGACCAAACTGCGCTGCTGGCTCACTCCGAAAATGTATTGGGATAGTTCCTGCTCGGAAGAAGCGAGAGCATGGTTTCTGAAGAACATGCCCAAAGGGATTCTGGCCGTTTATGAGGGAACGGCTCTCTCGTTCGCGCGGAACGAGGCATGGCAGGAGGTTTTGACAATCGTTCATGCCAGAACAGGGCAGGGCCAGAATCGCAGGGCTTTGACAGAAGCCTATGCTGGCGCGAACATGATTCTCGATAACTGGATGGACCTGATCAACAAGTTCTTTACCGCGACGGTCCCCAGAAACTACTACGACGCGGCGGTATTCAACGTTCCGCAACTCAGGCAGTCGGGCAATGCGGTTGGAAGGAAAGAGCCATTCAGCGCGGCAAAGGTCACGCCGAATGTTCCTCCGATTCTGACCGAACCGTTGCCGACACATCAGGCCGCTCTTCCCGATTTCATCAAATGGTTTACCGGCGATTTGGCCGAACTGCTGACGGGAGCGCAACTGACGCTTCAGGGAGCGGATTCCGGCGAGGCGGAGACGACGCTGGGCGAGGCGAAGATGGATAATGCTTCGGCCCTGACTCGCCTTTCCGAGCCGTGGAGCGCGCTGTGCAGGGCGTTCTCGAACTGCACCCGGCAGGCGGTGGAATGGATTGCGAGGGTGCAGCCGCAGAGCAAGGTATTCGACCGCATCGTGACCGGGCAGGGGCGGATGCGCGTCGAGATGAAAGAGCTGGATGCACAGGTTTTGGCAGTGGCGGAGACAGACACGAATTTCCCTGAATCGTGGTCTGAACGGGAAGAGAGAATTTGGCAGTTGGTTCAGCAAATGCCAGCCAATCCGTTTATCGGCACGGTGATGGCGCAACCTGCGAACGCTCGGAAGATCAAAGAGGCGGCTCGGATGGGATTGACGATTCCCGGAGCGGCGTCGTGGGAAAAGCAGGAAGGAGAATTTACGATCCTGCTGGCGGGTAAGCCGCAACCCAATCCGAAAGTCGAGCAAATCGCCCAGCAGATTGAGCAACTGAAGGGCGAGATGGAGAAGGGGGCTGCCGACGTTCAGCAGCGGCAGTCAACGGGGCAGCCTGTCGATCAGAAGGAAGTCCAGATGCTTCAGGCGGGTCTTCAGGCGATCCAGCAGCTTACCCAGCAGGCGCAGCAGTTGCCTCCGCTGATATCGAGCGTTCCTGTGCGGGCGGACGGCTCGGAAGAAGACGCCATTGAAGAGGCTTGCTGTCTCGAACGCATGATTTCTCCTGAAGGGCGGAGGCTGGCAACTTCGACCAATCAGGCGGAAAAACTGGCGTTTGCGAATCTTCATCTTCATTGGATGGAGCATCGCACGGCAAAGATGGCGATTGCGAAACAGAATCAGCAGCCGGTTGAACCAAAGGTTTCCCTCACCGCCGCCATCGACAAGATGCCTCCGCAGTGGCAGGCCACGCTTCTGGGCAAGATGGATGTAGCCGTAGACCCGGCGCAGGCGAATGAAATGGGTCCGCATGAGGTGACTCATACAGTCGAAGGAATCAACGCCCAGGGCGCGGCGGAGAAGGTAGAAACGAAGCTCTCGGGAAAGAGTCTGGACTAAGGAGACAGAAATGGCGGAAGAGACGGCAGTTATGGATGCGCCGGTTGCGGAATCCGCGCCGGTATCGAGTGGCGAATCATCGAGTCAAGCCGATATTTCGCACGAGGAACCACTTGAGTTAACTCCTCAGCAGGAAACGCCGAAGCCAGACAACCGGCGCAACCCGGATTCGATGCGGAAGGCTCTGAAGTGGCTCCGCGAGAATGGCCAGGAGCACTCCGAGCAGGCAAAGCACCTGGAAGCCATGCTTGGGGAGATGAAGTCATGGAAGACAGTTGCTCCCACGGTGCGCGAAGGCCGGGAAATGAAGATGGCCGTGGATGCGGCAGGGGGCGTGCAGAAGATCGCCGAGATGCAGCAGTCGGTCGCGCACATGGCCGAAGTGGATTCGATGCTGGAGGCAGGCGATCCAAAGGTTTTGGATGAAATCTTTGAAACGGCGGCGGCGGGCGTCGCGAAACTGGCTCCTGAAATTCTCTCTCGCCTCTCCAAAGCCAATCCGCAGGCATATCGGACGGCGATTGAGCCTCACGCCATCGGCTTCCTCGATTCCGAAGGCGTCACGGACGCCATTGACGAGATGGTGAAGGCGTTCAACGCCGGGAAGCCGGAAGACGCGAAAGGCTGGCTGGCTCGTCTCGTCAACTGGTACAAAGCGAAGGCCAGCGAACAGGGAAGGCCGGAAGCGGCTCCCGAACAGACGGCGCGAGAGAAGGAATACTCCGCCAAAGAGCAAAAGCTGTACGAAAGGGAAGTGCAGGCGGTTTTCGACCGTGTAATCCCCCACGCCGAGACTTCGATTCGGGCAAAACTCGACGCCGACGCGAAAAAACTAGGGATGAGTCCGGCACATGCCCAACTGATGCTTGAGGACGTTTGGAAGATCATCGAGCGCAAGCGAAATGCTCATCCTACCTTCCGGGCAATGTTGGGGCAGAAGTTCAATGACCGCAATCACTCGGTTTCCGAGGATGCGGCGACGTTTCTCCAGGGCTTCACCACGGAACTTCTGGACGACGCCTACCAGACGGTTATGGGGCCGCGCCTGAGAGCGTATAAGCCGGGAAGCCCCTCCATCCCTGCCAAAGTCTCGCCTGTGGAAGCTCCGGCTGGCGGAGGGCCGCTGCTGGACACGGATGTAACGCGCAAAAAGCTGGGCAGGAATGGAGCGCAGGATGCGATTCTGCGCGGCGAAGGCTTCGACAAAACAGGCAAGAGGATCAAGCGGGTCGGGAAGACCTGGCGGTACGCCTGACGGGATGTGCTAATCTGTTTGCGATTGATACCGTTCTCGACTGCAAGGGTCGTGAAAGAAACGCCAGGACGGCATTGATGAGGGAATCCAGGCGGCTGGCTGCTCCGCGATGAGCTAAAACTAGCAGGCCATCTTGCTTCGGAGTGAAACGACGCGCTCATGTGCGCGAATTTCTCTTTGGAGCAAAGACATGGCAAACCCAATGACAGAAGCCGCTGTCGAGAGCATCGAACTCGAAGCGGTAGACAGCAAGATTGCGGAACTGGTACCGCTGTTCGACAGCGATTACTCGTTCTTCCGCAAGCGTGCGAAGAAAGTTCCAATTTCGTACTCCACAGCCGCCGGAGGAACCACAGGGCGTCCTTCCTGGCGCAACAGCATGGTCATTCAGGGCGGCGCGCCTATCGTGACCGGGACGGGCGATCAGACCTCGCTCTACCGTGGCACCGGCCCCACCACCGCTGCCTTCGCTCAGTCGCCTGTGGGTTTCTTCGGCGTGACTGAGTACACCTACCTGTCCGAGATTGCGACGCAGGGCCGGGAACGCGGCCTGGTCGAGATTTCGACAGACCTGGTGAAGCGCAGCCTCAACTCCTTCCTCGCTGGCATTTCGGCGCAGATTGCCGGTCCCGGCGTCGGTTCGGGAACGATTGCAATCGTCCCGAGCACGGCGACGGTCTCCAGTTCTTCCGGCAGCGGCGCAACAACCTCCTACATCTCCGGGATCACCAACGCTGCCTCCTTCCAGGATCAGCAGGTTGTGCAGGTGTTCTCGGCGGAAGGCGGGACCAATCGCGGCACCGCGACGGTCAGCTTCTTCGACGCCGTGGCGCAAACGGTATGGTTCTCGACGGCTCTGCCATCGGGCACCACGACCGGCGACTATTTGATCATTTCCGGCGCGTCGGGAGCGCAGGGTGCTGGCCTCGCCAACATCCATTACTGGAATGTCAACTCCAACACCGGAACGGTAGGCGGACTGAGCAGGGCCAATTTCCCTGGCCGTCTTTCGACGCCGACCAGCAATCTCGGGGGCGCGCAGGTAACGCCTTCCGTCTTCCAGCGTGCTCTGATTCTCCTGGGCCGCGCGATGGGGCCGGATGCCGAGGCAATGGAGTCGATGGTCTGGTACGGCCAGCCTGACCAGCT
>JBAUOP010000142.1:0-3072 GCA_049579805.1 Acidobacteriaceae bacterium
CTCCGCACACGCTGCTCCGGCGACAGATAACTGAACATCCCCGACTGCTGTTGATCGGCTCCTCGCATGCTTCCTTCTTAACCGACCTTGCCGTGGATTTGAAGTGACTTTTTCAGCACCCTGTTAGGGCTTCCTGAGGCCGGACGGCAGCCGCACTGTGACCGAAGAAGCCAAATGCAAGGGCCGCGGTTACGCAGAGAAGAACGGTGAACAACATAACCGTCCAATTCATCTCGGGATGTGCCCAAGCTGCGATCGTCTCCGGTACGAAATGCCGGATGACCGGCATGGAGCCCAATGCGAATGCCACTCCAAGGATGCTGCCCCCGATTGAGAGCACCATGCTTTCCGCCAGTCCCTGTCGCAACAACCTCAGTCGGCTTGCGCCAAGTGCAACGCGAACGGCGACTTCGCGCTGACGGTTCGCGGCTCGCGCAATCATGAGTCCGGCGACGTTTGCGAAAGTAATGAGGAGAATGATGACAACACCCGAGGCGAGCACAAAGATCGCCAAGCGGGACCCGCCAAGCAACTGCTCTCGCAGGGGAACTATGGAAGCGCTCAACCCGCGATTGGTCGCGGGATACTCATGCTCCAGTTGGTGCGAAATATCGGTCATTTCCTGTCTTGCGGATTGAAGGGTGACTCCGGGCCGGAGCAATCCGAAAACCTGAAGATAATGACTATCGCGCTCACCCTGCTCCGCCGTGGTAAGAGCGAGAGGAACCCAAAGAGCAGAGCGATCTGGAAAAGTGAAGCCGAATGGCATGACGCCGAGGATGCGATAGGCCACGCCATTCAGGTGGATCGTTCTGCCCACGATGTTCGGATCCGAGTCATAGCGCTGCTGCCATATCCCAGCGCTGATGAGAACAACGGCCCTTCCAGGCTTGTCTTCGTCTGCTGTAAAGCTGCGACCGAGGAGCAGCTGGACGCCGAGGACCGACAGCAGGTTTGAGGTGATCGGTGCTCCGTCAACCTCTTCGGGTCGGCCATTCCCGGTAATGGTAAAGATGTCTCCCTTTGCCGCAGCCATGTCCGAAAAGACATGGTTACGGCGTTTCCAGTCAAAGTAGTTTGCCGGAGCGGGAGTGTCTTTCGTCAGGCCTAGTGCCGGTCTCTCCTCAAATATCTGCACCAAACGGTTTTCATTTCCGAATTGAAGCGGGCGAAGAAGCACAGCGTCGACCAGGCTGTAAATAGCGATATTGGCTCCTATGCCAAGGCCGAGCGTGACAATCACAGTGGCCGTAAAGCCCGGCGATCGTTTCAATTGGCGCAACGCGTGGCGAATATCCAGCCACAAGTTCTCCACCACTGGCAATACTTCTTCAGCGTGCAACTCCTCCCGAACTGCCACCACGGTTCCGAATTTCAATCGAGCCTGACGGCAAGCTTCCTCCGGGGCCATGCCCATGCGGATGTTCTCTTCTGTTTGCATCGCGAGATGCTGGTCTATCTCTTCCCGGAGGCGATCATCACCGCGAAGGCCGACCGCGAGGTTCCGGATGCGGGTGAACAGTCTCTTCAGAGCTCTCATGCCAAATCCTCCGCCTTCACTTCAAAGAACCGCGCAATGATTGCCGCGGTCTGCTCCCAGTCGCGCTTTTCCGCATCGAGGAGTTTGAGTCCGGCGCGAGTCAGCCGATAGAAGCGAGCTCTGCGATTGTTTTCTGAGGTGGCCCAATCGGATGTAATTGCTCCTTCCTGTTCCAGCCTCAAGAGAACGGGATAGAGGGTGCCCTGATTCACAGAAAGCAGGTCGCCGCTGATCTGCTCGATCCGTCTGGCGATCGCATAGCCGTGTAAGGGACCGAGCATATCGATGGTCTTGAGCACCATAAGGGCGAGTGTCCCCTGTTGAACATCTTTCTTCGGTTTCATATCCAGCACACTCCAATCTCCATTGGGGTACCAACAAGAAGGGTGCCACATTTCCATTGGGAAAGCAACAGGTACTCGAACGCAAGTGCCTACGCCCCTCGCGCCGGCCGAACCTCCGAAAGGATTAGAGTCTATGAAACCTTCTGAGCTCTACGAGGCGCTGCATGCGCTGATCGGCGAGCGTGTGCCCCTGCACATCTGGGGCGCGTGCGGCGTCGGCAAGTCCCAGATCGTCGGCCAGGTCGCCGCCGACCGCAAGTGCGATTTCCTTGATATCCGGGCGGTGCAACTGGATCCCGTCGATCTGCGCGGTCTGCCGCGGATCTCCGCGGATCGTGCGGAATGGGTGCCGCCGAAATTCCTCCCTGTTGATGGAGAAGGCATCCTGTTCCTCGATGAGCTAACCTCGGCGCCGCAAATGACCCAGGCCGGCTGCTACCAACTCGTGCTCGATCGCAAGCTGGGCGAGTACCGGCTCCCGGATGGCTGGGTGGTGATCGCGGCCGGCAATCCGGCCTCGGAGAGAGGCGTCCATTTCTCCATGCCGCGACCGCTGCGGAACCGTTTCGTCCATCTCGACCTCGAGCCGGACTTCATGGACTGGTGCAGGTGGGCCGTGAAGGCCGGTATTCGCCCCGAGATCATCGCCTTCTTGCGCTTCAAGCCGGCACTTCTTCACGATCCCGATGCGACATCCGACGTGAATGCCTGGCCCACGCCGCGGTCCTGGGAGATGGCCTCGAATGTCCTGAGCGGCTTCGCGCGCCGGCAGCAGAGCGGTTTCTTCGCGGGCACTACCGAGATCGAGGCACAACTCCTGGAAGGAACGATCGGAGAGGCGGCAACCACAGAACTGGTGGCCTTCTTGCGCCTCTTCCGGCAGCTGCCGTCAATCGACGAAATTCTGCTCAATCCCGACGCGGCGCCGCTGCCCGACGAGCCATCGGCGCGGATTGCGATTGCCACGGCTTTGGGGCGCGCACTCACTGATCACTCGGTCGCAAAGGGTATCCGGTACCTCGACCGGATGCCGACCGAGATGCGCGTGCTGGCCATGCGCGATGCCGCGGCTCGCGATCGGGCCATTACCCATACGCCGGAGTTCGTCCGCTTCGGCGTGGAACATGCGGAGGTTCTGCAATGATCACTGAACGCGCCATGCTGGCCGCGGTCCACATCAGCATCTGG
>JBAUOP010000143.1:0-1829 GCA_049579805.1 Acidobacteriaceae bacterium
GCTCAAGGGCGAGGGCGAGGAGGCCGACAACATTGTCGGCGGACCGGAGTGGTCGACGCTGGCGAACGACGCGTTTCCGTCGCGCGAATTCGATTTCATGCTGTCCAATCCGCCCTACGGCAAAAGCTGGAAGAGCGATCAGGAGCGCATGGGCGGCAAGGCGGGAATGCGCGATCCGCGCTTCGTGATCGAGCATTCGGGCGACGCCGAATACAGCCTCGTCACGCGGTCGAGCAACGGACAGATGCTGTTCCTGGCGAACATGCTTTCCAAGATGAAGCACAACACGCCGCTGGGTTCGCGCATCGCCGAAGTGCACAACGGCTCGTCCCTGTTCACCGGCGACGCCGGCAGCGGCGAAAGCAATGTGCGGCGCTGGATCATCGAGAATGACTGGCTTGAGGCCATCGTCGCGCTGCCGCTGAACATGTTTTACAACACTGGCATCGCCACCTATGTCTGGGTGCTAAGCAACCGCAAGCCGGGCCATCGGCGCGGCAAGGTGCAACTGATCGACGCGACGGCGTGGTTCAAGCCACTGCGCAAGAACCTCGGCAAGAAGAACTGCGAACTCGCCGACGCCGATATCGAGCGCATTGTCGAGACCTTCCTCACCTTCGAGGAGACCGAGCCGTCGCGGATATTCGACAACGCCGAGTTCGGTTATTCCAAGGTCACGGTCGAGCGGCCCTTGCGCGCCACGGGCATCGACCCTGCGCGCGCCTATGCGCCAAAGGAGATCAAGGCCTTGAAGGAGGAAGGCCGCGTCGCCGAGGATGGCGCGCCCGTCATCCGACGCATTCACAAGCCCGGCAAAGTGACCGCCGATCCGCTGCGCGGCCTGTTTCCGGTGACGATCGACGGCAAGCGGTGCGTAGTGGAATACGAGCCGGACAGCGAGTTGCGCGACACCGAGACGGTGCCGCTCAAGGAGCCCGGCGGGATCGAGGCGTTCATCCGCCGTGAGGTGCTGCCGCACGCGCCGGACGCCTGGATCGACGAGGCCAAGACCACCATCGGCTACGAGATCAGCTTCACCCGCTACTTCTATAAGCCGCAGCCCTTGCGCCCGCTGGAGGCCATCCGCGCGGATATTCTGGCGTTGGAACGCGAAACCGAAGGCCTGATGGCGGACATCATCGGGGCGGCACGATGATCGACGGGCTGCGCCCCTATCCCGAGACGAAGCCGAGTGGGGTCGATTGGCTCCTGGCTTTGCCGAAAGGTTGGGAGATTCACAGAGCCAAGTATTCGTTCAGAGAAGCCGACGATCGTTCTAAATCAGGCGGCGAGGAATTGCTTTCCGTTTCTCATAAGACGGGGCGTTACACCGCGAAGCCAGAAGAACATCACAATGTTCATGGCGGAGAGCTATGAAGGTCACAAGGTTTGCCGTCCCGGCGATATCGTAGTGAACACTATGTGGGCGTGGATGGCGGCAATTGGCGTCAGTAGCCATGTCGGCATTGTCAGTCCGGCATATGGCATCTATCGACCAAGAACTGCGGAGGGGTTTGAACCGAAGTTCCTCGACTATCTGCTTCGCACGGAAACATACCGCGCGGAATACCTTCGCAGTTCACGAGGTGTGACAACATCCAGACTTCGCCTGTATCCGCCCCTACTTTCTCAACATCCCCTTCGTTCAGCCGCCGCTCGACGAGCAGCGGCTGATCGTGCGGTTTCTCGATTGGCATGGGGCGAAGACGGCGAAGCTGCTCCGCGCCAAGAAGAAGATCATCGCGCTGCTGAACGAACAGAAGCAGGCGATCATCCACCGCGCCGTCACGCGCGGCCTCGATCCGAACGTAAAACTCAAACCCTCAGGC
>JBAUOP010000144.1:0-7819 GCA_049579805.1 Acidobacteriaceae bacterium
CGGATGGCTCGCGGTGTACATGCCGGGATCGAAGACTTCGAGCAGCGAGTCCTTGCGGTCCTCTGGACCGCGAAAGCGGTTCAGCAGATCGAGAAACCAATTCAGCTGCGATGGACTGAACTCCCGCGAAGCGGCCCTGGCGACGTCTTCCCGCCAGGTGTCGAAACTCTCCATCAGCGAGCTCGGCAATTGAAATCGATTCAACTCATTGATCATTTCCTGAATGTCCGCGGCTGGGTTCTCCACTGTTTCGTCCCTCTTGGGGACTGTTTTCTCACGGAACCCAACCTCCGTCAAATGGCCCTGGACCCGCGCTGATCTCCCTCTCGGAAGCTCTTCAGAACACGCCGCTTGCCGCGACACTCAATGAGGCAGCTTCCGCGCATCCCAACCTGCGGAGCAAGATCCCAGCACAGGGCTTCGAGGCTAAACCTCCCCTGCCTGATCCGTACCCAGCGGTTCCTGAGGCCAGCCACTTCGACGCCGCGCAGCAGGAATATGGGGGCGGGGTTTCCCTCCCCAAATGGCTCGAGCAGCGCGAGCTGTTCATCGAGGTGTTTGCCCGCTGTCGCCAGCACCAGTTCTCCGTCCTCACGGATCTCGTGGTTCCGATCCAATTTGAGGCTTTCCACGAAGGTGGTGAATTCCTTGGCGAAGGCTTCAATCTGGCCGATCGGCATGGTCAATCCGACAGCCTGAGCATGCCCGCCGAAACGTTTGAAGTATCCACGGAACTGTTCAAGCCCTTCCGCGAGGTCGAAACCGGCGACGCTTCTGCCCGATCCGACCACCAGACCCGGTTCCGGCGACTGCGCAAGCACAATGCTTGGAACCCTGAAGCGCTCGACACATTTGGCGGCCAGCAGGCCGGCAATGCCTTTGGGGCAGGACTCCCGGTATAGCACCAAGGCGGCCGGAGCCGGCTGCGGGATCTCCGCGCACAGTTCGCCAAAATGGGTTGCGACAAGCTGACGCCGCTGCTGGTTGAGCTGATCCAGCATCGCGACGCTCCTGCGTGCGGCATCCTCGTTACCTGCCGCCTCGAAGACCGACAGCGCCCGGGCCGGATGGTCGATCCGTCCGGCGGCATTGATGCGCGGAGCCACGCCGAACGCCAGATCATTCGAATCGGGATTCGCCGGATCGACACAGGAAACCCTAAGCAGTTCCCGAAGCCCAGAGTTTTCGGCACGGGCGAGCTCGCGCATCCCCAGACGGGCGAGCGTTCGCGTCCCCTTTTGCAGTGGAACACAGTCGGCGACCGATGCGATGGCGGCATACCGGCTCATGGCAGCCTGCAAACGCTCGACACGTTCGTCCTTCCAGCCGGCTCGCAGCGCCAAGGCCATCGCGAACAGGGCCGCAAGGCCAGCGCCGCAGAACTCCTGGGACCAAACGGCGACTGTCTTCGCCTGATCCTGATTACGGTGATGGTCGATGACGATCACATCGACACCCAGCCGCTCGGCCAGCAAAATTTCCCGCTGCGCGTTGATGCCGTTGTCGACCGTGATCAGCAGGTCGGTGCCGCTCAGGGAGAATTTGTGGACCGCGCACGAACTGAGGCCGTATCCCTCGTCCCGGTGCGGCAGGTAGGTTCGTGCTGGAACTCCGAGACCGGCCAGAACCGAGCGCAGAATGTGCGTTCCGAGGACGCCGTCGCAGTCATAATCGCCGAAGATCGCGATCCGCTTTTTGTTCCGGACGGCGGCAAGCACGCGATCGACCGCGTCGGTCATCCCCGCAATCGACGCAGAATCGGGAAGATCGTTCCAGGACGGGGGCTGAATGAAGAAATCAATGTCCTCAATCCCGCGGGCGATGAGGACGTCGAGCAGTGGCTGGCAGAGAAACATACCGCCTCCTCGCGGCCCGGACCGGGCTTTCTGTCGGTGTTTGAATCGAGAATGGGGAACCGCTGGCTACGCCATTGATCGTGGCTTCGCAACCTGAAGGCGACTACGGTGTCGTCCTGTCCGCTTCGGTTATCGTGCGCTGAAACACCATAGCGTCTCGCATCGCAGCCAGAAAATACAGGCCGATCCCGATCAGAGCAAGGCCGGAGGCGGCGAGCGCTGTTGTGACGCCAACCAGTGGGATGACCTTCCCAAGCGTCAGGCTTCCGACCGGGATGCCCAGGCGAAAGGCGAGGTTATAGACGCTCATGACCCTCCCACGCATTTGATCTGACACGATCAGCTGGACAAGTGACACCATCAACGATGCCGACGCCATAAGGGTTACGCCGCTGAGAAAGATCAGAACGCAGGAAACGAGAAGCGATCTGCTGAAGGCGAATCCCGCTATCGCTGCACCGACTCCCACCAGCATCCATAGCACCACGTAACCATGTTCTTTCAGTTTTGTTGAAGCGGCGACGCTAAGCGCGCCAACGATTGCGCCTGCGCCCGAGCTCATGAGGAGGATTTGATAAGTTTGAGGTCCGCCGTGGAAGACGGTTTGAACAATGACCGGCAGGAAAGCCGTAAGCGAAAAGCCGAGCGAGGTTGTAAAGAAAGCCAGGAAGACGAGTGCCGGCAGACCTTCGCGCTGGCGTATGAAGCCTATCCCCTCTCGCATGCTTTTCAGGATGGCTTCATTCGATTTTTGCGGAACGAACTTTACCTGAATCACCATGAGCGACGCGATGACGGCGAGGTAAGACACCCCGTTCAGGGTGAAGCACCAGGTTGCCCCGAAAAAGGAATACGCGAAACCGCCGAGTGCCGGCCCCAGGACTCGCGCAAGATTGAATTGAATCGAGTTCATCGCGATCGCATTGGCCAGGTCTTCCGCAGGAACCAGAGTCGGCAGGAGGGCTGAGTATGCCGGTCCTCCAAACGATTGCCCCAGTCCAACGATGAATGACAGGGAAAGAATTTCCCAGATCCTCACCGTGTGGGTGAAGAACAATGCAGCGAGCACAAAAGCACAGATCATCTGGATGTATTGGGACCCGAGGAGCATTTTCCTCCGGTCCATGCGGTCCGCGAACACTCCACCAACAAGGGAAAAGAGAATGATCGGCAATTGGCCGAGGAAGAGGTCCAATCCCAAGTAAAAGGGGTCTTTGGTGAGGTCATAGACGAGCCAGCTCTGCGCAAATTGCTGGACAAAGGTTCCGATCGTGGACGTGCAGGCGCCCAGCCAGATGAGACGGAAGTCGCGGTGCCGGAAGGCTCGGAATGTGCGGCGCAGGAGCGCGGATTCTAGCACTGCAAAGAGCCCTTCGGACGGCGTGCCGGGTTGTCACCCCTGCCCCATGGACGCAGGCCAGCGATCATGGATTCGAAACGCGCGGGAACAATTGTCCATATTCTGATGAAAATCCAGGCGGTCGGTCGCAGTTTAACGACGCCCGAGCCCCGAATCCGGTCGGAGATGAAAGGCACCGGGGAACGCGTCATCACGAAGACTAGCTGGCACCGGTCACGACGCGTGTTGGAACGCTGCATCCGTTCCCGGCTGCCTGTTCCCGGACGAAGCAGCCGTTCGGACCAAGCTGGCTTCCAGCTTTGGCGTCGGAGCGGGATAACCTCTCATTTAGCTGGAAACACTTCCTCGTTCACGCGCCCGGCGGACCATCTCCACCAGAGCCTGCCGTGTTTCCTGCGCTGTCAAGACTTCGTGAAGAAAGTTTATTCGCGCGCCCTTCATGCCTTCGGTCGTTTTCAGCCGCAGCCAGAAGCCGAGGCGGTCGACGGAGTCATGGTCGCCTCGGTAGCCTTTTGCTGAGCCCAGGCCTCGGCCAGCAGGATCATGGAGTCGACGTGGTCGGCATTCATGTGGGCCAGGATGCCAGGCGCAGCGCCAGCGAGAGGATCGGGGCGCGCCGCCCGATATTCGGCAGCGTCGACCCAGCCCATGACGCCGAAACCGCCGACGTAATAAATATCGAGGGGCGCAAGGCGAAAAAAGCTGAAATCGGAGAAGTCGACCCAGTAGCGACTGTTGGAATGGCAGGAAAGGTAGATCTCGCGGGCGGAGGCGACCTCATCCGACGGAACGGGTCCGCAGGAACCGAGAAGCGTGGCGCGCGGCACCGAGAGGATCGCCCTCGGCATTCTCCTGTGCGACGAAGAGACTGCAGCGCGGATCGGAGCTGAGGTTCCGCGTGTGGACGGCCATGCTGCTGATGAGCAGGAGCGGCCGGCCGGCGTCGTCCAGCGCAAAGGGCATCAGTGAGCCGAAGGGGAATCCGGCATGGCGGCGCGAGAGGGTCGAGAGCGTTGCCGTGGAAGCGGTCGAGAGAAGAGTGCGCACACGTTCGGCGTAACTGGGTTCCGTGCGCTGCGGAGAATCGGAAACGCCCGATGCATGCTGACGCGCCTGGCTCGAAGACATGAAAACCTCCACTCTCAGCTTAGAAGAAGATTCTTTGCCTTGGGCAGGGTTGCGGGCGACGGATTGCGAAATTGGCTAAGGTAATCATGTGGAGAGATCGGAGAAGGGTGAGCCCCGTGGCACGATCGACAAGATATCCCTCAGAAGAAAAGGAGTGTCGCGACGTACCGAGCTTTCTTCAGATTGTTCGGGAGCTACGACCGCTTTGGAAAAAGCTGGACCTGCCCGCTCAGAGCATGAAAAAGAGACCTCTCGGCGAAGAAAAGGCGCTCCGGTTTCGTGGACAAAGTGATGTCGATTTCGGTCTTACGCCCAAGTTCTGGCGGGAAGAGTACGAACGGGTCGACGAAGCGGAAATGCGGCTGGAATTCATGAGCGTCGGTTACCCGCTGGCAGATCGTGGCGACAGACGCGATGATTGGTCTTGGTACTTTCTGATGCAGCACTACGGCTGCCCTACGCGGCTGCTGGACTGGACCACCAGCCCCTTGGTTGCGTTGTATTTCGCCGTGCGCCATCCGAAGAAATCAGATGCGGTGGTCTGGATTATCGACCCGTGGCGATGGAACCGTGCGCACGTTAAGGATCTCTATGGACCAGCAATTCCTGGATGGATAGAAGCAAAACCGTATCTGCTGAAATTGGAAGACGCCTTCGATAAGGAATTGGATGAAAATCGGACCAGAAAAAGGTGGCCGATGACAATCGAGCCGCCACATATTGACCGGCGTATTGCGGCCCAGGGATCAAAATTCGTAATGTTCGGAAAGCGAAGGAACATGCTCGATTCGCCAGCCATAAACAACAGAGTGAAACACAAGGGGAAGCACGCGATAGTTGACCGCATCATTATCCAGCGCAATCGGGCTGAATCCATTCTGTATGAGCTGAACAACCTCGGAATAAATCAGAGATCATTGTTCCCCGACCTCGAGGGGTTGGGCCAGCACATCGCTTGGGAATGGAGGTTCCCGTCGGGTGCTGAGGCCATTCGAACCCACACCAACTCGAGAAGGCGGGCCCAGCAAGAGAGTGCTCCGCGTTCAGCGAGTGGCCTGCGCAAGGGACGAGACACACCATCGCCATCCGGTTGATTGTTTGGCGAGCACTGCAAGGGCAGTTTGCGAGCGGCAGATCTTTCAAATGGCCGGCGAAATGGACGTAACGGCCAGCACAGTGGTTGCGGCGACTCAGCATACAGCAAGATCAACGTCTGGGTCACTGGATTGACCGAAGCAAACAGGTCAGTCTGAGTGCTCGGCTGGGCATGCATAGAGTCGGCGACCACATCTGGCCACGCAATCGGACAGAGCGATCTGGCTCATCTTGAAAACTGAAGTGTTACGCGATGCGCAGGTGATCACCGCGATAGACTTCGGCGCCGGGGACAGCGATCTGATTCTGAACAGCCTGTTTGATGGCCTCATTGCTGGGTAACGCATCCTGAATGGACGCTATGAGTGAACGTCCCATCTCCTCGGAGGCGCTCTCGATCAGCCGCTCCCACAACGGCCCCTCGATGCGGGCGGCCACGGTTCGATAGTGCATTGGCACCCGGGTCTCATCGGTGAAGCGCACCGAATCCTGGCTGTTCTTCTGGATGCGCAGAGTGAACTCTCTGCCTTCAATCTTCCTGAGTTCGCGGCTCTTGAGGTAGTACATGACCATGGACTTGGTCTGCGTCGCCTTACGTTCGCTGCTGCGGGCGCGCTCCTGCAAGCGATTGGCTTCACTCCGGCAGTAGTGCACTCGCGCTTCCATCATTCGGAGGAAACGTCCGATCCGGTCTGCCTTTTCGCTGTGCGCCTCGCAGAACTGCTGGAATCGGTCCAGCAACTCCGCCGACGCTTCCCCGCGATTCTCGACCTCTTCTTCGATCTCGTCGAGGAGGGCGTCGAGTTCACGATCGATTTCGAACAATGAATTTTCCTGCGCTATGGATGCCATAGTCTGCCTTCTCTTTCCGCGCCTGGATTTTCGAGATCTGTGATCCCTTCAGCCGCGGCTCGATCCTTTCTCCCCGTTGCACCACCAGTGCACGGCCTGAATGTTGTCGGGATGATCGTCTCGCCATGCCCCGCCCATGCCGCGCGGACTGATGTGGTCGGGGACGACGTCGCCGTAATCGGTGAACTTCTCTTCGCAGATGCCGCAAATGCCGTTCTGCGCGACGATCTTCCGGTCGAGCAGCTTGCGCATCTCCCCGTTCGAGCGCAGTTCGCGGTATCCACGGGGGTGCTGAGGATCGTCGATGCGCCGAACGCCCATTTGGCGTTGACGTCTTTCCCTCGGGATTGCCTCCCTTCCACAGCAGGATAGGGAGCGGTGTATGGGACAGAGCTGGCTATGGTGGAGTCTCACGGAATCCTCCTGGTTGGGCAGTTGGACAAAAGGCAAATGATGGATTGGAGGGCGAAAACAGGATGGGGAAGGAAATATAGGGTATGTTGCGGCTAACAGTCCTTTTGGGGTAGATGGCCGGTGCAGAATCCAAGTCGGAGTGGCCTTCTTTACGGCTGCTCCGAGCGATCCGCCACTTTTCGGCACACTTTCCGCCCACCGGGCGAAGCAGCTCCTCCGGAGATTCGCAAGCAGACGGTCCAGACAGGCTGATGCCGGATCAGTAGCTGCGGAACTCCGTTATCAGAATCCCCACGACCGTTCCGCAAAGATGACCGCAAAACCATTTGCATTTTCTTGATCTTAACCTCCCCCCCAAAAAAGAAAGGTTGCGGATCTGACGGGTCCGTAGCCGTATAATCATGTTTCCAAATGCCGTTGAGAATCCTCCACCTGTCCGATATCCACTTCTCGACCAAGCTTAATGAAGAAAGGTCGCTCCACACTGATGTTCGGGATCAGCTACTCAATGATTTGCGCGATGCCATGATTCCGCAACACGGGAGGATTGACAAGGTCCTGATTGCCGGTGATATAGCGTTTTCCGGGACGCGAGCGGAGTATGAGGAGGCCGCGAAATGGCTTCACCAGGTCACAACCCTCGTCGGTTGTCAGCCAACCGATGTGCTCACAGTTCCTGGCAATCATGACGTGAACCGCAATCGCATTCTGTCGGCAACCAAACTCATCCACCGCAGATTGCGAACCTGTTCGCTACCAGAGGCCAAACGTGAGCTATATGAGCTTGCTGAGCAGAACGATGGGGCCTTGACTGACAAGCTGATGGATTATCAGGCGTTTGCCTCAGCTTACGGTTGTCCCTTCGAATCCTCCTCTCGCCCGCAATGGAATCTGATATTCCCTTTGGGTAACGACATGTATCTCAAGTTCATCGGTCTAACCACTGTTCAGGTGTGCGACGCCGAGGACCAAAAGGGCGGACTATTTCTAGTACTACTGTGTTATAAGAGTAGATACCTTTGGTGCGATTTTCCTGGCCCGGAGGAGGGGATGTCGCTAACCTGGGCCCATGAAGCGCCGCCAGCAGATTTCCAGCGATCAGTCGCAGCGTTTT
>JBAUOP010000145.1:0-2064 GCA_049579805.1 Acidobacteriaceae bacterium
GTTCAGCACCATGTGAAGTATCACGCGCGCTCGGAGGCTGGGGCATTTCCGGGATTTGAACCATCTGATCCGGCTTGCTCGATGCTTGATCCGTTGCCATTATCTTCTCCTGATGGCTGCTGGCTAAGGGCGTCATCGCCAGCTTTGTAAGCGCCGCGGTTTGTCCCAGATTTGGAGCGTACACCGTGCCCAATGGACACGCTATGCGCCTTCTGTAGCGGCGGGTTAAGGGTAGATGGGCCGGCTTTAGATTTCATTAAGCGCGGCTCTATGAGGCAACCTTGTTACCTTTTGCGAGGCCGGGGTAGCTCTTGCCGGACTTGTTCAGTTCAGCCCGAGCATCCGCCTTAATGTGCGCCTCTTGACCGGAAGATATATTACCCGCGCGGAAGCTGCGCGTGGCGCCCCCGATAGCCAGTCGGGCATGCTTAGGGTCCCCGGTGGGAAAGCTGCCGTTGGGGCCGGCCTTGTGACCTGGGACTTTCGACGGACCAATGTTTGCCATAGCATCCTCACTTATGTCTACGCCTACTGTATTCGCCTACTTGCCGACACAACGCAAGACGGCAGCTTGCTTGGCGGCGCTCACCCCGCGGCTGTCCATCGCCGCAATCAGGTCCGCGCGTGATACATGCCAAGCTATACCGGGGATTTGTGAACAAATATCTGAACGCCTACCAACAGGCGACCGGGTCCGGATCGTAGCCGGCCGACGCATCCCATGGTGACGGGTCGGAATTCGCGAAGCAGTCGCCCTGTGCCGCGTAACTGGGGCTTCCGGCGCCCCGTTTGGGAGTAGATGCTCGCGCTTATCGCGGGCCACTTCCTCTGGCGACGGAGCCGGCAAGTTGCCCTCCATCAGCGCCGTGTTTGGCGCCGGCGTTACAGGCGCTGTAACTGGACCGTCTTTGGGCGTCTCGTTCTCGTCCGCTTTCTGGCCAGCACAGACAATCGTGGTGCAGCCGTCATCGTACGGCGTGGGCGCGGGGCGGTTATACCAATAGAGGCCACCACCGGCCAACGCAGCAACGACTGCAAGTTCGAGCAATAAAACTGGCCACTTTACCATGGGGTCCTCCGATAGGCCGGGCAGCCAAGATTGCGTCCGACCTGATTGCGCCGTTTCAAGTCAGGCGCGAGCGCCGGCCCCGCATAGCGCCGGCTCTTAGGCGAGTAGGAATTATAGGGGATCGGGCCGATCAAGGCCGTGCAGACGGGCTCAATCTGGTTCAGGCTCGGCTTCGGGCCGGCCGCGCAGCCAGCGAGGCTCAACACGCAAAACACCAGCAAGAGTTTCATCGGACCATCCTAACCTAGTTCGTGGGTTGATCCCATGGGTCCCGCGCTCCACGCGCCGCTGGCGTCGTCGTTTCAGTAACCGCTTTTGAAACGCTAGTCGAAACGATCTGGCTCTGCGCATTTGTCCGGACCTTCTCGTCGTGGATGCCAACAATCTCACCAAACAGGAACACAGCGATCACGAACGCAAGCCAAAGGCACGTCTTGCGACCGACTGGGCTTGCATACGCGAGCAGCAAACATAGCGCGATCATAACGCCGGCAACGCCGACATGCAAGAGAATTTCCTTCACCCCCGCGAACAGCAGCATGATTGAAGTCCACATTAGTCGGTCCTCAAACACGACGCGCGCTCGGCGCGGCGCCGGTTCACGAGCCCTTGGAGAACGCGTCCTCCTGCTCGGTCAAAGCGGAGGAAATCGTTGCAGGCTTGCTGGACACGTCCAGCATTGAGGTCGCGTACAACACTGGAGTGGCACACGCCAGCGCTTCCAATGTTATACGCCAAGCTAACCAAGGCAGCATGACGGTGTACAGGGAGAGCATTGTATACCTCCGGTTTGATGCAACGCTTGAGCGGGGCGTCATACTTCGGAATGTCCGTGGCCAGCATATCCAGGCACTGGCCCTTGGTGTACGTCTTGCTGAAGTCGACGCCGTCAGCCGCGGTCGCGCCGTAGCAGATAGTCAGCACGCCGACGCTGTCGTGATATTTGTGCCCATAAAATCCCTCAAAGGGCGCGATCATGGCCACGGCGACGGCGA